>JAGLYJ010000006.1 GCA_023132365.1 Mycoplasmatota bacterium
AAGCTGCAGATGCAATGGTAAAAGCGGCTAATGTTAAATTAGTTGGTAGAGAAAAAACTGGATCAGGTTTAGTAACTGTAATGGTACGCGGAGATGTAGGCGCAGTAAAAGCAGCAGTTGAAGCAGGATCTGAAGCAGCTCGTAGAGTCGGAGAATTAGTATCAGTACACGTAATTCCAAGACCACATCACGACGTTGAACAACTATTAGATTCAAAACACAAAGAAGTAAAAGCAAAAAAAGAAGCTAAATAATTATTTCACTAAACAGAACAAAAAAACACTAAAACGGAGGAAAGAAAAATGAAAGAAGCTTTAGGATTAGTTGAAACAATTGGATTTGTAGGGGCAATTGAAGCTGCAGATGCAATGGTAAAATCAGCAAATGTAACTATGCTAGGAAAAGAAAAAATTGGATCAGGTTATGTTACTGTAATGGTGCGCGGAGACGTAGGTGCAGTAAAAGCAGCAGTTGAAGCGGGATCTGAAGCAGCGCGCAGAGTCGGACAATTAGCATCATCTCATGTAATACCTCGTCCGCATGAAGACGTTGAAGAATTATTAAAATCTATTATTGAAGAAAAATAGATTTAAAATTATTAGAAAGAATTAAAATGGAGGTAAGAAAATGAAAGAAGCATTAGGATTAGTTGAAACAAGAGGATTTGTTGGAGCAATTGAAGCTGCAGATGCAATGGTAAAAGCAGCTAATGTTAGATTAATTGGAAGAGAAAAAACCGGATCTGGCTTAGTAACAGTAATGGTACGTGGAGATGTTGGCGCAGTAAAGGCAGCGGTTGAAGCGGGATCTGAAGCAGCGCGCAGAGTCGGGGAATTGGTATCGGTGCATGTAATACCAAGACCACATGATGACGTTGAATCACTAATCAAATAAACAAATATAAGAAAAGGATTGAAATTGAAAAGTGAAAAGAGTTGAGAATATGGAATTAGATAAATTAATCGATAGAATTGCTGAAGAAGTATATCGTAAAATCTCAAAGGAAAATAATGGGGTAAATACAGTTCAAGTGAGTAATAATAGTGATCTAGCTTCAATTATTGATCATACATTATTAAAGCCTGAAGCTACAGAAAGCGATATAACAAGAGTCTGTCAAGAAGCGATAGAATATAAATTTAAATCAGTATGTATAAACACACATTATGTATCGCTTGTTTCACGATTATTATCAGGAACAGGAGTCGCTACTTGTTGTGTTGTAGGTTTTCCATTAGGAGCATCTTCTACAAGAGCTAAAATTGATGAGACTTATGACGCGTTAAAACATGGAGCTAATGAAATTGATATGGTTATCAATATCGGAGCTTTGAAGTCAGGCGACTGGAATACTGTAAAAAAAGATATAGAAGGAGTAACTTTTGCTTCAAGAGGTCGTGCATTAGTTAAAGTTATTTTGGAAACATCTTTACTAAATGATGAAGAAAAAATAAAAGCATGTACCATAGCTAAAATGGCTAAGGCTGATTTTGTAAAAACATCAACTGGATTTAACACTGGGGGAGCAACTATTGAAGACGTAAAATTAATGCGTGAAGTAGTAGGTCCTAAAATGGGTGTAAAAGCTTCTGGTGGCGTTCGTGATACAAAGACAGCAAGAGCGATGGTAGCTGCTGGTGCAACCAGAATAGGAACAAGTTCGGGTATCAATATTGTCAAAGGTTCAAAACCTTCGACAGGTACTTATTAATGATAGAAAAGAGGAGATTATATGTATCCTGCTAGAATAATAGGAACCGTGGTATGTACACAAAAGGATCCAAGTATGAATAGTTTAAAGATGCAGGTTGTACAACCTGTAAACATTTTTACTTTTGAAGATGAAGGTAAACCTGCAGTAGCAATTGATGCTGTTGGAGCTGGATTTTCTGAGCTGGTTTTAGTCGTAAGTGGAAGTTCTGGGAGATTAACAGAACTAACTAAAAACAAACCAGTGGATGCTACAATTATGGCTATTATAGATTATGTCGATATTAAAGGAAAAAATGTATTTAGTGCAAATAAGAAGGAGACATAAAATATGAAAGTTGCAATTGGCTGTGATCATGGTGGATATGAATTAAAGGAAAAAATCAAAAAATATATTTCTGATGAATTAAATATACAGTATGAAGATTTTGGAACTTATAATAAAAATAGATGTGATTATCCAGACTATGCATTCCTGGTAGCACATGCTGTTTCTACAAAAAAATGTGATTTTGGCATCATGATTGATGGAGCTGGGATAGGCTCTGCTATGATGGCAAACAAAGTTCCCGGAGTTTTAGCTGCATGTGCAAATGAAATATATACAGCAAGAAATAGTCGCCACCACAATGGCGCAAATGTATTAACACTTGGAAGTATGGTTGTTGGAGAAGGTGTCTCAAAAGAAATTGTAAAAACCTTTTTAACAACTAAATTCGAAGGCGAAAGAAATATTAAACGAATAAATAGTATTTTAGATATTGAAAAACGATTACTAAAAAATAGGGAGTGATAACATGCAAATGGCAAAAGTTATTGGTATGGTTACTTCAACAATAAAAGTAGAAGATTTATACGGTGTTTCACTTCTTGTGCTTCAACCTGTTAACTCAAAATATGAGGAACAAGGATCACCAATTGTTGCTGGAGATAGTTGTGGAGCTGGCGTTGGTGAATATGTTTTTTATTCTAAGAGTAAAGAAGGAGCAATGAATCTTCCAATTCCGACTTCCTGTGTTGATGCAGGAATAGCAGGAATAGTTGATAGTGTATACCGCATAGATAAATAAACTTTTTAATCTGAGGTGAAAATATGCAACTTGCAAAAGTAGTAGGAAATTTAGTTTCAACACATAAGAAAAAAATATTAGAAGGTAAAACATTATTATTTGTACAACCGGTCGATGAAAAATTGATCCCTTTTGGTGATGAAATGCTTGCGGTTGATGGAGTAGGAGCCGGTATTGGCGATATAGTTATTATCCTGAGTGAAGGTGGATCGGCTAGAATGATCACTAAAATAGATGGACCATATTCTCCTGTTGAGTTATGTGTTGCAGGAATAGTTGATTCAGTACAAACTGAAGACAATTACAATAAAATCAGGTAGCAATGAGGTGATGAAATGGACCTTTTAGAAAGAATAATAAGCCAGGCAAAACAAAATGCTAAAACAATCGTTTTAGCAGAAGGTAAGGATCAGAGAATTATTGATGCTGCTAGACAAATTAAAATTCAGAATATTGCAAACATTGTTGTTTTAATTAACGAAAAAGATGTAAATGATGAAATTAAAAAGCTAGAGAGCGAAGGCGTTGAAGTTATTATCGTTGAACTCTCTGATAAACGGAATTCATATAGCAATAGGCTATTTGAATTACGTAATGCAAAAGGGATGACAAAAGAAGAGGCTAATAAACTTATCCTCAATACAATACATTATGGTGTTATGATGGTAGAAAATTCTGATGCAGATGGAATGGTTGCTGGTGCAATTAACTCCACAGGAGATGTTTTAAGACCAGCTCTTCAAATTCTTAGAACTGCAAAGAATGTTAAACTTGTATCATCGTTTTTCCTTATTGATGCACCTAATTCAATTGGCATAGGGAATCGTGAATTTGCGTTTGCTGATTGTGGGTTAGTTATAAACCCCAATGCAGAAGAATTATCAGAAATAGCAATTCAAACAGCTAAATCATTTGACTATCTAACAAGGCAAGAACCTAGAATTGCAATGCTATCATATTCTACATTTGGAAGTGCAACTGGTGAATCAGTAGACAAAGTTGTGTCTGCAATGAAAATGGTTAGAGCGAAGTATCCAAATCTTAAAATTGATGGGGAATTGCAAGCTGATGCTGCAATAGTACCCTTTGTCGCAAAACAAAAAGCACCATTAAGTAATGTTGCTGGATATGCAAATGTATTAATATTCCCTGATTTGCAATCGGGAAATATTGGATATAAGTTAGTAGAACGATTTGGGAATGCATCGGCATATGGACCAATCACACAAGGACTAAGTAAACCAGTTAACGATCTTTCACGTGGGTGTTCATATAAAGACATCGTTGCGGTCGTAGCTATTACAGCATTACAATCACAATGATCCAAAAGGTTAATAAATATTATGGTATATTAATTGCTTTTTTTAGTATGCATTTATGATTTATAAAGATAGATATTGAATGCGATATATTTAGTTTGGAACTAACATAATTTATCTAACAAATGAAAAAACGCTTATAATAGCGTTTTCTTTTTAATGTATATAATCATTAAATAAAACAACTCATCAAAGTGGTTTTTAAAGCAAAAAAGAAAACATATATCATATTTCGGTTAACTTATAAGAATTCCTTGATTAAGACCAATTATCATGACAGCTTTGACAACGATTTTAGCTTTAATTACAATGGCTATCGGCGTTGGTAATGGCGCAGAAATGATGCAGCCTATGGCAGTAGCTACAATCGGTGGATTATTATATGCAACAATTCTTACTTTAATATTAATGCAGTTTATGTAACAATTTTAAGAATCGCAAATTAAATAATAAATCTCCATATTGAATGGAGGTTTTTTTATCTCGTGATAGAGCTGTAAAAAATATATGTAAATAATACTTGACATCGTGTAAAGTCTATGTTACATTATGTATGTAGAACTTTACGTAGAGCTTTTTGTAAAGTCAAAGGGAGGAATTATTAATTGAAAACTTACAGAATGAATTCGGTTATGACAGGGGTGCTTTACTTTTTAGGTACAGTATTTGGTGTTGCAAGCACAATTGTTGGGGGAAAACTGTTATCGTCAACCGTACAAACTAATCCGCTTGATGGGATAGGTTTGTTAGATCTTATTGTTACAGATTCATCAAAACTTTTAGGGGGATCCTTTTTGATTCTCTTGATGGGAATATCACTTGTTGCTATGACAGTGTTTCTATATCCGATTTTTAAAAAAGATAGCGAGGAACTTGCTATGGGTATGTTGCTCTTTCGTGGAGCGTTAGAAGGAATGTATTATTTTATTACAGCGATTAGTTTTCTAATATTATTTGCTGTAGGCCAAGAATATGTTGCCACAGGAGCTAATGCAACTATTTTACAATCTTTTGCTAACGTAGTATATAAGTTCCAAGATCTACTAGGACCAATCGGAGCTATTTTGTTTCTTCTAGGAGCTACCTGCATATATATATCTTTTTACCGTACAAAGCTAATCCCACGCTGGTTAACTATCTGGGGATTTGTTGGAGTAGTTCCATATATGGCTTATGCAATATTACATCTATTCGGTTTAGATACTGGTTTTGGATTTTATTTGCAAATGGTGCTAGCGCCACAGGAAATTGTGATGGCTCTTTGGTTGATTATTAAAGGATTTAATAAGAAAGCAATGAACAAACTTTTAACTAATAACGAAAATTCATAGTTTGAGTTGTATTATATAAAGAAATCAATGTTTTGTTTATAAAATTATAAAGGAGGAATAAATTATGACATATAATGAGAAAAAAAGCTTAACTAATATTGTTAGCAGTGTACTAATCACAACTATTTACGCAATAATTATTTATCAAAAGTACTTAAATGGGGTATTAGATGATACTAATATATTCAAATTTTGGGCTATTATAATCTTAATATTTATACCAATATCAATTGTTGCTCGTATAATCATAATGATTATTTTTCATATTCTTGAATCAATAGTTCAAACTGCAAAAGGAAATGATATTGAAGATGAAATGGATATAGTTGATGAAAGAGACAAATTTATCCAAGTGAAAGCTTCGGCTACTTCAATGTATATCTTCGGTCTTGGATTCGTTCTAGCACTTGTAACACAGTTGTTTGATGTTAGTAACCATATCTTCTTCATCGTTCTAATGATTGCGGGATTAATCACAGATATAGTTTCAGAATCATTAATGATTAGGTATTACAGAAGAGGGGTTTAATTATGAAAAAGCTCATAATTGGAAATAATGTGAGAAAACAGAGATTCCTAAAAAATGAAATGACTCAAAAAGATTTAGCTGAAGCGGTTAGTGTGTCACGTCAAACAATAATTGCCATTGAAAAAGGACAATATTCACCGACATTAGAGTTATGCTTTAAAATATCAATTATATTTGAAACACCAATTGATCAGATATTTTTTGTTGAAGTAATAGATGGAATTAAATTTGAAAAAAAGAAATAAATAGCTAAAAATAGATTGGAATTAATAGAGTTGTTTAGCAGATTATAATTCCATTCAATATATACTAGCCCGAGAGTTTTGTAGTATTTAAATACTACAGATATAATCTTGGGTTTTTTTTGTAGGAAAAACTAAAAAATATATTAAAATTTAAAATAATATCATAGGTTGATTTATATTAGGCGATAAGTATGCAATATCTTAATCATTTTTCTTGCAATAATTCAATTATATGATACTATATTCAAGGTTAAAGGAGTTGGTAATATGATTACAGTATCTAATCTAGATTTAATCTTCCCTGATAAGAAGGTATTTGAAGATGTAAATATACAATTTACTAAAGGAAATTGTTATGGAGTTATCGGTGCTAATGGTGCTGGTAAATCTACTTTTCTTAATATACTATCAGGAGAAAAAGAATCAACTAAAGGAAATGTAATAATCGAAAAAGGTAATCGTATGGCTGTTTTAAAACAGGATCATTTTGAATACGATGAATATAGCGTTATTGAAACAGTAATAATGGGACATAAAAGGTTATTTGATATTATTCAAGAGAAAGAAGAACTATATATTAAAGAACCATTTACTAATGAAGATGGAATACATTTGGCTGATTTAGAAGTTGAATTTGCTGAAGTAGATGGTTGGAACGCAGAGAGTGATGCAGAAAAACTATTAAACGGATTAGGTGTTCCTAGAAATGTCTTTGAAAAGAAAATGAGTGAAGTTTTAGCCAAGAATAAAGTAAAAGTTTTATTAGCTCAAGCTTTATTTGGTAACCCTAATATTCTCTTGCTTGATGAACCTACAAACCATTTAGATTTTCAGGCTATAAAATGGTTAGAAAACTTTCTTATAGATTACGATCAAACAGTAATAACAGTATCACATGATAGGCACTTCTTAAATAAAGTATGTACACATACTGTAGACATTGATTATAGTAAGGTTAAACTCTATAGTGGTAACTATGATTTTTGGAGAGAGTCATCTCAATTAGTTCAAAAGTTAATGTTAGATTCAAATAAGAAAAAAGAAGATAAAATAAAATCTCTTCAAGCATTCATTGCTAGATTTAGTGCGAATGCTTCAAAATCTTCACAAGCTACATCAAGAAAGAAATCACTGGAGAAAATTAATCTTGATGAAATAGTGCCTTCAAGTAGAAGATACCCATTTGTAGGATTTGAACTAGTTAAAAGCCTCGGCAAGGATGTTCTAGAGGTAACTAATCTTTCAGCTAGATATAAAGGTGAATTAGTATTTAGTAATGTATCTTTCGTTGTTAACCGTGGTGAAAAAGTAGCTATTACTGGAAAGAATGATTTAGCTAGAACCTTATTAATTAAGGTATTAGCTGGAGAAGTTGAACCAGATAGCGGAACCATTAAGTGGGGGCAAACTGTTGTAAAGGCCAGTCTTCCATCTGATAACACTGAATTCTTCAAAAACAATGACTTAAATCTTGTTGAATGGTTAAGACAATATTCAAAAGATCCAGCTGAATCATATTTAAGAGGATTCTTAGGAAGAATGTTATTTTCAGGAGATCAACCATTAAAACAAGTTAAAGTGCTTAGTGGTGGAGAAAAAATGCGATGTATGCTTTCTAGGTTGATGATGTCACAAGCAAATACATTGCTAATTGACCAACCAACAAATCATTTGGATTTAGAAGCAATTCAATCTGTTAACCAAGGATTAAAAAACTATAAAGGGTCACTATTGATTTCATCACATGACCATTCCTTATTATCGAGTGTAACTAATAAAGTTATAAAGGTATTGGATAATGGCGCATTTGTTTTTGAAGGTGGATTTGAAGATTATTTAGTAAAAGAGTCATTAAAAAAACAAAACACACAAAAAACAAGAAAATGATGTAATTATAGAAACACAAATAAAAAGACAGAATATGAAAATAGAAGTTACAATTAATACAGTTAGCATACGAAAGGAACCATAAATAAAAGAAGCATTAGGAACAATATTTTTGTTCTTTAGGCTATAATAGAAGTTATAATAAATTGTAAAGGCAGGCCACTCATGAAAGCGAATAGAAACCATCCTTATTTATTTCAACTCATAGCTCCTTTTTATGGTTGGTTTTTTAAGGCACAGAAACGTAGATATTTAAATAATATAAAAATTTTACAACAAGTTGATGTATTTTCAAACACAAAGAGCGTTGTGGATATTGGCTGCGGAACAGGAGCATTAGCATCAGCGTTACATGAAAATGGGTTTAATGTTACTGGAATTGATCCAGTTATTAGAATGTTAAAAATTTCTAGGCGTAAAACCAATAACAATATTTCATTTGAATATGGTAATGTATTAAATGGATTGGATATAGTTGATAAGAAATTTGATATGTCTGTTGCTTCATATGTAGCTCATGGTTTGAAGAAAGCCGAAAGAATGATTATGTATAAAGAAATGAAGCGAATTACAAAAGATAAAGTTCTATTATTTGAATACAATAACAAAAGACATTTAATTTCAGATGTTATCGAATGTATTGAGGGTGGAGATTATTTTAACTTTATCAAAGATGCAAGAAGCGAATTAGAGGAAATATTTAAATCTGTTCATAGTATTGAATTACATAAACAAGGATTAGTGTATATTTGTGAAGTGTAAATCAAAGAGCTAGTCATTAATTATAGAAAAGAGAGACTAAATGAAAAACATCGAGAGAAGAACCATACTTAAAGCAATTGCTGCCGGAGTATATATAGGCATTGCTGGCTTGGTATATTTAAGTTTAGAAAACCACATTATTGGGTCATTACTTTTTAGTTTTGGATTATTAGTTATTGTAAATAGAGGTTATTATTTATATACAGGGAAAGTGGGGTATTCATTCCCATATTCAAAAGGATATTTAATTATCTTATTAAAAATATTATTAGGTAATATGATTGGTATAGCTATCGTAGCATTTCTCTTTAGATTAACAGGTATATCTGAGGTTGTTAATGCAGGGAGTGAGTTATTCGCATCAAAAATAGAACATACTTGGTATGAAACACTGACATTATCTATTTTTTGTGGAATGATGGTATATATTGCAGTTGAAAGTTATAAAAATGTAAAAAATGATTTAGCTAAGGTCATTATTTTGATTTTTGCTGTAATGATATTCATTCTATCTAAGTTTGAACATAGCATTGTAAATATGTTGTATTTCTCTTTAAGCGATACTATTAATTTGAAAGGGATTTTATACCTTCTTATCATGATTTTTGGAAATGCTGTTGGAGCAATTTTCCTTAATTCAATTGAAATGAAACTTAACAAAAATATCGAATAAGTTTCAGGAATATTAGTTCTGCCAAATAATCTTAGACCTTGGTTTTTGTAGTGTTTCATTTACTACATAGATAACCTAGGCTTTTTTATTTGCAAGAAATTGCAGTTTATACAAGTTTCAATAAATAACGTTAATGAAAAAGAAAAAAAACTTAAAAGCATCACAAAAGTTATTAACAAAAAGAAAAGCAATTATATTGACAGAAGGAAGAATATATTAATATATAATCAAAATTATATATACATATTAAAATTTGATTATTAGACTCATATATACTATGAAAAACATAATGTTTTATTAGAAGAAACTCATTGCTATAAATTACTATGTGTGATATAGTAATGTAAAATGTTTTTGGTCATAAACAAATAAAAGGATGGTGTATCATGAGACACAATACAATGAATAAGTTAGTTATTGGTGAATTAGTTGCAAAAGTACCTATTGTTCAAGGTGGAATGGGTGTTGGTATTTCATTAGCTAATCTAGCATCAGCTGTAGCTAATGAAGGTGGAATAGGAGTTATTTCAGCTGCAGGAATAGGAATGTTTGATGGTAAATCAAAAGATTTTAATTATAATAATGTGCAGGGTTTAAGAAATGAAATAATTAAGGCTAAAAAAATGACATCTGGATTACTTGGAGTAAATATAATGGTCGCTTTATCTAACTTTGGTGAATTGGTTGAGGCAGCAATAGAAGAAGAGATTGATTTTATCTTTGCAGGAGCTGGACTTCCGATAGATCTACCTAAGTATATTAGAGAAACTTCTAAAACTAAATTAGTTCCAATTATATCATCCGGAAGAGCGGCGAAAATCATTATTAAAAAATGGCTAAAGAATTATAATTATCTACCAGATGCATTTGTCCTAGAAGGACCACTTGCTGGTGGACATTTAGGTTTTAAGAAAGAGAATATTGAATTAGAATCATATAAGCTTGAGAATCTACTTCCAGAAGTCTTAGAAGTTCTTGCCCCGTTTGAAAAAGAATATAAAAGAAAAATACCTGTTATAGTAGGCGGAGGAATATTTGATGGTTCTGATATCCATTATTACCTAAATAACGGAGCCTCAGCTGTACAAATGGCAACAAGATTTGTTACTACAGAAGAATGTGATGCAAGTGACGTTTTCAAACAAACTTATATAGATGCTAAAAAAGAAGATATTATATATATAGAGAGCCCAGTAGGGCTTCCAGGAAGAGCAATAAGAAATCCATATTTAAATGATGTTAAAAATGGGCTTAAACACCCATTTAAATGCCCATTTAATTGTATTGTCACCTGTAAAAAGGAAGAAGCCCCTTATTGTATTAGTCTAGCGTTATTAAATGCAAAAAAAGGGAAGATGGACAACGGGTTTGCATTTGCTGGGAGTAATGCTTTTAGACTAAATGAAATTATTTCGGTTAAAGATTTAATAAATACATTAAAATTTGAATATCGCAAAGCAATCAAAATGGGTACTTTTAAGAATTTAAAAAAACAAAAAGTAGTAACGGCATTAACATAAGCATTATTACCGATATAAATTTACTATTAGTGCACGAAACATAACAGTTCGTGCATTTTTTATTTACTTGCATGAAATCTATCGTATATTAGAATAGTAAGGTTTAAAGTGAATTGGCAATAGAAACTACAGTATTAGACAAAACTTGACTAATTCAATTTTTCTGTTAATATGAATTTATATTATTTATGGGTATTATATCCTTTACATATTTGATTTACATAGAGGAGAATGGGGAAATGGAAAAAGAATCACTGAGACAAAAGTTTGCTAATATATTTAATCAATACAGGGGATTATCTAAATCAGCATACGTATTATTTTTCGCTCGTTTAGTAACGAGCATGGGAGCATTTATCTTTCCAATGCTCACGTTGATTTTAACAATTAAATTAGGTTATACAATGCTATATGCTGGGTCTCTTATGGCGATTGTGGCGGTTTTAATGTTAGTTGGAAACCTGATTGGTGGAAAACTTGCTGATAAATTTAATCGTAAGAAGATGATAATTATCTTAGATGTTTTAAGTGTTATATTCTTCCTTGCTTGTGCAATTGTTCAACCGCAAGAAATAATGATATATTTCTTAATTGCATCTGGATTTTTCGCAACTATGGAAGGGCCAGCTTTTGATGCATTAATTGCTGAGGCTACATTACCGGCAGAAAGAGAAAAAGTCTTTTCACTTTCATATTTGGGATTCAACTTAGGGTTTGCATTTGGGGCAGCTATGGCTGGATTGCTTTTTACAAATTATTTGAGTCTAGCATTTATCTTAGATGGTCTGACAACAATTACTTCTACATTCATGATTATATTTATGGTAAAGGTCTATAAACATGATGAGATGAAAGAAGGAGACAAGAATGAATATGAAGAACATATGGATGAAAAGAAATCTATTTTTAAAATATTAGGAGAAAGAAAATCAATTATCTACTTTATCCTTATAAGTTCCATAGGTGCATTTATTTATCAACAATGGACATTTACATTACCAACATATGTTGCTCATGTTTTTGGTGAGGATTTAGGAGTTAAGTATTATGGATTTATCTCTAGTGCGAACGGGCTAGTAGTTATTATTATGACGCCGATAATGACCTATGTTTTAAGGAAAAAGTATGAACTACAAAAAATGACTATAGGTGCAATTCTACTAGGAGCAAGTTTCATAATTATTTTCAGAGCAAGTGCGCTATATCTGTTCTTCATTTTTATACTGGTTTTCACTTTAGCAGAAGTTATAAACATGATAGGATCTGCTCCATATATGAGCAGAAGAGTTCCAGGATCTCACCGAGGAAGGTTGTCTTCAATTGGATTCTTAGGCTACTTTGTTGGAGCTAATGTAAGTTACGTTATTTGTGGACTTATCATTGATAATCTAGGATATGATTATGTATTAGGATTACTGGTTATCTTAGGTTTAATTCAAGCAGTTCTAATTTATTTAAATTATGCATTAGATAGGAAAATCTTTCCTAAGTTATATATAACACCACCAAGTTTGATGAAAACAAGTTTAATGAAAGAAAGAGAATCTCAAAAAGATTGAATATATGAAACTGTAAATAAATGAAGGATTACAGTTTTAGTTCAGGTATGTATTTGTTTAATTTATTTAATCATTGTTTCTTTTAAATCGATAAAAACGAATAACTTCTATTTCTACCTCTATTCTTTTCCATACAAAAAACCTCCTTTACAGTTATTGTAATGGAGGTTCATTATACCTTTTTATTTTTTACTAAACAAATTAGGGGTCAGTGTAATATTAGCGCTTTTAATATAGTGTATTTTCATTTGGTAAATTAAAGATTATCTGGATCCTTTTCAAAGAATACTCGGTTAGATGACTTTGTAGCTTTTGTAATTAAAGCTTTAGTCTTGTCAATATTATCTTTAATTGAATTTATGGTTTCAGTTGGGATATTATAATACAAGAATAAATCTTCAAAGCTCTTCATAACTTGATGAAATTCCTTGTTAATGTTAACAAACTCATTAATCTTTTTACTTTGAACTGCATTTTTATATTGATGGTAATCCATTTCGATTATATCGATAACTTCATCTGCAGAACTAAATTCCTTTATTGCAAGCGGATAAGGTTTTATTCTTTCTAAAAAATATTTATTTTTTTTATTTATATGATATACATAAGATACTTGAAAATTATTTTCAAGTAAAAATTTAACATATACCATTTTTCCTGAAACAACCTGAACTTTTGCTCCAGCTAGTAAAAGCTTCATCACATGCTGATTAGCTTCAGAATTTACATATTTATCCATAAATTTTTCCTCCTATAAATAGAAAATCAACAAATATACAGTTGAAAATATAATTGACAATATCATGAGTGGATAAGCAATTTTCATATAACTTAAGAATGATAGATTTCTATTGTCGCGTTCTACTATTCCTCTGGCAACAACGTTAGCCGAAGCCCCAACAATAGTGCCATTACCACCTAGACAAGCGCCAATTGATAATGCCCACCATACAGGCTCGAAATCAACTGAACTAAGAATCTCCATTTTATTAACAAGAGGAATCATAGTTGCTACATAAGGAATATTGTCTAAGAATGAAGAAAGGACAGCAGAAGCCCATAAAACAATCATTGATGTTGTTTTAATAGACCCTTTTGTTATAATAAGCAATTTCTCTGCAAGCATTGAGATAACACCAATACTTTCCAATGCTCCAACAAGAATAAATAATCCACCGAAGAAAAAGATAGTAGTCCATTCAACATCCGCTAAAATTTCCTGTGGTTCAACTTTACATAGCAATAATAACATGGATGCACCAAAAAGTGCAATTGTAGCTGATTGTAAATTTAAAAATTCTGATAGTGTAAATCCTGTAATTGTTATAAACAATACAATCAAACTTGTAACCAATAGTTTTTTATTAATTATCGCTTTTTTAGGGTCAAGAGACATGAGCTTTAAGCGATCCTCTGGATCCACTTTTAATGATTTTCTGTATATGAATTTAATAATCAATATATTTATTATGAATACAAAAATCATTAATGGACCTACATTAGTAACAAAATCTAAAAATCCAAATCCTGTAAAACTACCAATCATTATGTTTGGTGGATCTCCAATTAGGGTTGCTGCACCACCGATATTTGCTGACATAATTTCTGATATAATTAATGGCAACGGATTAATTTTTAATGAATCTGCAACAACTAAAGTTACAGGAACAATTAAAAGAATCGTAGTTACATTATCAAGTAAACCTGATGTTACGGCTGTAATGATTGATAAATATAAAAGAATTTTAATCGGGTCTCCTTTAGCTTTTTTGGCAGTATAAATAGCTAAGTACTGAAATAGACCTGTACGTTTAATGATGTTTACAATTATCATCATCCCAATTAGCAATCCAAGAGTGTTGAAATCTATATGCTCCAATGCTGTATCTTGAGATATAACTTGGAACAAAATCATTAAAATAGCTCCGAATACCGCAACCACAGTTCTATTAATTTTTTCTGAAACAATCATGGCATATGATAATACAAATATCAAAATACCCAAAACTAAATGCTCAGTAGCCATAAAATTCCTCCTTATTTTAAATACATACTAATTAAAAAGTGTGTTGTGAATCTATTCATATAATCCTTGATAAAAAACATAGATCCCAATTATATTAAAACTATAATTTTGAAGGATTACTTAATTTATTCTTCCTTATAATATACTATGTGTTATAACAAACATTTCGTTAAATGTATCTGTAACAATTTTTCCATCCGAATATGAAAATTTGCAATTGGTCTTCTTTGCAAAATAAAAGACTTCGCTAAATTAATGGCAAAGTCTTAATTTCATTATTAGGCTTGTCAACTCTAGTGTTTTTGAGAAGTAATATTCTTCCCCTTTACTATTCTACACTTTTAATTTAAAAATTCAAGAATTATTTTATAAAATTATTTTATATATTATTATAATTAGCATATTTTAACGAAAATGATGTAAAATGCTGGTGAAATATAGTCATGCAATTATTGATAAAGAAGTAGAATGCTAAAAACGATTAATGTTTTTGCCTCTAATAGTTTTCATATCTTTAAGCGGATAAACTTTTGAGAATAATCTCTCTAATAGAATCCTAGTTTGAGGCTTTTAGATTGCTAGTATTTTTAATGTAATATTTAATTTATTGTTATTCAATTTAAAATATATTTCTATGAAACAAGAATAATATAACATATATATATGTATATTTATATCTATAAATAATATATAGAATTATAGCATCACAAAATTTTCACTTACTACTTTATATATGATATTCGTTGTGATATAATTAAAAACATATATAAGAAGGAGAATTGATTATGTTAAAAAAAGTTGGAATTTTATTAATTGCATGTTTTGCATTTGTAGCTTTCACTTCATGTGAGGCAGAACCTGTAGAAAAAACAAACCTAACTGTTTTCTTTGTCCCTTCAAGAGACAATGCAACTTTGGTTGAAGGAATTAGTTATCTACCTGAAGTACTTAAGGCAGAAATGTCTGAGTTAGGGTATGATTTTGAAACTATTAGTGTATATGTAGGTACATCTTATGAAGCAGTTGGAGAAGCACTTGATGCTGGAACTGCTGATATTGGGTTAATTCCTGGTGGAACATACGTGGTTTACGCTGATGGTGAAAATATGGATGTTGCTTTAACATCAACTCGTGGCGGACTTGACAAGGATTCACCGGATGCAATAGATTGGAATGATGGTATTGCTACTGATTCAGATCCTCTAAATCAAATAACTTATTATCGTTCACTTGGAATAGTAGGTCAATCTGTTAAGGGACGTGAACTTGCTGCAATTATTAATGGTGGCGGAGAAATCACTTGGGAAGATTTACAAGATGTTAAAATTGGTGTACAATCAATTACATCATCTTCTGGGCGTGTATACCCTTCAGTATTATTTAATACTTTATATGAAAAAACTTTAGCGGACCTTCCTGCAGACAATATAATTCAAGTGCCTGGTTATGGTGGAGCTGCTTCAGCACTAGCATCTGGTTCAGTTGATTTAGCTTTCGGATATGCTGATTTCAGAAGAGATTATGCTGACGAATGGATTTCTACTGAAGAAGGTGGATATGCTCAAGCTAATACAATTTGGGAAGATACTGATGTTGTTTTCGTTACTCCTGGTGTTTATAATGACACAGTAACTGTTTCTAAGAAGACAGTTGATGATGATCTTCAAACAGCAATTGAACAAGCTTTTATAAATCTTGTACAAGACACAACACCTCTTGATGATCCTACAGACAACTTCGCAGTAGTTAAAGATATCTTTAGTGTTTATAGCCATGAAGGTTATGTTGTAGCTGATGATTCTGATTATGATGTAGCTCGTGAAGCTAACGAAATTGTTAATGGCTAAGTAAGTAAATTAATATTTAAATACAATTTGATTAAATTAGGCTTGATATGTCATATTGAGCCTTCTTTTTTTAGAGAAGGAGTAGTTCATGATAGAATTTAAAAACGTAGGTAAAACATATCCCAACGGAGTAGTTGCACTTAAAAATGTATCACTAAAAATCGAGCCAGGTGAATTTGTGGCTATTATTGGTTTAAGTGGAGCCGGAAAGTCTACACTTATCCGTTTAGTTAATAAAATGACAGATGTCACTGAAGGAAGTATCGTTGTAGAAAAGCTAAATATTCCTAGTTTGAAGGGGAAAGCTCTTAGACACTATCGAAGAAAAGTAGGTATGGTATTTCAATCATTTAACTTGATTAATAGAACATCTGTTATTAATAACGTTTTAGCTGCACGCGTACCGGATATGAATCCAATATCTAGTGTTTTTGGATTTTTCTCAAAAAAGGATAAGCTAATTGCTTTAGAGGCATTACATAAAGTTGGTATTTTGGAAAAGGCTTATATTCGAGCTGATCAACTTTCAGGTGGTCAACAGCAACGTGTAGCTTTAGCTCGAACACTTGCGCAAAACCCATCAATAATTTTAGCAGATGAACCTGTTGCGTCACTTGATCCAATTACAGCGAACCAAATAATGAGTGATTTTGAACGTATTAATAAGAATGAGAATATTACTATTCTTGTAAATATGCATCATGTAGACTTAGCATTAAAGTATGCTCAACGTGTTATAGGAATTAATGAAGGAGAAATTGTTTATGATGGAAGCACTTCAGACATTACAGAGAATTTATTAAAGACTATTTATGGGAGAGAACTAACTGATGAAGACATTATGTTCAAAGATAAGTAATTATATAAAAACCCTCATAAAGCGAAATCAAATTCATAGAACAGCTATTTTAAAAGATGGAACAAGCATTACTCGACCTTTTTCATATTCACTTATATCTATGATAATTACCCTATCTATTTTTATGTTCTTTTGGAACCTGATTGTTTCTGCATTCTTTAAACGGTTTGGAGTAGGAACGTTCTTTAGTAATTTCTCAAACTTTTTTACAATTATTAAAAGAATGGTTTTAGAAGTAAATTGGTCATATTTTAATAATGTTTTAGGACCAATGGCTGATACAATCCGTATAGCTGTTATTGGAACAATAGTAGGGTCTTTAATTGCTATTCCTTTTTCCATTTTAGCATCTCAAAACATAATGGGAAAAAGCAAAGTGCCTACGATAATTAAATTTTTCTTATCAATAATAAGAACATTTCCAATTTTAGTTTATGCATTGATTTTGTCATATATTTTTGGATATGGACCATTTGTAGGTGTTCTTGCAACAATAATATTTACTTTTGGTATTATTACAAAAATGATGTATGAAATTATAGAAACTACAGATATGGGTGCATTTATTGCAATAGAAGCAACTGGAGCAACAAAACTTCAGGCTTTTAGTGCTGCTGTTGTCCCCCAAATTATGGGTAGATTCTATTCTATAGTACTTTATAATTTTGAAATCAATCTTCGTGCATCAGCAATATTAGGCTTTGTTAATGCAGGCGGTATCGGGAGAATCATGAATGATCAAATGGCTCTTCAGAGATATGGAGACGTTGCACTTATGGTGTTAGCACTTCTATTTGTGGTTATAATAGTTCAAAATATCTCCCAATACTTAAGAAAGAGGTTATCATAAATGAAAACTGTTATTCAGACATATAATGAGCGACCAAAACATACAGTTAGAAATATTTTTATAAGTGTATTTCTATTGTTCTTAATTATTTGGAGCTCCCCTGTATTAAGTCTTCCAGATGCCTTTAGTGCTGGGATGGCAATTGCAAAAAATATTGCTAAAGCTTTCTTTAACCCACAATGGGATAATATATTCACTACAAGTGTTGATGGGGTACCATTTCTAATGTTTGAAACTATAGGGATAGCTGTTTTAGGTACGTTATTAGGAGCTTTATTGGCAATTCCATTTGCTTTTCTTACAGCAAGAACTATTGTGGGTAAATTTAACGTTATTGGTAATACAATTATTACAACCATTCGTTCATTCCCATTTTTCTTAACTGCATTGATGTTTATTCGTGTAAGTGGACCTGGGCCAATGACCGGTGTTCTTACAATTGGTGTATTATCTATTGGTATGATTTCTAAGCTATATATTGAAATTATCGAGGATATTGATCCTGGAATTCTACAATCATTAGATGCTTTAGGAGCGACTAGATATCAGAAAATTCGTTATGGGATACTACCTCAATTATTTGCAAATATTATTTCAGTAGTAATTTACCGATTTGAGATAAATGTAAAGAACGCTACCATATTAGGTATTGTAGCTGCTGGTGGTATTGGTTTTACATTAAATGTTGCGATGAATGCTGGTAGATGGAGAGACGCTGCTGCAGCATTATGGGGAATCATTTTCGTTGTAGTACTTATTGATTATTTTTCAACTAAAATTAGAAAAAAACTGATTAATGGATAAATTCTGTTTGTAATACTAGAAATTATTAATTGTCAATATAATAATAAAACGACATTCTTAATAGAGATGTCGTTTTTTTTGTAAATTATGTATACAGAATTTGGAATTAATAAACTATCATATTCTTTTCTAATATAAAAATGATAGATAAAATTTGAATAGGTTAATCTCTGGGATTAGATAAATATTCCATATTTTGATATAATATTAAGTAACAAACAGTTGTCAAGGAATCTAGGTGTTATAGTGGGAGGAAATTTATTCAAGAGTAAAATTATAATTTTGAAATCATTTAAAAGAAGTGTAATTTTACTTTCTTTTCTTTTTATCTTGCCTTTAATTTCTTGTTCATCAATTAGCAGCGTCAATACAGTTCTAACAGACACTTCATCTTATAGCACAACAACTAGTAAAGAATACAATGCAATCTATGATGATTTTAAGTATTCTATATTTAGATTGGATTCTAAAAACAATGACGGTCTTACAGTTAAACAAGGTACCGGGTATATATTAAAAGAAGATGGTACTTTTATTACAAATGCGCATGTATTAGAAGATGCTTGGAATGCGGAGGGAAGATTTGATGGTTTTGAATTTGGCTATGATGTTGAAGGCATTTGTTACTACAATGAAGATATAGATTTAGCTGTAGGTAAATTGAACATTATTGATGATTTTAAGCCAGTTCCAGTTGAATTTAGTGAAGATTATTACGAAGACGATGTTATTTATTCAATTGGGTACCCTAGTTATGCTACAGAAGCAAAAATTACTGAAGGGATAATACTTTCAACTTATTATACTTCTGATATATATGATATGGTTTATATAAGAACTAATAGCCTTATTAAACATGGTAATAGTGGCGGAATTCTTGCATCTGAAGATGGTAAGGTTTTAGGCATAACAAGTGTTAGTTTTTCAGATGATACATTTGGGTCAATAAGAAGTGTTGAATATTCTGAATGGCAGACAAATGAGATTGATAATCTAGTATCTCTAACTAAATATTTTCATCCTTCTGAAGACATTTACCTTGATAAATATAATATTGAGGATTATTTTACTATTAATTTAAGTTTTGTAGATATAATTCATTATGAAGAAAACTGCAGTTTGTTAATCAATTATATGGTTGATATATATCCAGATGTGTCCCTAGAGTCAATAGGTAAAACTAGTGATATTTTTATCGCTCTAGAAATCCGTGTTGATTATCACTATTATTATATTTATTATGATAAATCTTTAAATTATGAAATAGTTCATGGGTATAATGAAGTGGCATTAAGTTTCTTAATTAATGGACCATTCCTTATAGAACATTTTGAAAGAAGTATGACTATTATTTATGAAAATGATGATGTAGTAACAATTTCAGATATTTCTTATAGTATTGTCTTTGCAGAAGGATATATAAGAGTCTATGATTAGCACTTCATTTTGTAGCATTTAATGGTAAATATTAATCCATTTGAGTGGTTTTAATATGTAAATAAATGAGATTTTAATTTGAACAAAACCCTTATCAAGCGTCATAACCCGGCGCTTTTTTTGATTTGTATGTTTTTTGAATAGCTTTCTTAATTTGAGTTTAATTTTTCAATTGAATGACTGTGAGCTTATGTTATAATTAATCTATAGTAACGATTTTGGAGCACCATTGACTACGAAAGGTTGACAAAGATATGATAAACACAATATTATTTGATTTAGATGGTACATTACTGCCTATGAGCTTTGAGAAGTTCATGAAATTGTATTTCAAATTTTTAGGGAAACATTTGGAAGATTCTATAGATCCATCAAAGATTACAGACATAATGATGGAATGCACCACAGTTATGGTTGGTAATACTGAGCCTATATTGAATCAAGAAGTTTTTATGGAAAAATTTAGCGAACTAGTTGAAGTGAATGGTGAAGATTACTTATCTAAATTCAATGAATTTTACGATAATGAATTTCAAGAAGTTAAAAACTCTACTTGGCAAAATAGTGATATTTTAGCCAGTGTAAAACTATTGAAAGAAAAAGGGTATACTTTAGTTCTTGCAACAAATCCATTATTTCCTATGATAGCAAATCATCACAGAATTAGATGGGCGGGGCTAAACCCAAGTGACTTCATCTATATATCTTCATTTGAGAAGAATTATTATTGTAAACCAAATTTAGAATATTATAAAGAAGTTTTATCCGCAATCAATAAGAAACCAACTGAATGTATGATGGTAGGTAATGATGCTTATGAGGATATGATTTCAGGTAAACTAGGAGTAGAAACATACTTAATAACGGATTGCCTAGTTAATAGGTATGATTTAGAATTAAAGGCTGATCACATAGGAACGTATAGAGATTTCAATAATTTCGTTAAGAGTTTTAAAAAATAATTTAAAAGAAACAAGATTTATAATGAAGCAGCAGAGTTGACCTTTTGTTAAAATATAAAAAAAGAGACAAAATTATCTCTTTTGTATTTTATATCTAAATTTTATTTCATATTCTTAAGAATTTTATAGTAAAGATATATACCTGAAGCCATCATAAGAATAAGTATTATACCTATTAATAACAGAATGAAATTTCTTGCATAAACAAAAGCTAGAATTAAAAGCACAGTGAATATAACAACAAATATAATCAAAGGGATAGTTGTTTTCTTTTTCCAGTATAGATAGTATACAATGGGAATAGATAAAATTCCTAAAGATAAGAAGATATATTCAAGAATATAGGTGTCATTTAATGGTAACATTATAACTATATAAGTAAAAATTACAAGTATTAATATGAAAGGGATTAAAACTAATAAATTCTCTTTTTTCATTTTAAAACTCCTTATATAAATCTTTTAAGTGCTGTTAAAGATATATTTATTATAACACCCAATATGCATATATCGAAATTTGATAAAAACTACTAATATTATAGTAAGCATCAATAAAACAGTTTATAGTAAAAACATTGGATATAAACTACAAATAGAGTATATTCAATTATCAAGTTATTGTTGAGTCAACTGATAAGTTATATAATAGTATTATAGGGTGAATTTCTTAATGAGAAGATTGCTTTTGAGTATTCACAAATATTTTGTCAGAAAGAAAAGGTCTTAGTGTTTTGTTTGTAAAAACTAAACAAATAGACAGTACTTATTCAGGAAGGAGACAAATTAGATGAAGATTGTTTTATTAATTAAGATAAATACACCAAGCAACAAAGATGGACTTGATTTTTATAAAGTATATAATTCTTCAATTATTCCATCAGTCGCGACGTTTATTAAAGATCCAATATTTGAAGAATTGAAACTTATTAAGAGTGTGGTTGTTAACTATTTTGAAGATACATGTATCGTAGAACTTGAAGAAAAAGAAGTACCGGATGGAAGATTAGATGGACATATTCAAGAAGTTGCTGGAATGCACAATTGGAAACAAAAAAACAATTCACTTATTTACTACTAAATGAAATGAAATAGTATTTAATAGAAAACCACAATTAGTGGTTTTTTTAATTGTCTTCATGTTTTACTTATTGCTGAACGGTATAATAAAGCAGATATTTATATTGGAGGAAAGCAATGTTTACATTACTATATTTTAGTCCAACAGGAAATGTTTGTTTTTTATCAAATAAGTAAATTAAACATTTGGTCTTGAATTACACGAAAAACAGAAGTAATAAAAGCATTTGGCGGGGGATTTCAATGCTGTTTTGGGGCTTAGGAGCTCTTTCTGTGGGTATGAGTTATCAAGGACTAGGATATGAATTAAAATGCGCTCCATACGATATTTGCATATTTACAAGCTGGTTTGAATTATGCTATCTATATTCTACTGCTGTTAGCATTTCAGCTTTAGCAATAGTGATAGCTAAAACAGTATTGATTGAAGGAAAACAAAAGTTTTTAAAGTTATATGAAAAATTTGAAAATTTGAAATAAGTAGTTGACATATAAAAAAAAAGGTATACAATAGAGTTGAGGGCATATGCCCAAAATTGAAAGGAGGCGCTAAAATGCCTATAAGAGATAAAACTGGACCAGCTGGAGAAGGAGCAATGACAGGCAGAAGACTTGGTGATTGTGGTAATACAAATACAAGTTTTGATAGACCTGGACAAGGCAGAGGCAGAGGTAGAGGATTTAATCGTATGAATTATAGAGTAAATACTTCTGATGTCAAAACTAATTTGGAAGAAGAAAAAAAATACCTACAAAACAGACTTGATGAAATCAATAAAAAATAGAAAAACAAGAAGGATGATTATATGCCAAGACCAACAAAAATGAGAAACGTTAGTGAAATGCCTTTATATAGCCGTTTTGGACCGTTGGGAAAAAGAAATGATTTAGATATAATAATTATGAGTATTGATGAATACGAGACTATTCGTTTAATTGATGAATCAAATTATGACCAATCTGAATGCGCTATTGAAATGGGAATAGGTAGAACGACAGCACAAAGAATTTATAATAGGGCTCGCAAGAAAATATCCCTATGTCTTGTGTATGGAAAAACTCTTCAAATTGAAGGCGGAGAATATTTCATTAAAGGACAAGGTCGAGGTCGTGGACACGGACGTGGTAAACATCAAAAAGGTATGGGTCGTAATCGGAATCAATAATTTAGTTAAGTACTATAAAAATTACAGAAAAGAATATCTATCATTTGCTGATATGGTATTTCTTTTTTTGTTTTAGATTAGGAAAAACATTATAATAAATATCAAAAATTGAATATATATTGACATATATTGATATAATATTATAATATGTTTATTAACCACTAAGGGAGATGATTACAAATGCTTGTAGCTTGTGCAACAAATGATGGCACTAAATTAATTAAGAATCATTTTGGAGATGCTTCATATTTTAATGTTTACAATGTTAAGAGAGAAAGTTACTCTCAAATTGAATCTATAGAAAATAAAATAACAAGTGAAATTCATGCTGACCCTAAAAAAGCTAAGCAAATTCTACAGTTGTTGAAGAGCAAAGGGATTCAGGTGCTAATGAATAGGGCGTTTGGTCCTAATATAACAAAAATTAAACATCTAGTTTTACCACTAGTAATTAGTGAAGATTTAATATCAGAGGCGATTCAAAGAATTCAAAACTCTTTTTCGAAAATAAATGAAATCATTGACGATAATAGAAACTGTTATTTAACAATAAATAAAGAGGGAAAAATGACTGTTGTTTATCCAAAATAGAATCTATCCTGAAAGAAATGATTTGTATGAAAACTTGCCGATTTGATCATTTTAAAAACCAAACAAAAGCTTTATAGAATTATAAAGAAGTAAAATTATATTGATAGAGAGATAATTCAACATTAAGTAGATATATAACTGAAGTATGCAAATGGAAGGACTATTAAACCAAAAGAATATTTTTATTTACTGTCTAATTACGATAGTATTTATCTTTATCTTTTTTTTGAGCTCGTTATGAAAATAATAAAACTCTATATTTTTCTGGACAAATAAACTATTTAGAATCGCAAATTACAGCTTCTTTAGAAAGCTATAAACCTTTTTCTCAGTATATTTATGCTTCTCTGAACATCACGCTCTTATGCCGTCAGATTATTTTTAAGTAATTTTAATTAGTTATAAACACAATAAAAAAAACCAAAATAGGTTTTTTTATTGTCTTATAGGGGATAAACACCTTCAAAATCAACTAAAAATAGAATAAATTCAATTATCTAGTTATTGTTGATTCAATGAATAAGTTATATACTATTAATGTGAGGTGATACAAGTGAACACAATTGAAATTGGTAAATACATTAAAATGAAACGAATCGAAATGCATTTAACACAAAAGGATCTTGCTGAAAAACTACAAATTAGTTTTCAAGCAGTATCTAAATGGGAAACAGGGACAACCTTACCAGACACAAGTTTATTAATAAAACTTAGTGATGTTATTGACGTAACGGTTGATCAAATCTTAAATGCGGGGGAATTTAGAAAATCTATGAATAAAAGAATTAGTGTAAAAGAAATAGCTACAACATTATTATCAATTCCAAAGATGAAAGAAGTATTAGGACCAAATAATGTAATCTATTCAAATATGATGAATGGATTAGCAAATATGGTTAAACCTGATTTAGAAACTGTATTAAACAACAAAGAAGACTTAGAAATCCTTGTTGCTAAATCAGTTATTCAACTTTTAATTGATGGATATTACATAACTGATGAAGAAATCAATTCACATTTTGGAACAGAAGCAATTAGACTTAAACTTTTAAAAATTTCAAAAAAGTTTAAATAATATATAATTAATAAATAAGATATAACTCACAAATGTATTTCGATTAAACAAAAAGGTGTCAATGCGACGCCTTTTGAGGTATGAATAATGACTAAACCAATTAATCTAATATATGTTAAATAGGTTATAAACAACGATATAGGAAAAATTAATACTATTTGTACCATAATTAGTTTTTCTTTTTTTAATGCGCAAAAATATTCTTTTTAGTATATAATATATTGCACTTTACAAATAAGATGTGTATAATGAATGTTAAAGAAAATACAAAAAGATATATACTGTTTAAAGGAGTCAGAAATGATTAGACTATTAACCGAAGCCGATAGAACTAAAGTCCTTGATTATTTATATAAAGAAGTTAGTTATAATATATTTCCGATAGGTGATATTGAAGCTTTTGGTTTTGAAACTGACTTTCAAAGGGTATATGGTGAGTTTGATAAGGATAACGAATACTTAAGTATATTCCTTAGATATAGAGAACACGGTATATATTACTCTCATTTAACACATTTTAATAGAGACTATCTTGATATCTTTAAGAGTGACTCATTTGAATATATCAGTGGGAAAAGTAACTTAATGCAGCTGATTAAACCAACACTGATTAATTTTAAGTGTAGTTCAATGTATTTTTGCAGAGCAACACAGATCAAGAAATCAATTACTTATGATTCTTCTGTAATTAAGGAGATTGACTCTAAAGCAGATTGTGAGTTGCTTTATGATTTGTTGGTTACTATCCCTGAATTTGGAGTTTTTAATAAAACTAAAGAGAAATTTGTAGAAGGTAAACTAATATCAAAAAAAATGAGTAAAACTTTGTTTATAGAAGAAAATCAAAAGATTGTATCTACTGTGGCAACTACAGCTGAAACTACGAAGAACGCAATGGTAGTGGCTGTGGCTACAGAAAAAAAGTATAGAGGAAGAGGATATGCTTCTAAACTGTTATCGGCTTTGATGAAATATTATATTATTGATTTAAAGAAAGAGTTATGTCTTTTTTATGACAATCCTAAAGCAGGAAAGATATATTTAGATTTAGGCTTTGAAAATATTGGCACATGGGAAATGTGTTCTTTGATTCAAAAAAATTAAACGTTTTTATAACTTAAATTACATAGATTGTATAAATTTTAGTATTACTTATTGCATAATTCAGTTGTAAGCAATATTATATATATAGAAATAAAATATGAAATAGTATTTCAACAGGAGGAAATTTGTGGAAAAGACATTTATTAGTAAAGTTAAGGATATGTTTAAGAGAAAAACTCCAAACACAAAAAATGAAGACAGATTGCTTCACAGGGTTTCAGTACCCTCAATGGAAAAGAAGTATGAACTTGAGGATTTAGTTGGAGCTTCAAAAGATCTTAAAACTCTATTAGAAATTAATGGAAGACGAAAAAAACATAATCACAGGTACAAAGGAAGAATATTCATTTCCTTTATTTTAAGCAACAAACACAAAGATTTAAAGAATAAGGGATATACACATTGGCAAAATATTAATCAAATTATTCAATTAAATCACACAAAAGTATATCCATATCATAAAAGTAATCTTAGAAACGCTATGGATTTCTTTGAAAAAGAGATTAAGGGAATATATTCAATTGACGTTGATTTACGATAATGCATTATTAAGTTCAAAGATTAAATGATTAAATGAAGCACCGGATAATTACGGTGCTTTTTGCCTGCTTTGAACTGATATAATAAAAGTAAATTTCAGTTGCGGTACAGAAAGAACATATATTATTAATAAATATTCATTCGTTAAATGAAATATATTTACTATATATTAACAAATGAATAGACATGTGATATACTGTATATTGAAAACGATATATTTATTTAACACAGCGAGTGAGATTAGTTTTTATATGAAAACAGGGTAAATAACTTTAGTTTTAATCATATATTTCACCGTTGTTGAATATTTGCTAAATGGTATATCTATTGAAAAATAATAAAGGAGAAAACATGAAAAAATTAATTTTAACATTACTTTGTACTTTTACTCTATTTGCTATGACTGGTTGCGATTTATTCGAACCAGAAGAGAAGGAATTTTCAGAAGCTGGAATGACAATTACTTTAAATGAGGATTTTATATTAACTGAAACTGTTATGGCGCCATTATATTTGGTTTCTCTGGATCACATTTTCATAGGTCTTCGAGAAAGTAAAGATTTAGTTGTTTCTGCAGGCATTAATAATCTTCAAGAATATGCAGATACTGTTTTAACTATTGGAGGACATCCTGATGAGACAACTTACAATTCAGAAGGTGATTTTACTTATATTTATGCTTATTACACTGCATCGGTGGATGATATAGATTATGGATATATGCTTGTTTGTGCTGAAGGGGATAGTTATTATTACACTATGAATTTTGCGTGCTTAGAAGATAATTTAGAGAACAATAAAGAGTTGTACATTGGTTGGGCCGATTCAATTATTATTGTTTAATCACGAAAAAACATTTCATTATAAAGAGACAGCTGGGGAATTAGTAGAAAAAAATTACTGATTTCCTAGTTTTTACTTGCCATATATATGTATTTAGATGTCAACATGAATACAAGCCGTTTTTATGGTATAATAGCAGATAAAAAAATAGGAGGAAATATTATGTTTTTAAAACATCCGTTTTGTTTGTTATTTGCACCAAAGAAAGATGGAATATATATTGTTAGACATAACAGAAGGGTAAGATATATCGGAGTTGCTTTTCAAGAGCACACAGGTAAGAATATCAGACAAGCATTAAAATATCATTTTAAGAATGATAAAACTGAAATTACTTTTATGTATGAGATGCCGGAATTAACCAGTGTTAAATCAATTCCAATGGCTTCATATGAAACTGCGCTTGAAGAAAGAGATAGACTAATCCTAAAACACAAAAAAAGCGTTGCTAAGTATCACAAGATAAATGAAGAAAACAAATAGTTAAATATATATGTATATATAAGAAAAGGCTTGATTCCATTTAGTTATTGGATAAAGCCTTTTTAATATGTTGAACTATTTACATATATTTCACATTCAGTTCAAATAAGTAATATACAATAAGATTATAACTAAGATTTATGACATTTACGAAAGAAGGAAATATTATGTTAGAGTTAAAAAATTTAAATAAGAATTATTATGTAGGCGATACTACAGTAAAGGCATTAAAAGGTATAAATCTAAAATTCAGAAAGAATGAGTTTGTTTCTATACTAGGACCATCAGGTTGTGGGAAAACAACAATGTTAAATATTATTGGTGGTTTAGATCAGTATACTTCAGGTGACTTATTAATTGATGGTAAATCAACTAAACTATATAAAGATAATGATTGGGATGCTTATCGAAATACGACGATTGGTTTTGTCTTTCAAAATTATAATTTAATTTCTCATTTATCTGTTCTAGAAAATGTAGAAATGGCACTTTCTCTGTCTGGAGTTTCAGCTAAAGAAAGAAAAGAAAGAGCGTCTAAAGTCTTAGAAGAAGTTGGGTTGAAAGACCAAGTCAATAAAAAAACAAATCAACTATCTGGTGGACAAATGCAAAGAGTCGCTATAGCAAGAGCTTTAGTTAATGACCCTAAAATATTGTTGGCTGATGAACCAACTGGAGCACTTGATAGTAAAACAAGTGATCAAGTTATAAGTATAATTAAGGAAATCAGTAAAGATAGATTAGTTATTATGGTAACGCATAATTCAAAAATTGCTAATAAATTTAGTGATAGAATAATTAACTTATTAGATGGAGAAATATTGAACGATTCTAAACCAGCTAATGGAGATGTTGAATTAGGTGGAAATTTGGTTAACAAGAAAACCTCAATGTCATTTTCGACAGCTATTAAGACTAGTTTTAAAAATCTAATTACGAAAAAGGGAAGAACTATAATTACCGCGTTTGCTGGTAGTATAGGTATTATTGGGATTGCCTTAGTTTTAGCGATATCTGGAGGCATGACCAACTACGTAAATGATATACAAAGTGATACGTTAGCTGGGTTTCCTATAACTATATCAGAAGTAGTTCTAGCAGATACTTTTGGATCTGATGGATCTGATGGTCCTAGATCGTTAATGAATCCTGGTCAACAAGAATCTTTGGAGTTTCCAAGTGAGTCATTAATATATCCATATGATGAATCTTCAAGCACTGTAATCCATACAAATATATTTTCAGAAGATGTGTTAACATATATAAATGATATGGACTCTACTTTATATAATTCAATAGCTTATACTAGATCTACATCATTACAAGTCGTTGCTAAAACAAATACTGGATCATACAATTTAGTAGAGACTTCAAGTGCATCGGGAATGTCATTCTTTTCATCTAATTCAATTGTTAGTGAATTGCCTAACAATCAAAGTTTTGTTTTAGAACAATATGATATACTAGAAGGTAGTTATCCAAATAATTATAATGAAATAGTATTAGTAGTTGATAATATGAATCAATTAAACATTGAGACATTAGAGGCTATGGGGCTTGATATTGAAGAGGAATATGATTTTCAAGACTTCCTTGGAAAGTCATTCAAAGTTATTCCTAATGATGTATATTTCAATCAAATTGGAGAAGTGTTTGTTGCTGATTCAGATTTAGATGGAATGTATAATAATTCAGAATCTATTACTCTATCAATTGTTGGAATATTAAGGGTCAAAGAAGATGCTTCAAGTGAAGTGCTAAATTCTGGTTTAGGATATACCACACTCTTGACTGATTATCTATTAGAAGACGCAAGCACTTCAGAAATTGTCCTTTCTCAAATAGTTACACCAGATACAAATGTATTAACTGGTCTTCCATTTAATGAACAATTAACATATGATCTTGTAATGCAATCAATCGGCGGAGATACAACACCTACAGGAATTCAAATATATCCTGTATCATTTGAATCGAAAGACCTTATTAAGGATTATTTAGATGCATATAACGTTGATCTAGCTGATGATGATAAAATTATATATGCTGATATTGCTGAAACGATTTCAAATACAATATCAGGTATGATTAATACTATAACAATCACGCTTAGTGCTTTTGCTGGGATAAGCTTATTAGTTTCATCTATTATGATTGGTATAATTACATATGTATCAGTTATTGAAAGAACTAAAGAAATAGGTATTATGAGAAGCTTAGGAGCTAGGAAAAAAGATATTTCAAGAATATTTACTGCAGAGACTCTATTGATTGGGTTAAGTGCGGGTGTATTTGGTATACTTCTGTATCTGCTTTTGCAAATACCAGTTAATTTAATTTTAAGTAAAGTATTAGGAATTGCGGGATTTGCTTCATTAAGTATCTATAGTGCGGTAGGGTTAATTGTTCTTAGCAGTTTATTAACTTTAGTAGCTGGAATAATACCTAGTAAAATTGCAGCTAATAAAGATCCAGTAATTGCATTAAGAACGGAATAATAGATAGAAGGAGTGATTACATGTTGAAGATATTAGTAGTAGAAGATGATTTACATATCAAAAATATTATTGCTAAGAATTTAGAAAAACATGGGTATGAAGTATTTCGGTCAGAGAATGGTAGAGATGCTATTGTTATATTCGAAAATAATCATATAGATTTAATTATTACAGATATAATGATGCCCTATGTGGATGGTAATGCACTCGTGAAAACAGTAAGATATATAAATAGTGATATTCCAATAATAATGTTAACAGCGCTTGATTCTTATTATGATAAGGAAAAAGGGTTCAATAGTGGAGCTGATGATTATATGGTCAAGCCTGTTAATATGAAGGAAATGATTTTAAGGATTAAAGCTTTACTAAGAAGATATAAGATTGTAAGTGAAAGTATACTCGATATTGGAAATATACATTTGGATTATAAATTAAAATCTTGCTCAGTAGCTAACAAAGAAATTATATTGACCTATAAAGAGTTTGCTTTATTATATAAACTCTTAGCGTCACAAAATCAGATATTTACAAGAGATCAGTTGATGAATGAAATTTGGGGGTTTGATAGTGAAAGCTATGAAAGAACTGTTGATACTCACATCAAAAGATTAAGAGAAAAAGTGATTACAAATAATTTTGAAATTGTTACTGTAAGAGGATTAGGTTATAAGGCGGTGATTAAATGAAAAAGTTAACAGGGAAAATTATAGTTATTAGTTTATTTACAATGCTGATATCTGGTGCAATTTCAAGAATCGTATATAGAATAATT
>JAGLYJ010000060.1 GCA_023132365.1 Mycoplasmatota bacterium
AAAAAGAAATTAAGACAGAAACTAAGGTTAAAGATACACCTAAAAAGGTTGTATCAGTTAAGCCAGTTATTATTGAAGAAATTAAGAAACAACCACCTGTCAAAAAAACTATGGAAGATTCAGAACCAAAATCAGTTATTAAACCTAAAAAGAATTCTGAAAAAACTGAGAAGGAAATCCTACTAGGCTTTGTTGATATGGCAATTTATAAATACAAAATAAGTATTAATAAAGAGATAATTAAAAAGCAAACTAATCCTAAAAGAATAATTTTTGGGGTAATGAAAGATTTTGTAGATGAAAAAGAAAGAACTACTACTTTCTTTGTCGAACTATTCCAATTATTAATTGAATATAATTTGGATAGCCTTATAAGCCATATAGCAGAGAAATCTGTTATGTTAAAGAAATTATGTGTTCTTAATATCGGTTTGTTAAATGAAACAGATTTATCAAATATATTTTCTTTATTAGATACTCTAAGAAATGAAGATATCATCTATATTAAGGAATCAATTTCTGAAAGAGAGATTAGAACCTATATTGATAACCATAAGAGTGATGACTATAAGACTGAAGACTTAATTACTTTCTCAAATCTTGCTTCTATGAAAGCGCCTAAGCAAATGGAAACCCATGAGGCAATTAAAGCAATAGACTATTTCACAAATAGTATTTTCTATAATAAAACAAAAGCGTTATATGAAGATAATATCGATGTTCTTTATTGGTCTATGATCCTTAGTGCAGTATTAGGTATTTATGTTTCTAGAAAAAATGTATCTAATTATATAGACAGTATGAATATTACTTCTAAAATAGCAATTAAACTCCTTAATAAAATTGACAAATCCAGTCTTAAATCTAAGATTCAAAACTTAACAATTAGCTATATTAGAAGAATATACAAATCTGGTACTTCTTCTCATAATTACGATAATTGGTGGCAAAAACAAAAAGATGATTTATTAGATGCTAAATTAAATGCACTTGACATCTTAAGACCAATCGATTAATTTATAAAATAATCTTAAATCAAAATAAATGCAACCATAGTTGGTTGCATTTTTTTCTATATTTTTTTTAATATTATTTAATGATTAAATCATTGAGATCTACTATCAATTTTTTGATACTCATAATTTGAAAACATAAAACACTCCTATTTCTTATTAATAATCACCATAGAAATACATATTAGCACTGCGAACACTCAGATATTCAAATGGAATAACTATATTTCCCTTATAATCATAAACCCCATATAACCCATCAACTTCAGTAGTAATATAATCTTGATAAATTCCAGTTCCAATACTGTTAAAAGTAATTATTGTTTCTCCTTTGAAATTAATGATTCTATAATCATTTTCAAGTTGATTGCTTATATAAATGCATTCATGTTCATAATTAAATATAATACCACCAGTAACAATTGATTCAATAAGCAGAGTTCCATCTGAATCATAGATATCAAATTCAGCAGTATCAAGTTGAGAATTAATAGGTGCAACATATAACAGCAACTCATCTTCTAGGTCAAATGAAATAAATACTTGTGAATCTGCTGAACCAGCAATAACATTACCATCATAATCAATAACATATTTACCTAGATTTCTTTTTACTCTTTCTCCTAAATCATCAAGCAAAATTATATCATCATATATCTTAGAAACAATAAATTCATCTGTTTGAAACAAAATATTTCCTAACAGATCAACTACATATGCAACATCATTTTCATCATAAAAGAGATAATACTCTATCCCATCAAGACTATATTCGACTTCTGCCTTTGTATAAATAATATTCTGGATAATATCTCCTTCAGTTGTAATAAGTCCATACTTATAATGGTGAATATCTACTTTTTCAGCAATTATTGAAACTCCTTCTCGATTAAACTTAAAACCAGTAGCACTAGTTTCTGAGAAAAGAAAATCTCCATTAGTATCTACAACTCTGCAAACATCATTATCATTACACACTGAACCATATCCATTGTGAAAATCAGAAACCATGTCATACACTAATTCAACGATTACTTCTCCTGTTTCATCTATATAGCCATATAAATCATCTTTTTCAACTCGGAATACTCCATCTTGAGACTTAAACATTCTGTCATAGATAGGTTCTACTACAACTATGTTATCGATATTCACTATTCCAATTTTGCCATCTTTCCTAAAAATAAATATCCCATCAATGTTTGTATCATCAATATATATACCATCTACAATGTTAACTAGAACGTTGCCACTTATATCTAATAATATATTTTGGCTTCTATCATCGTCTTCAGAAACAACAAAATATTTTGAATCGCAAATAGGTCGTATACTCGTGTATTTACTCTCTATTTGATAATTTCCTTCATGATCTATAACTCCATCAAGCCCATCAACAGTTACAACTGCATAACCATTATTGAAATAACTCGCCCATTCATAAATAAATGGTAGCATTTCTTCTCCTGAATCATCAAGGTAACCATACATGTTTTCTTGATTTAAAGCCATAAACCAATCATGAGAAAAATGTTCCTCTCCCTCTGTTCCTGCGCATCCTAGCGCACCAAATAACATCAATAATGTTACCGCTGTTAATAGTATTTTTTTCATTCGTCCTCCATTTTTAATTACATTCTATATTATATTGTATTCTTATTAATAAATATATAGTTGTAAAGAAATAAAGACAAATTTTTGTCTTTAAAGTCTATATTTAATTTAAATCTAGTTTTTCATTGATTAAATTTATATTCTTTAAACTCCACTGGTAAATCACATCACTATCCTTTGCCTTTGAAGGCATTGTAACAAGAAATTTATTATTTCTTCCGTTTAAATATATATGAGGTATAATCTCTTCATCTGCTATCTTAGTTTCTAATGAAACATTACTAGCATCATTCGTATGATAACCACATAGTACAATTACCAAATCACATTTAGTAATTTCCTCTCTAATATCATCTAATTTATAGAAAGCAGTACCTAAAGATGTTCCAGAAATATGATATGGATATTTATTATCATAAATCTCCTTAATAAATCTTTCAAAAACATCGTCATCATTATTTATATCAAAACTTATATAAATTTTTTTTTTCATAAATTTCCTCCAATGTGTTACTAGAAACACAAATATATATATGTGTGTTTAGTAAACGCAAATTCATTATATCATAACATATGTCAAATATAAATGCATAATAAGAAATTATCTGCAATATTCTTTATTATTTTCTTTTATGCAACATTTAAGCTGCTAGTAAAAATTCTTATCAAAAAAAATCATTATGTGATATACTATTAAAAGCATTAAGGAGTGATGAAAATGTTAGAATATTTAGGGTATTTAGCATCAGTTGTAGTATTAGTCTCATTGCTGATGAGTTCAGCTAAAAAACTAAGATGGATAAACCTAATAGGTGGTATTATTTTTTCTGTATATGGATTCTTAATTGGTGCCTTACCAGTAGGAATTATGAATGCATGTATATCGGTAATAAACATCTATTATTTATATAAGATGTATCATAGTAAAGATTACTTTAAAACACTTGAAATCGACCAAAAGAGTCAATACTTAAAGTATTTCTTAAAGTTTTACAAAGACGATATAACAAAGTTCTTTCCATCAACAGAAATTGATTTTGAGAACGCTGATATTAGTTTTTACATATTAAGAAACATAGTTCCAGCTGGCATCTTTGTTGGTAATAAACTAGAAGATAAGATCTTAGAAGTTGATTTTGATTATGTTGTACCTACTTTTAGAGACTTTAAAATGGGTGAATATATCTATAAAGAAAAGAAAGGTCTATTTCTTGATAAAGGATTTGAAAGTTTAGTAACATTTACAAACAATGAAAAACATGAGAAATATCTTAAGAGAATGGGTTTTTATAGAGAAGATACATTATCCAAAAAGAATTTAATTTGTTACAAATATGATTTAAAATAGAAAACTACTATTGCTTTTAAAAACTACTGAAATCTAAATATAAAAAACAGAGTAAATTCTTAATGAAAATAATGAGAATTTACTCTATTTAATTTAAAAGTATAAATATACTAAGTAATCACATCATAGGAATCTTCGTATTACTAAGTAAATTACTAACAACCAAATTAACACTATCGGTATTGCAAAATACCATATTTTTGGTTTACCATCTTTCCAAATTTCCTTGGCTTTGATTTCGCAATCTACCCAAACTTCCTTTGGGATTAAGAGTATAGCTAATTTTATTAGTAAAGGTAACATAATCAAATCATCTAAATATCCCAACACAGGAATAAAGTCAGGAATAAGATCTATTGGCGATAATGCATATGCAATAGTAACTCCACCTATCGCTTTTGCATACCATGGTGTATCCTTTGACTTTATAGCTAAATATAATTGAGTTATTTTTTCCTTTGTTTGTTTAATTCTTTCTTTTATATTCATTTGTATTCCCCATTGATTTAGATAATTATTGATATTTCCAATATTTTCCCATGAAAACACCTCCAAAGTATTATACTATTATCCCTTACTCATAATCTATGTTCTTAGAAGATTACTTTCTTTGATACAGTTTAAAGCTTTAGAGGTAAGATATTTTTCTATAATCTTTAATTCTAGGTGTTTAATTTATTCAGCTGTAGTTGTGGTTTCAGCTGCTGCTGTTGTTGTCTCAGCTGCTGTTGTTGTCTCAGCTGCCGTTGTTGTTTCAGCTGCTGTTGTTGTATCAACTATAGTTGCCCCATCATGATTCTTAACCTCAAATTCAATAGCACCGTCTACTCCAGGTGTTACAAATAGATAATATGTTCCTGCAGTAACTATTTCAAAAGTTAAATAACTACCAGCTTCAATATCTTCTAATATTAAGGCTACTTCAGCTTGAGCAGTATCTTCCATTGATAGAATGATGTTTGAATCTCCTTCATCAATATAATAATCTCCAATTTCAAGATTTAATTGTACCCAACCACCAATGTTTTCTAATCCAGGATATTGTACTGATTCATTTGATTCAAATATTCTTCTTGCTAGTCTAACATCGCTAGGAGCTATAATTTGATATGGATCTTCAAATACATTTGGCATTTCAAAGTTATCAGGACTCTTAACAACTGTATGGTTAGTTAAAGAGAAAGTAACTGTTGATTCATCCTCAAAAGTCATTAGATAATTTTCAACTGTAGCTAATACATCGATTGTAGAATCTACAGAATCAAAAGTAATTACTAGATGGGCAACTACATCATTAAAAACAGTTAAACTTTCATCAAATACTTTAAGTTGATCAATAAAATCACCTAAAGCTTCTATGTTAATTGCTTGAACAAGTAAAACATCTAATTCATAAGTGCGATCACCTGTTTTATTTTCATTTTCTACATCATCATAACTGAAATCTGGATTAACAAACTCAGCGTCAGTACTTTGATCAAATCTTTGTTCCTCACTAGGTATTCTAGGTGTAACAACATTTGAATCATCTATAACGTATTCAATGTAGAGTCCACCATCTACTTCTTCATATAGACTATTTCTATTTTCTCCTTGTAGATTTTGTTCTACATATAAGAATTCAGATTCAGTGTCCATCATAAAGTAAACTCTTGAATTTAGAGGAAGCATTTCCTCAATATTTGTATCTGAAATAGTTAATTGTGTTTCTGTTAATACACTATACTGAGTTGCATCATTATATATTTCAGAAAACTCTGTATATTCTGTATAAAAACCTTTCACTGCGTTGATAGTCGATAATAAATCACAACTTACAAACGCAAAAAATATCATTCCCATTAATGTCAACATTAAAAATTTTCTTTTCATAATTAACCCCCAAAATATTTATTTTATACTATATTCTAGCATATAATATAGTTTCTCACAAATTATGTGCAGAAATAATTAAATTATTTCTTATAATCAATATCTTTTAGATTTATAACAAAACGGCATTCATCATCTCCAAGCAATATTGACTTCTCAACTTTTATTTTAAGTTTCTGTCCTAAAATTACTTCAAACGGAAATTTAGCAAAGCCAGCTGAGCAATAACAGAATCTACCGGAAATATCTAAGTTTCCTGCTTTTAGAGCTTCTCTTACAAATGGACAATGGCAGCCAAAGTATTTTTTATCTTTATTTGTTAAAGCATTCAAGTACGATAGAGTATCATAAGGGATTTTTGTTATATACAATAATTCATCCTTTATTACTCCTGATAGTATTTCTTGATTATTACCTACATAATCCAATACTTCTTGAGTGATTATCTGTTCATACCATACTTTATTTTCATCAAAATGGCGCTTTAATTCTGCTACTTTTCGATGATGTTTATCAATTAGATATTCACTTAAAGTCTTTGATCCTTCATAGAATACTTTTTCTGGTATTTGAGTTTCAACAGGTACTGAATGATTATTGCCAGCTAAAACTTCTTCAACTTCTTCAATCTCAAGATAACCATCTAATAAATCCATCATATCCTTAGCATATTTTGGTAGTTTAGAAGGATGTACACCTAGGTATGGAACTTGATACTTTCCGATTATTTTCTTTGCTTTACTTTCGCCTTTTAAAGAAATTAATCTTTTTATTATATTATCCATTACTCCTAACATTCCGGTGTACTTAGTAAGGTGAATAAATAAATCTTTGCGATCTATTACATGAAAATATCTCATTAGTACAACAAAGTTATCAACAGTATTGATATCTTTGTTAACCATGTATACAATAATTTCATCCAAAATACTTTCATTAATTTCATCTAAATCAAACTCTGTTTGGCTATTCAATAAAACTATCATGTCAAGATCTTTTGTTAAATCCTTATCAG
>JAGLYJ010000061.1 GCA_023132365.1 Mycoplasmatota bacterium
ATGTCTATTCCAGTTTCACGATTAGCAAATTCACTCATCATTCTTGGTATAACCATCACACCTAAATTACCCAATGTATGCGCAATTCGGTAAATAAGAATTGCATATAATCCTGGATAAGATATTATTATTTGATCATGATTAAGAGCGGCGGGATCACCTTGGTAGTGAGCTTCAACATCCTTTTTAATTAGCGCTCTAATATTAGGTATTTCGTTCATATACTTTTGACATATATCACAAGATTCCTTTTTAAAAACATTTGGTTTAGATGAATCTTCCAAATATAGTCTTGAGTATATAATTTGCTTGCGCAACATCCTTCTTAGCTTTCTTGCTATTCTACAAATAATTCGTTTTGATGTTGTACCTTTAATATTATTTGTTGTAAAATACCCAGGAAATATTAGTTCTTTAGTTAATTTTATGATATTAATTACTTCCCTATTTTGCGGAATTTTACATGCACAATGATCTTTTTTTATTTCAATGTCTTTATAAGACTTCTGTAAGTTATTTACAATTTCTATAGTTTTCATCATATTACTCAACTCCTAACTACATTCTATCACACTGTTGCAAATTAGAATGCTGATATGTCCTACACATAAAATTGAAGAGTTAATATCAAATTAGTTTATGCATATAAAAAAGACCAATCAATTAATTTTGACTGGTCTTTGAATTTAGATTTCAATATGCCTGAAGTTTTTCTTCTTTTCTTAGTGCTCTTAACGTTCCTTCAGCTAGTGCTCTCATTTCATCTTCACCTGGATAGATAAATACTTGACAAACTTTATCCAGATAAGATTTTATATATTGAATGAAGTATTTACTATAAGCAATACCCCCAGTAATCAATACTGCATCGACTTTACTTCTACAAGCAAAGTACAAAGCTCCAATTTGTTTAACAACATTATAACCCATTGCTTCAAAATAGAATTGTGCCTTAGAATCACCATTAGCAATTCTTTCTTCAATTTCTTTTCCATTATTAGTTCCTAAGTAAGATACTAATCCACCTTTACCAACTAATAACTTTCTAATTTCTGATTCTGTATATTTACCTGAAAAACATAAATCAACTAAAGGATAAGTTGGAATAGTCCCGGTTCTTTCTGGTGAGAAAGGTCCGTCTCCTCCTAAAGCATTATTAACATCAACTACACGTCCCTGTTTATGAAGTCCTACACTTATTCCGCCACCTAGATGACAAACTATTAAATTCATATCTTCATAATGTTTTCCAACAGATTTAGCATGTCTCTTAGCAGTAGCTTTTTGATTAAGTGCATGGAATATACTTTTTCTTTGAATCAATGCTTGACCACTAACCCTAGAGATATCATCAAACTCATCAATAACAACAGGATCAACAATATATGCAGGTCTATTAAGTGGTTTAGCGAAACTTGAAGCAAGTAAAGCTCCTAGGTTTGAAGCATGTGTTCCATACTTGCAAGCTCGTAAATCATCTAACATTTGTTCAGTAACAAGATAGGTTCCACCATGTTTAAGTGGTTTCAACATTCCGCCTCTACCAACAAAAACATCGATTTGATTAATTCGATATTTATGTTCAAATAGGAAATCAAGAATTACTTGTTTTCTAAAATCTAATTGATCGATTAAATTAGGATATTTATCCAGTTCTTCAACTTCATGCCTAAGTGTTGCTTCTTGAATTAGTTTATCATTTAAGAATAATGCAACTTTAGTTGAAGTGCTTCCTGGATTAATTACTAGTTGTAAGAAGTCCATTTTTATTCACCACCGCAAGTAGAATTGAATTTAATTTTGTATCAGCTGTATCTGCTCTGGATGTTAATACAATAGGAACCTTCGCTCCCATAACAATTCCTGCAGCATCTCCAGATGCTAAAAATACACTAGTTTTATAGAAAATATTTCCCCCATCTAAATTAGGGAAGATTAAGACATCACATACTCCTCCTACAGGTGAAGTAATACCTTTTTGTTTAACAGAATCCATTGATACTAAGTTATCAACAGCGAATGGACCATCAATGATAAAATCAATCTCTTTATCAGAGTAATAATCCACTATCTTTTTAGCATCCATTGTTGATTCAATCTTAGGATTCACTTTTTCCACTGCTGAAACTATACCAACTTTAGGCATTTTATAACCTAAGGTTCTAGCTAATTCAACAGCAGCTTCTGTTATTAATATTTTTTGTTCATAATCAGGAGTGATATTCATCGCTCCATCACTTATGAACAATATTCTGTCTAATGTAGGGTATGATACAATTCCTACATGAGATAATAATTTATTCTTTTTAATACCATAATTAGAGTTAACAACACCTTTTAATAAAGTACTAGTATCAATAAGACCCTTCATTAAAATATCAACTTCGTTATTATTAACCATATCCATAGCTACCTTCGTAGCTAAAACAGGATCTGATTCATCAATAACTGTATATGGTTTTTCTAACTTATATTTTTCTATTAGTTCGTTAATTACTTTCCCATCACCAATTAGAAAAGGTTCGATGATTTTTAAACTACAAGCATCCTTAACTGCTTCAATAACATGGTCATCATGAGCAAACACAACAGCCATTTTCTTTCTGCTAGATTTTAACGCAGCCGCCTTTAAATCATCTAAATTTCTAAGCATACTGTACTCCAAGTTTCTTAACGAAATCTTTACCAGCTGCTAATGCTTGTTTATTTAAATCAACTAAATGAGCTTTCTTCTCACCTAAGATTTTTTTGATGATAGCGTGAATAGTAACATCACCAAATAAATTAGTAAGTTCTAAGTATGCACCCATCATTACCATATTAGCAACTTTAACATTACCAAGTTCTAATGCGATATCGTTAATTGGAACCCCAACACATAATTGATCACATTCTTCTATCTTTTCTTTAATCAAAGAACTATTATATAGAATTAATCCATCACTTGCTAAATTTCTTCTAAACTTTTCTAATGATGGTGCATTGAATGCGATTAAATGATCAGCGTTTTTAAATACTGGTGAATTAATTTGTTTATTAGAAACAATAACAGAACAGTTTGCTGTTCCACCTCTTGTTTCAGGACCATAAGATGGGAACCATAATCCAAATAACTCTTCTTTTGTAGCTGAGTAAGCTAAGATTTGGCCAAACATCATAACGCCTTGTCCACCAAAACCTGCTACTTTAATATTATTAGCACTATTCATTAGTAGCCCCCTTGTCTTTAAAGACACCAAGTGGGAATACAGGTATCATGTCAGAAGCAACCCATTTCATTGCATCAACTGGTTTAACTCCCCAGTTTACAGGACAAGTTGAAATAAGTTCAACCATAGTGAATCCACGTTTTTCTTTTTGATATCGGAAAGCTTTTTTAATTGCTTTTTTAGCTTTAATATAATGTTTAGGATCATGTACAGAAACTCTTTCTAAGTATGCAACACCATCAATAGTAGCGAACATTTCACTAATCTTGATTGGGTTACCATGATGTGCTTGATCTCTACCATCTTGGCTAGTTGTAGTTTTTTGACCTATTAATGAAGTTGGAGCCATTTGTCCACCTGTCATACCATAGATTGCATTATTAACGAAGATAACAGTAATGTTTTCTCCGCGGTTAGCTGCGTGAATTGTTTCAGCTATACCAATACTTGCTAAGTCACCATCACCTTGATAAGTGAAAACTATATTATCAGGTAATACTCTTTTAATACCTGTTGCTTCAGCACAAGCTCTACCATGTGGAGCTTGTTGAGCATCACAGTTAAAGAATTGATAACTAAATACAGAACATCCAACAGATGCAATAGCAATTGCTTTATCTAATATATCTAGCTCTACTAAACTTTCAGCTACTAATTTATGAATTATACCATGAGTACAACCTGGGCAATAAGTAAGAGGTGTATCAGTTAATCCTTTTGATTTTTCGTATTTAACTCTCATCTTACTTCACCACCTTATCTTTAAAGTTTACAATAGCATCTACTATTTCTTCAGGATCAGGTAAAACTCCACCACTTCTTCCGAAGAATCCAACTTTATGTCTTCCGTTATTAGCAATTAATACATCGTCTATCATTTGACCCATGCTTAATTCGCAACATAAGATACCTTTAGCTTTTTCAGAAATCTCATCAAAAGCAGCTTCAGGGAATGGCCATAATGTAATCGGTCTAATCATTCCAACTTTAATACCTTTTTCATTTAACATTTCAATTGCTGAACGACAAATTCTTGCCATTGTTCCATAAGCAACAATTACATATTCAGCATCTTTCATATTAACTAATTCAAATGCTGTTTCATTTTCCTTAATTAAATTATATTTTTTTTGTAAATGAATATTATGTTGTTCTAATCCATAAGGATCTAAATGTAATGAATTAGCTACATTTCTTCTACCAGGATGATTAATTGTTCCATTGGTTGCCCAATCTTTTTCTGGTAGTTCTCTTTCTTTTACTGGTTTATCAAAATCCACTGATTCCATCATTTGTCCAATTAGTCCATCAACTAGTACTAATACAGGATTACGATAATAATCCGCGATATTAAATGAATCTTTCATAATATCAATAGTTTCTTGAATAGATTCAGGTGCGTAAACGATTAATTGATAATCACCATTACCGCCACCTCTAGTTGCTTGATAGTAATCACCTTGAGAAGGTTGAATACTTCCAAGACCAGGTCCACCTCTCATTACTGACACAATTACACAAGGTAATTCTGCAGCTGCTATATAAGAGATACCTTCTTGTTTTAAAGCAATACCAGGACTTGAACTACTAGTCATAACTCTTTTACCAGCTCCTGCTGCTCCATAAACCATATTTATAGCTGAAACTTCTGATTCAGATTGCAAGAATACTCTTCCAAGATCTAACATATGTTTTGATAAGTATTCAGGAATTTCATTCTGTGGTGTAATTGGATAACCATAAAAAGCATCAATACCACCTTTAATTGCAGCTAACGCAATTGCTTCGTTACCTTTCATTAATATCTTAGCCATTATTTATCCACCTCCACTGTAATTACTGAATCCGGACACATCATTGCACAAAATGCACACCCTATGCATTTATCAGGTTCAGATACTTTAATGATGTTATAGCCTTTCTTGTTAAGTGTTTCAATGTCTTGGTATAAAATGTTTGTTGGACAATACTCAACACATAACCCACAGCCTTTACATATTTCATAATCAAATATTACTTTACCTTTTGGCATACTATTCCTCCTATAACCAATTCTTTCTAAAATATAGTTTTAATTTTAGTGTTTCACCAAGAAACACTAAATTATCCGCTAAATTAACATCTTCCCAAATTGTTGTGTAAATAACAGGTAAGTTAGTCATTTCGCTAACTTCTTTAACAACCTTTTCACCTTCAAGAATCTCATTGATGGTGGTTTCTCTAATTAAATTACTATTATTAATAAGCCCTGTAACTTTAAATCCACCCATACCTTCAATCTTATTAATTAACTTAATAATTAATTCAGGTGAACTAGATTCATATCGATAAATATTTATTACTAAGAATAGATCAATATCATGGTGATGGTAATCATCAAACTGTCTAAGTAGTTTAGCACCTTGGTCATTACCGCCTAAGTCAAAAATAGCTTTAAGACTTTTATCATGAAAAGGCATAAATATTTTACTAGATATATAAGGCATATCAAGATTCATTTTTTGATCCATATCACTAGAAATTGATTTAATATTATACTTATCTAATTCCTTTTCCATTTCTCTACTTCGAAAGTATGGATTGATAATATCTAAATCAACTAAAATATCTAATTTCTTTTGAATCGCTAAATTTACCGCGATTTCAGATTTTCCTGAACCGTAATATCCGGTTAAAAATGTTATGTTTTTCATAATTTCCATAATAAAAACACCTTTTTTTAGATCAAAAAGTGATTATATTTCTCCTTTTCTATAATCAATAACAAGTATTTTATAAATAAATTAAGTTTTCTAAATGAATAGAAAACGCTTACACAATTATTATATCATTTATATTAGAAAAAGCAAAGGATATTTGCTAGTATTTTTAATAAAAATGAAATGATATATTTAAACAAGTTTTTTCATTAATTATAACTATATTTAATTACTAATTAGAATTAATCACCTCAACCGAATTCTAATAACCATTATATTGATGCTTTAATTAAAATCAATCTTATGTTGTAAGAAGAATTAATTGTTTTTTATGTGTCTTTATGGTATACTCTTTCAGTCAAAACAAATGCTTTTATCCATTGCTAAAATTCGGTAAAATCAAGAATTTCATTGGATAAGAGCATTTTCTATGTAAATCAACTAAGGAGCAATTATGCCATTTAAGAAACTAGAAATAATGAGTCAAATTTTAGAAGCAATCAAAACGCAAGGATATGCAAGTCCTTCACCAATTCAAGAACAAGCAATTCCTATTCTTCTTTCAGGAAAAGACATTATTGGAAGCGCTCAAACCGGCACAGGTAAAACTGCGGCTTTTGCTATACCAATACTACAAAATATGTATAATTCATATACACATAAAGGTATTAAAGCATTAATCTTAACTCCTACAAGGGAATTAGCAATGCAAATTAAAGTTAGCTTTGATAACTATGGGAAGTATCTTCCATTAAAAACTGTAGTAATTTATGGTGGAGTTAAACAGAAATCACAAACAGATAGACTAAAAAGAGGTTGCGATATATTAGTCGCAACTCCTGGTAGATTATTAGATTTAATTAATCAAGGCTTTATCAGCCTTAGCAAGCTTGAATACTTTGTTTTAGATGAAGCTGATAGAATGTTTGATA
>JAGLYJ010000062.1 GCA_023132365.1 Mycoplasmatota bacterium
CACCTTTTTCAATTTGTTTTCTAAATAGTGGAACCACAGAGCCATTAGAACCTAATACATTTCCAAATCTAACTGCAGAGTAATTAGTTTTAGATTTAAAATTTATACATTGAATCATCATTTCAGCAAATCTTTTAGTTGCTCCCATAATATTCGTTGGTCTAACTGCTTTATCAGATGAAACAAGAACTACTTTTTCTACTTCATATTTATCAGCGATAATACAGATATTATGTGTTCCCATAATATTAGTTCTCACAGCTTCTTTTGATGAACCTTCCATTAAAGGAACGTGTTTATAAGCTGCTGCATGAAATACTATATTTGGCTTAAAGTTATTAAATATTTCCTCTACTCTTTTTTTATTATAGACTGATCCAATTTGAATTGTAAATTTAATAGGATCAATAAGTTTATTAGTGATTTTATGCATCAATTCAGTTTGTAAATCATATACTCCATTTTCATATATATCAAATAGAAGAATCTCTTCTGGTTTATACTTCACAATTTGTCTTACAAGCTCAGATCCAATAGAACCTCCCGCACCTGTAACTAAAACTCTTTTTTGAGAAATAAATTCTTGTATACCTTTTGAATCTAATTGAACAACATCTCTTGATAATAAATCCTCAACATTTACATCTAGTAATTTCTTCGGTATATCTTTTTGTAAAGATTTGAATTTTGGCAACCTCTTTATGGTTACTGGTCTATGAGCAATTATTTGAATAATTTCCTGTAGCCTAGGGTTATCAATATTAGCAATACAAATAATTACTTCTTCAATATTGTAATTATCAATAATATGAGGAACTGCTTTAATTGGTCCTAAAATAGGGAATCCAGACATGATATTGCCGATTTTAGAATCGTCATCATCCACAAAAGCAATCGGATTATTCATGATATCAGGATTATTTCTAATTTCATCTAAAACTAATTTCCCTCCAGCCCCAGCTCCAATTAGAAGAGATCTTTTTCCTGACATGTATATTTTCTTTGGAGATAAGTATTTTATAATACGCTTAATAATTCTTGGTATTATCATTACAAATACTTCAAATACCGTTGTAAAAATAATATATATTTCTGGAATAAACTCGAAGTTAGGTACAGCAATTGTAACTATTGCCAAAACAACATTAGATACCATTACTCCAACCGCTATCTTAAACACTTCATCAAAACCAGCATTATCAAGCACTAATCTATATAATTTAAGAATAATATATACAATTAATTTGAACGCAATAACAACTGGCAAGGCAATTATAGCAGTGATATGGTCAAAATTAGAAGCATCAGTAATTGTTAAGGCTCCAATCGCTAATCCATAAGTTAAACAAATAGCTAAGACATCATAGATCATCATTTGCCATGGTTTCATAGATGTTACTCTTTTATAAAAGCGATTTTCGTTAGCCATAATGTTCCTCCAAATTTATTTATAGTAAACTGATTTTAACATAAATATACTTTTTTTTCAATCAATCAACGTAATAAATGGACTTAAAAATAAAGTCCATTTTTTAACTATACAAGATATATTTCAAAATAAAATTCTACTCCATTTTCTTTGTTGGTAACACCGTAATCATAACCTAACATTTCTAAAGTTGTCTTACAAATTGAAAGACCCAATCCCTGGCCGCCATAACTTCTTGTTCTAGCTTTATCAATCTTGTAGAAGCTGTCCCAGATATGGTTTATTTCGTCCTCAGAGATGTTTGGACCAGAATTGTATACCGATACCCTAACAATATTATTTTCTTTTAATACCGCGTTGATTTTAACAATCTTTGATTCATCAATATAATTTATCGCATTGCTAATAAAGTTAGTTAAAACCGTTTGTAGTTGATTGTAGTCTGAATTAACTAGTCTATCTACACTAGCTACTTCTAGATTAATATCTAATTCTTTAAATTTCAAACTAAATAAATTAATAGTATCATCAATTAAATCTTTGATTTTCAGGTCTTTAAGGTTAATCTCAATAGTTTTACTTTCAGTTTGAGACAATCTAAGAAGATCTTGAACCAATTTATTCATCTTATTTGTTTCATCTAGAATAATGCTTATATATTCATCTCTAGATTCTAAATCTAAATTACTTAATCTTAATGCTTCAGTATAACCAAGGATCATAGATAAAGGAGTTTTTAATTCATGAGATGCACTCGCTATGAAATCACGGCGCATTTCATCAACATCATTTTTATGTAAGATTTCCTTCGCTAATCGATCATTTGTTTTCTGAAGCTCTTTAATGTTTCCTTCAAGCTGCTCACTCATTTGATTAATACTATTTCCTAAATCACCTAGCTCATCATCACTTTTGATATTTAACCTATTAGTAAAGTTTAAATTTGTTATTTCTTCTGCAATTTTATTTATCTGAAGAATTGGATTTGTAAAGGAATAACTTATGAAATACATTGTAACAAATGATATTATCATAAAGAAAAACCCAACTAAAATTGTAAATGAATTAAAAATTCTAATACTATCTTCAATTGATTGAAAAGTAATGGTTAAAAGATAATATATATCATCATTTCCATCTATTCCCGTTACAACAAGCCCAATCATATTTGTGTTTTGAGTATCTAAATTGAATTCTGATTGTATATCCATAAGATATGCTGTATAACCTTCATTACTTAAAGTAGAGACTTCTTCTGCATAATCAGAATTATCTTCCACCGTTTGTTGATTGAAGTCATAGATGATTCTAGTTATTATTCCATTAGATATATTATGATTAAGTCCAAAAACTCTTTCAAAAATATCAGGTGGATCTTCAAAACCACTCCAAACGTATCCAGGATCAAATTCAGTAACTTGCCTTAACACTTGAACATTTAAATTATAGTCATTTTCAATAACTTCAATATTGTACTCAAAATCATCATCTTCCATATCGTAATTTTCAATCACGTAAAAAGCCTCTACTAAAGACGCTTTTCTATTTTTTATATAATAGTTTTCTAAAAAAGAGTTATTTAAAAGTATTAATCCCGCTATAAAAGCTAAAAACAGCCCATAAACCAGAAGAAATAACTTCGACCTAATTGATGATTTCATTCTCAGAATCTAATCTATATCCTATACTTCTAACAGTTGAGATATAATATGAATATTTTCCTAATTTAGCTCTTAACTGTTTGATATGTGTATCAACAGTTCTTAAATCTCCAAAATAATCATAATTCCAAACTGCATTTAATATTTTGTCTCTTGATAGTGCAATTCCTTTATTGTCGATAAAGAATTTAAGTAGTTCATATTCCTTTGGTGTTAAAGCTACTTTTCCACTCTCAATAAATACTTCTCTAGCAGCTAAATCCATGTGAATTTCACCAAAGAATATTTCTTCATGGATTTGTTTATCTTTCTTCAGCAATTTATTGATTCTAGCAACTAATACACTTGGAGAAAATGGTTTTGTTACGTAATCATCTGCGCCTAACTTAAAACCTTTAAGTTGATCATACTCATCACTTCTAGCTGTAAGCATTACAACAGGAACATTCATATAATCACGGATTCTTTCTAAAACATACCATCCATCGTATTTAGGCATCATTACATCTAAGATAACCAAATCTACTTTTTGGCTAGATTCAAATAAGATGTCTAATGCTTCTTCTCCATCTGCAGCTTCTATTACTTTATAATCTTCTCTTTTTAAGAAATCAGAAACTAACCTTCTTATTCTGTACTCATCATCAACAACTAAAACATATGTATTTCTCATATTAACATCACAATCCTTTCAAAGAAAAATCCAATATATCTTCTAGGTAGGGGGTAAGAATAATATATTGAATTGTCTATATTATATTACACATTTATGTAGAAAATGTGATAAATCGATGTATTTTAATCAAATACTTCTCTGTTATCAAATAACTTATTAGCTACTTCACCTGAAAATTTATTGCTAATTATATTGTAGGCATCTAATAGTCTACTTGTTCTAAATGAATGGACATCTGAAGCTACAAAATCAACAAGATCACTGCTTATAAGGCTAAATACAAACTTTCTTATCTTTCTTCCATAATCTCCAATAATAGAACTAGCGTTAATCTGAATCTTAGCGCCCATTCTTTTCAAATATTTATAAGCATTAATATTATCAAGGTAAGGATATCTTTCGGGATGAGCGATAACGGGAATATATCCCTTAGCTGTTAAATTATTTATAGCTTCAGGTATATCTTCTGTTTCCTTATACAAAGAAAATTCCACTAACAAATATTTTGAATCACCTAACGGCTTCACGAGATTATCAGCTAAATCTTTCAAAGTTTTTTGATTATAGTATATCTCAGTACCTAAATATAGTTTTACATTTAATCCCTGTCTTTTAACTTCTTCGTTTAACTCTTGAAAAACAGGCATGTTTTTTTCAAAAGATGACATATATCCTCTATGTGAAATATAATGAGGTGTTACAAAAATATCTGTAACACCCTGGTTAATTTCTGATTTAATTATATCAATTGAAGTTTGTAAATCTGGCGACCCATCATCCACATATGGTAAAATGTGAGTATGAATATCAATCACTTAAAATCACCTCTTATTAGTCCTCTTCTGAGTAGTAAGAATAACCAAATACACCTTGTGCTTTTCTAACATCAATATTAGCTAATACTCCACCTAGAATATTCGCTCCATTTTCTTGAAGTTGTTGCAATCCAACTTTTGCATTATCTTTTCTTGTTTGATTATAAGCTGCAACATAAATAACGCCGTCTACATATTTCGAAACTACAAGTGCATCAGTAACTGACAGTACTGGCGGTGTATCAATAACTATATAATCATATTCATTTCTTAGTTGATCAATCATGTTAATAACTTTTTGAGATTGCAGCATGATATGTGGATAAGATAATCTATGTCCCGTTAACAAAAGATCAATTCCTGATTCATCATGAATGATTAAATCATGAATATTTTTGTCTTCTGCAATAAAGTCATAAAAACCAACATCATTAGATTTATGAAAAGCACGTTGAATCTTAGGTCTTCTTAAATCAAAATCTAAAATAATTACCTTTTTTTCTTTTTCAGCATATACAGCAGCTAAATTAATAGCCGTTGTTGTTTTACCATCTTGTGGTGTAGCTGAAGTTGTTTGAATAACTTTAATTGGTTTATCAATATTAGACATTCTAATATTCAATTCCAATTTTCTATATGCTTCTGATTCAGGTGAATTAGGGTCTTCAATAACTACATTTCTATACTCAAAAAATTCCATCTATTCCACCAACTTTCTTTCTCTCATAGTTCCTGGAACAGCACCAATAACCTTAATTCCTAAATGTTTTTCCATTTCACTAGAAGATTGATACTTATTACTAAATATTTCTTTAACAAACACGATTGCTAAAGCAATTATCCCACCTAATAAAATACTAATTACAACATTCAATAATTTATTTGGCGAGCTAGGTATTTGTGGTGTTTCAGCAACATCTAGAACTTTTAATTTATTTTGAAGCAATACGTATCCTTGTTCATCATCATCTGCTATTTCGATAGAGTTTCCAACCAGTTCATTAGCTATTTCAGCCGCCAAAGCTGGATCTTCGTTCTCAACAGAAATATAGATAATCAATACATTAGACTGTGAAGAAATCGAAATGCTATTTTTCAAGGTTCCAACAGAGTAATCACTTGATAACCCATCAACATCTTCAATAACGCTTTCTACAATTAAACTTGAAATTACAAACTCTTTATAGGTTAAAATCAAATTTTGTGCAATAGAGATTGCGGATTGTTCCGATGTTTCTGAAACTTCAAAATCCACTTGGACAATAATCGATGTTTCCGCTGTATATTTTGGTATTACTAAAACATAAGAATAAACAATGCCTAAAATCATTGCAAATCCAGTAATAAAAATAATTAAAAATTTGTTAAGCCATACAATTTTAAACAACTCTTGAAGCGTCATTCCTTCTTCTTCAACAAATTGTTGTTGATTCATATTATCCATAAAAAATCTCCTCTTATCTAGTAAATATATGTTATACATATTATATAACAATAAGTAACTTAAAACAATGATAATACCTATATATAGTATATAATTACGACTTAAAAATTATTGAGCGTTATACATAAAATAAAATATAGAAATATATCCAATTATAATTAAGTAATAACTAAAATATTTTAATTTACCACTCTTGAAAATATTGAATATTAATTTATAAGCAAAATATGTTGCTACTGCAGCACCTACAAAAGCTAAGAGATAGTAGAAAATATAATTATTATTAGGTAATCCTAAGCCTTCAACTCTAATGTTATTAGCATCTACCAGTATTGCTGCGAAAGAAACCGGTATATACAATAAGAACGAAAAATTAAGGGCAGAATCAATACCCATTCCTCGCTTAATACTAGTAGAACTAGTCATACCTGATCTTGAAACCCCTGGAAAAATTGCAACTGCCTGAGCAATTCCTATTAAAATTGTATCTGTCCAATTTATTAAAGTTCTTCCTTTTTTTATTCTAATTTCTCTTATCGAGAATAAAACAGTCCCCGACAATAAGAACCCTATTCCTACAAACAGCATACCGTATTGACCTAAAATAAAATCATCAATAAAATCTTTTAAGAACAATCCAGCAATTCCAATTGGAATTGATGCAACGACTATTCTTACTGCTAGTATAAAATTATTATAAGTTTCTTCTCT
>JAGLYJ010000063.1 GCA_023132365.1 Mycoplasmatota bacterium
AAAACCTCTATGTTTGGTGGTGTAGTAGCTGAATAATCTAAATATATCATAGTTGAACTCCTTAATTACGATAATTATAGTACTTTTATATTTCACTGTCAAACTAGTCTAACATCAATTGTTCGCAAGTTTCTCCGAATTTTCCATAATATACATAATCACAGAAAATATCTTTTGATGTCCTAGTTAAATTTATTAACAACTTCTTCTTTGCATATCTTAAAAGCCCTGCGGCAGGATAAACATTAAGTGAAGTTCCAGCTACAATCAATAAATCAGATTTAATAATATGAGTGATTGCTGCTTCAACTAGATTATCATCTAAGTTTTCTCCATATAGAACTACATCTGGTTTTACTAAACCATTACAGGAATCGCATCTTATAGTTCCATCATGACTTCTAATATAATCTAAATCAAAATATTTATTGCATTTAACACAGTGGTTATGAAAAATACTTCCATGTAATTCAATAACATTTTTTGAATCAGCCTCTTTATGAAGACCATCTATATTTTGAGTTATAATTGCTTTTAATTTGCCAGACTTTTCTAATTTAGTTAAATATATATGGCCCTGATTAGGCAGGGCTTCAACATTAACTATTTTTTCTTTATAGTAATCATAAAAGATTTTTGGTTGATTCATAAAGAAATTATGACTTAGAATCTTTTCAGGATTCAATTCGTTTTGTTGATTGTATATTCCTCTTGCTGATCTAAAATCTGGAACTCCAGATTCTGTACTAACTCCAGCACCACCTAAAAAAACTATATAATTAGCCTTTTCAATAATTTCTTTTATTCTTTTAACTTCTTTTACTTTTTCCATTAATCAAGAAAATGGATGGCCTGATGATCTAGCCCCATCGCTCCTTCATGAACAAGTTCCTGAACGGTTGGATGTGCAAAAATAGTTTCTTGTAAATCATGAGCAGTTAATCCATTTGTAATTGCCACTGTTACTGAAGCAATTAAATTATCTGCATCTTTACCAAATATCATTCCACCAATTAACTTCTTAGAATCAGGATTTCTTAATAATTTCATATAACCTGCTTCACCACCAAGAATTAATGCCTTACCATTAGCAGAATACGGAACTTTAACAACTTCAAAAGGAATTTCTTCCTCTTTGCATATTGCTTCAGTTTTACCAACTGTAGCAATCATTGGTGTTGTAAAGATAACTGCAGGAATATTTGTATAATCCATTTCTTTATCTTTACCTAATATATTATCTACAGCAACTATCCCTTGATGACTTGCAACATGTGCTAATTGCATTATATTAGTTACATCACCAATAGCATAGACATTCTTAACATTTGTTTTCATTCTTGAATCAACTTTAACTCCGTTATGAATATCAATTTCTATAGTTGTTTTTTCAAGACCTAACCCATCAATTAAAGGAACTCTACCAACTGCTTCTAAAACTAAGTCACATTCTAAAGATTTCTCCTTGCCTTTGTGTTCAAAATGAACTAAAGCATTATCAGCTTGTTCTTCAATTCTAGTTACCTTAGCATTAGTAAGTATTGTTATATTCAATTTCTTAGCAAAGCGCATAAGCCTCATACTAAACTCTTTATCTACTCCAGGTAAAACTCTAGGTAAGAATTCAATAACGTTCACCGTAACGCCAAAACTTGCGTATATGAATGCGAATTCCATTCCAATTATTCCTCCACCTATAACATTCATTGTTTTTGGTAAGTTTTTGTTATTCAGTAAAACTTCTGAATCAACAACAAACTTTGAGTCTAATCCTTCAATCGGAATATGTTTTGTTTTAGAACCTGTAGCTATAATAATATCTGAAGCCTCAATAAGATAATTTTCATCTCCACTTATCAAAACTTCTGTATCATTTTCAAAACTAGCTAACCCTTTAATAAGCTTAACTTCATATTTATTTAATAGATACTCTATCCCACTGATAAGTTTATCTTTTACTTGATCTTTCTTATCAATGATCTTAGCCATATCAAAAGAAGGATTTGTAACATATATCCCCTCTTCTTCAGCGTGTAATATATCTTGATATAATTCAGCCGATTTAACTAGAGCTTTAGTTGGAATACATCCATCATTAAGGCAGGTTCCACCAACTCTTTTAGCATCAACTAAAATAACATTCAACCCTTTTTTTGCAGCGTAAATAGCGGAAACATATCCCCCAGGACCAGCTCCTATTATTAGTAAATCAGCACTTATTCTTTCCATATAAGTAACCTCCATTTTCAGTTAATTAAACTACCATAAATTATAACAGTTTTCATCCATATTATCAAATATATATAACAACTATTTTAAGGTATTTCGATGATAACTATTGTTCAATATAAATAAATCATATATGTTAAGAGTATTAGTCCATATATAAAAATGACTGCCAGTCTTAACTATCAGTCATTTCGTTATTATATTGTGTTATCTACTTGTTTGTAGAGTTTTTTAAAAAGTTTAGTTAAAGGTAAATAGAAGATTAAGTATGTTATTAAGCTATTTACAGCCATTATAGCCTCAAATGGAAGATCAAAATAAAAGTATCTAAAAACTTGATTCCATGTACTAAAATTTTGAACAATTGCCGTAAATGGTATGAATGACCATCCATATACAAATGCAAAGCAAATAGCTATTATTAGTTTCACGTAATCAGGCTTATGTTTTAATCTTTTTGATACTAAAGCAAGCAGTGTCCAACTAAAGAGCATGGCTGGGGTGTATAAAAGGCTTAGACTACCCATCAGCAAGCTATCTAAGATGACATAAGCTAGTACAAGGGGATATAATTCTTTATCTGACAAAAACTGCGCATAAACAATAATTAAAATTACTGTTAACTGCACATTCGGTATAAATACTAATAATTCCTCTTGTATGATTAAAATAGCTAGAAGCATTGATGTTAAAGCAATGCTTCTTACACTATTTTTTGTCTTAGAACGATCCAATTGCAAATGAATATACGTCACCATCAGCTGGTAATGTATCATCAATACCTGTCATGGCATATTCGCCATTAATATTATAAGTAATGTACTCATTTGTTTCAGTTGGAATTAATGTGTCAATAGTTAGTAGATAATGACCATATAAACCTTCATAAGAACATGCTTCATCAGAACCGCCATCTTCTGCGGCACATGACACTGTAAAATTATCAATTAATAATGTAAACAAAGTGTCTTCTTCTGTGAAGTTCACATCCATAGTTTTAGAAATATAATTTTCCTCAACTTCAGATGTTCCTGGATTATCTCCAGTAGTAATAATTTCGATTGTTACTGTTCCAATCGTTGCGATTTGACCGCATCCCATAAATAAAGGAACGATCAATAAGAATAGTAATAAACCCAGTACTTTTCTTTTCATCTTTTTTCTCCTGTTAAATGTATTTAATAAATAGGTAGGTCTCCCGACTTATCTTCTAAACTTAAACTCCTTCTTGTTTTACCAATGGATTTCGTCTAAGAATTCAAATTACGGTTGCTGGTACAGTTCAGGAATTACACCTGCTTCCCTGTTATACACCTATTCACTAGCGAGATATTAAATTTTCTTGATAATTACCATGTATTACAATTTACAATAACATTATATTTCTTTATCAACAAATATACAAGATATATTTCAGTTTTATATATATATTTTTTTCCAAATAAAAAAAGCAAGAAAATCTTGCTCCTAATATTATTCTAATATACTAAAATCTTCTTTTCCTACACCACATAATGGGCATACCCAATCTTCAGGGATATCAGCAAATTCTGTTCCTGGTTCAACACCACTATCAGGATCTCCAATTACAGGATCATAAACATATCCACACACATCACAAATATATTTCATATTATTCCTCCTATATATATTTCTCTCTTAATCTTATTATACTATTTTTATTCTATTTTTCTACTAGATTGCTTGTTTTTTTAAGAAAATACATTCTTAATAAACTCACCCTAATTTAATTCCTCTAGTTTTTTAATCAAGTTTAGACAATCATTATTTGCATTAACAAGAGAATCTTCTTCTAATGGTCCTTCAGAATCTTTAACAAAATACCATTTGTAATCCATAATGATTTTTGCAGCTTTCTTATTGAGTAAAGCTTCAACTTTCTCAGCCGCATAACCAAACTTATTAATCATTTTCAAAAGAAACTTTTGTTGAACTTTTTCGGCATTAGCTCTTGTATCAAATACGAAGTAATATTTATCAGAAAATTTAAGCTTTCTAAGCATTCTTTTAATTTTACCTGTCATACTAAAAATACGAGTAGGCGTACCAATTATGATCAAATCGTAACTGTCGACAATGCATTGAGTTATAACATCAACTTTTATAAGTTCAGGTTTATATTTAATTAGATTTTCATGGTACTGTTTCGCTACTTTTAGCGTATTCCCATAGTATGAATCATAGACAATTAATATTTTCATAAAATTCCTCCTATCATATTTATTATAGCACTCCTTAAACAAAAATAGCTAAAAATAACAGAAATTAATCTGTTATTTTTTTTATATTTATAATTTGATTTATTCTATTATTTACCTGATTCTTAATTTCTTTAGGAATTTGCAATTTTGTCTTAGTTAATTTCTCTAAATTAATTGCAGTATATGCAATTGCATCTACCTCTATTTCTTGATACAAATAGTCTGTTGAATTTTCATTTTCAGGTTGATTATAATTATTAAACTCAAAATACCATTTATCTAATAATTCCTTATCTTCCTTAGATTCTAACATATGATTAATTTGATACCATTGATATGCATGTCTTCCTTCATGAATAACTGAAGCTATTAATTCTATTTCATCTAGCTTATCAGCTAAATCATCATTAACAACAATTATATAATCATCCTTTATGAACATTGAGACAATATCATTATATCCATCAGGCAAGCTTGCATATATGACTTCACAAGGATCTCTTCTTAGACTAAATGCCATCTCTAGCTCTACATTGTTTAATACTTTTAACGATAGCATGCGTTACCTCCAATTAGTGTGCATTACTCTTTAATTATAACATAAATTCTAATCATCATTCTATATCTATAATACTATTTTCTATAAATTCTAAACTTCATCACTATTTGAATATTTATTTGCTTTATTAATGTATGCTTTTGCAGGTATACTCCAAGTTTTAACAATATCAAGTACAGTAGTAATTCCGATTATAATAGCTAGTACTGTTAATCCTCTTGCAAGGTTTGCTTCTACTATACTATATGTAGAATCAAATATGCTTGAAAATTGAGTAATTAATTCCGCATTGATTAATCCAGATTTTCTCAGCACTATAATTGCAATAGTAGCTGTTAAAATTTTTACGAATGTATGAACTCCAATTACACTTAAATTCCATCTTCTCTTAACAAGCTTAAATGCATCAAGTGAAACATTAGCAATAACAGATACAATTAATAACGGTATTAATGGATTAATAACTGATTCAGTAAATATTGCTAATGAATTTACTGATCCATTACCTATGAACCAAATTACATTTAAATTATTTGTATATATTAAATATATAAATAGAAATCCAAATATTACATTAACAATTAAACTTATAGTAGTACAAACAACAGATATCTCTTTTACTTTGATATCTGGTAATTCTGGTAAGGTTAAAACATCGAATTCTAATGCTTTTTCATTATTATTGAATTTATCTTTAATGGCAAATACAATGGTTACTAAAGCAAACCCAGTAAATAGGGCTGAAATAGCATTCTCAAATGCTTCTCCTAGAACTTCAGCTATGATTCGAAATACTGTTGTAGCATCTAAATTAAGAATACTAGAAATAGCTCCAAATACAACAGATACACTTACAAAAACAATTAGTATTACTTTCAATACTGCTAGATAATCTTCATAATATTCTGGTCCAATAAGATATCTATCTTTTCCCCTGTATTTACTCGCTAATATTCTTGGATGACCTAAAGATTGTAAAACATCGATAATTTCATTAGTGTTTGGTTTATCACTCAACATTTCTTCAATATTAGATCGCAACTCTTTTGTTACTTCACTTCTCATTTTTTCAGGTAGTCTTCTTACTACATCATAAACATACTTTTCAATTATATTATTCATCACTTTGTCCCACCTATCATTTGATCAACAATCTTAATCATATTGTGATATTCATCAATCAAGTATTCATAAAGTTCTTTTCCCTCATCACTTAATACATAATACTTCCTTGGTCTGCTCATTGATGTATCCCATTCACTGCTAAGGATATTTTGAGATTCTAATCTTCTTAGAAGTGGGTAAAGTGTCCCAGCTTCTATTGAAATTCCTCTATCAACAAGTTTTTGTAATAATGAATAACCATATTCTTTTTCAAATAGCTGGCTTAAAACCACTATTATTTGAGTTCCCCGTTTCAATTCTACGAGATAGTTTTGATAAATATCCTGACTCATCGTATCACCTCAATAACATTATACTGTATGTCATACACTATTGTCAAGTATTCATTATTATTTATTGGAAGTGTCACTTTAGTAAGTTACTTCAA
>JAGLYJ010000064.1 GCA_023132365.1 Mycoplasmatota bacterium
AACTCATTGGGTTTGATAAAGTGTTAATTAAAAATGGAGAAACTAAAACTATCAAATTCAAAGTAAATTCTGAGAGTTTTAACTATTATAATATCAAATTGAATAAATTCACATGTGATGATGGGATATACAATCTTCAATTTTGTAAAAATGCTAGAAATATATTGATGGAGAAATCTATAGAAGTATCTTTAGGTAATGAATATGTTGAGACTATTTGGAACGACTTAGAATCATATGTGCCACTAAATGGTTTAACATTTAGTGATATAGAATACATGAAACTAATTAATAGGAAAATTGAGAAACAGCATCTGCAATATAAACGGCCATTTACTGTAAATAATAGTTTAGAAGATATTCAGAGAACATTTATAGGCAAAATATTTGCATCTCAGTTGGAAAAGAAAGCAAAACTTAACGCACAGAAACAAGGTGAAGAGTATGCTGAGTCAATGTTAGACTTCATTAAACAAATGCCACTTAGAGCCTTGGCCTTGCTGTCTAGGGGTGAATTGAAGCTTAAAACAGCACACATCTTAATTGAATTAATTAATTTTAGATTATTTAAAGTGCTTAAATATATATTAAAGAGGAATTAAACATGAAAAAAACCTGGTATAAGGAAGAGTTCGTTTACCAAATCTATCCTAGAAGTTTCTATGATTCTAATAATGATGGAATTGGTGACATAAAAGGTATAATTGAAAAAATCCCTTATCTTAAAGAATTAGGAATAGGGATTATTTGGTTATCACCTGTATATAAATCACCAATGGAAGATAATGGTTATGATATTTCTGATTATTTGGACATCGCTGAGGAATTTGGTACTTTGTCTGATATTAAGTTGCTAATAAAGGAACTTCACAAAGCAAAAATAAAATTAGTAATGGATTTAGTTGTAAATCATACATCAAGTGAACATCTGTGGTTTAAGAAATCAATTAAGAAACAAGGAAAGTACAAGGATTACTACCATTGGGAAAAAGAGAAAGTGAATTGGACTAGTTTCTTCGGTGGTGAAGCTTGGTCTTTCAATGGAGAAAGAGAAGAATATTATCTTCATCTTTTCGCAAAAGGACAACCAGATTTAAATTGGGATAATCCTGATGTAAGAGATGAAGTCAAAAATATTATCAAATTCTGGTTAGACAAGGGAGTTGATGGTTTCAGATGTGATGTAATAAACCTGATTGCCAAGAATAACAAACACCCTAATGGAAAACCTAGTTTGATACTTAAAGGTAAGGAACATTATCTAAGCCATCCTAATTTACATAAATACTTACATGAAATATATCGAGATGTATTATCTAAATATGATTGCTTCACGGTTGGAGAAACCGTGTTTGTCAATCCTGAAGTTGCTAGTTTGTTAACAGCTCCAAATAGAAAAGAATTAAGTATGGTTTTCCAATTTGATCATATGGCAGCTGACAATCACTATGTTAAATGGTTTATGAAGAAATTCAAATCTATCAACCTGAAAAAATCTTTAAGTAAATGGCAAAATAAACTTAATGGAAAAGGCTGGAATACGCTATATCTAGAAAATCATGATCAGTCTAGAAGTATCAATAGATTTGGTTCATTAGAATATCATTATGAATCTGCCACTATGCTAGCAACTATGTTATATTTCCAGCAAGGAACTCCGTTTATATATCAAGGTCAAGAGATTGGAATGACTAATGTAAGTTATGAACATTTAGATGACTATCAGGATATTGAAACTCATAACATCTATGCAATGGGTCGCAAATTATTAATGAGTCACAAACGCATGATGAAGAAAATTAAAATGATGTCTAGAGACAATGCTAGGACACCTATGCAGTGGAATGACTCAAAACATGCAGGGTTTTCTACTCATAAGCCTTGGATAAAAACAAATCCAAATTACAAGAATATAAACGTTCAGAAATCAATTGATGATGAAAATTCTATCTTTCAATATTATCGAGAAGTTATTTCCTTAAGAAAGAAACACCCAATTATTGTTTATGGAGCTTATCAAGATATCAACTTCCGCAATAAAAAATTATATAGCTATAGAAGATATAACAATACTGAAGAGCTTGTGGTTTTATGCAATTTCTCTGATAAAGAATATTCATTGAAACAGAATAAGCATCTAAATTATGCATTAATACTTTCAAATTATAAAGATAATAATGCTTTACTGTTAAAACCATATGAAGCTAGAGTATATTTGAAAAAATAAAAGTAATCTTACTATTTACTCCATGATATCTATAAATAAAAAGTTTAGTTTTTATTATTAACTAAACTTTTTTTATAATTATTTTTATTGTATTTTTCTAGGCTCTATCTAATTTAACTAAAGCCATTTCTGCCGCATTAACCAATTGATAAGCTATAGGAGAAGCTGTTAAAGCTGGATGCGTTCCAGCTTGGAACATAACAATTTCTTCCGCTGTCATCCCTTTTGAAATAAAGGCACTAATTGCATTAATTAATTCTCCTGCTGAATATGCACCATATAATTCTCCACCAATGATTTTCTGACTAGCTACTTCAAAAATAAGCTTAACTCTAAGTTTAGCTGCCCCAGGCATACCACCAGGATGTCTATTTACTGATTCAGCAACACCTGTTACAACATCACAACATTTTAATGTAGCTACAGATTCAGTAATACCAGCTGCAGCAAATGCATTATTTCCTAATGAAGTTGAGAAACACCCAACAACACCTCGGTTATATCTTCTAATTTTATATAGATTGATTCCGGCAATTCTAGCTTCCATTGTAGCAATTGAAGCTAGTTTTAATTGAGAAGGCGTCCCATCAAAAAATGAAAATTTATCAGTACAGTCTCCACAGGCAAAAATATTCTCATCAACAGTTTTTTGATATTTGTTAACTTTAATACCCTTGGTAGGTCCTAAATCAAGTCCGGCTGAAACTGCTAAATCAGTATTTGGAATTGCTCCTATACCTAAAATAACTAAATCAGCTTTAATTTCTTTTCCACTTGCAAGTTTAACTGAACTTACTTTACCATTTCCTTTGATTTCTACAACTTGTTCATTGAATAACAGATTAATATCCTGTTTCATTAAAGCGTCTTCAGCTAACAAACAAAACTCTTCATCATAAACTAATTTTAATATATGATTTTGCATCTCAATAATTGATACATTTAATTTCTTATTGTTTTTTTTACATTCTTCAGCCATTTCGGCACCGATAAATCCACCACCAATTACAACAATATCTTTTGATTTTTTTAATTGTTCTTGGATTATTTGTAAGTATTTTGCATCTTTGTTAACAGGAAATACATTATCTAACCTTATCCCTTTAATAGGTGGAACTAATGGTTTTGATCCAGTAGCTAAAATAAGTCTATCATAACCGAAATCTTCACCTTTATCAGTTCTTATATATTTCTTTTGCCTATTAATTTCAGTAACTTTAGATATCACTAAGTCAAGATTGTTTCCTTCGCTAATTTTAGTAACTGGAATCAAATTCTTCATTGGATCTAGAATAGTACCAAATACGTATGGTATACCACATGGGATTGGAATATATTCTACATCGCTAATAATACAGATGCTTTTATTAGGGTAATATTTTCTTGCCGTTGTTGCGGCCGGGATTCCAGCTGCACTTCCACCAACAACAATTATGTCATAATTTTTCATTAAATTCTCCTTTGATTTTATTGATGTAATTCAATAATATAATACATAAATTAATGACATAAGTCAATATACACACCATAAATTGCTTTTAAAAAAAACATCCATTTGGATGTTTTAATTTAATTTGTTATTTGAGAGTTTGATGAATACGTTTTTTTAATATTAAAAATAGGCTTAATTTCCTTTTTTAAAGTTTTATAGCACAGATCAAAATCTACCCTAAATCCTTGTGCATGAAGTGAATTTTTAATAACAAGTAATTCCTTCTGTGTAGCTGGAGATATATTCAGAAGTGCTTCACCCATAGTAACAGGAACTACCCTGTCTAGTTCACCTTGAATTATCAAAAATGGTATTGTATTCTTCCTCATAGCTCTAATTGGCTTAATTTTATAAAACCAATAATTATGTTTAATATATATAATTATATTTAACCCAAATAGAAATGGTTTAATTCCTTTTGATTGCTTTGCCTTTGTAATTGTTTTACTAATAGCTGTAAATCCTGAATCAAGCAGCAAAAATTTAATGTTATTTTTGGGAATATCAAGTTCAGTGACCAGCATCGCAGAAGCTGACCCCATTGAAACCCCGTGAATAAGAATTTTTGAATCACTTCCATAATTCCTAATAGCATACCCAATCCATTTTTTTAAATCATACTTCTCATAATGACCAAAAGACGTAAAATTACCTTCTGATTCACCATGCCCACGTAAATCAGTTAATAACACTTGAAATCCAAGTTCAGCATACATCTTACCAATAATAATCATATCAGTAGCTTTAGATTGATACCCATGAACTACTATAGCAACATTGTTTGATTTCTTATTATATGATGGTATATAATACCCATGAAGTTTCAAGCTATCATATGTCTTCACATAGATATCTTCTTTAGGAACTTCTTGGAACCATTGATACGCACCTTTATAAAAATCTTCTTCATGATTAACCAAATTCACGTCAGAGTTTTTATCCTTAATCAACATTCTAAAATAAATATAGTATGAAATTCCAAAGTAGATTATTAATAAGAATGCAAAGATAATTCCAACTAATAAATAGGTATTAATACTTAAAAAAACTAATAACATAATAAGCACTTCCTTCATGAATATTTTATCATAAAAAGGTCTTTTTTTAGAATATTAATGTAATTATTCAAACAAACTTCAAAACGACTGAATTTCGGAATGTTTTTATTGACATAACTTGAATATTTGTGTATAATACTTTCGTATGATTTGCATACCGCTCACACTTGGTTTTAAAAACTATTATAGTTACCAAAACATGGCGAGTCTTAAATAAAGAGGAGGTGCACTATATGTACGCAGTTATTGAAACAGGTGGAAAACAAGTTAAAGTTGAAGTTGGTCAAGAAATCTATATTGAAAAACTTGAAGTTGAAGCTGCCGCTGATTATACTTTTGATAAAGTATTAATGATTGGTGGAAGTAAAACAAAAATTGGGAAACCATATGTTAAAAATGCAAGCGTTACTGCTAATGTTGTGAAACATGGTAGAGGTCCAAAAATTATAATCTATAAATATTTGGCTAAGAAACATTACCATAAGAAAAACGGTCATAGACAAGCCTATACAAAACTTAGCATTACTGCTATTAATGTCGAATAAATAAAATACAAATTTGGAGGTGTTTTAAGTGATACTTAATTTAAATATACTAGAATGCATGGCTTCCAAAAAGGGTGTAGGATCGACTAGAAATGGTCGTGATTCTGTAGGTCGCCGTTTAGGAGCTAAACTATCTGATGGACAATACTGTACAGCAGGTTCAATCATTTATCGTCAAAGAGGAACAAAAGTTCATCCTGGTGAAAATGTAGGAATTGGTAGAGATGATACATTATTTTCTAAAATCGATGGAATCGTAAAATACGAAAGAGTCGGAAAAGATAGAAAAAAAGCAAGCGTTTATCCGCAAGTATAATAATTCAGCAGGTATTTACCTGCTTTTTTTATGCTCTTATATTTTTGTATATAACTGTAATAGATTGAAAATAGAATAAATATATATTATAATTTATACAAGTGTTTAGGAGGCAATATGAAAGATACAGTTAAGAATCTTTTTTATAAAGAATTTGGTTATAATCCTGATAAACTATATTTTTCTCCAGGTAGAGTCAATATAATTGGTGGTCACACTGATTATAATGGTGGAGCTGTACTTCCTTTTTGTATTGATTTAGGCATCTACGCTGCAGTATCGAAAAGAAAAGACAAGATTATTAAAGTCTACTCAACAAACATGTCTAAAAAAGGTATCATTAACTTCAATCTAAATAATTTAGATTATGACAAAAATCGAAACTATGTTAATTATGTAAGTGGAGTTCTTCATAAGCTAAAATCCCTAGGATATATAATTCACTATGGATTTGATATGGTTATCTCTGGAAATCTTCCTAGAGGTGGTGGGCTTTCATCTAGTGCAGCATTACTAGTTTTAACAACCAAAATCATTAAGGATTTAATGAATTTAGATATTACTGATATTGAAATAGCGAAAATAACTAAAGCTGTAGAAAATCAGTATATTGGCGTTCAATGCGGCATCATGGATCAATTTATTATAGCTAAAGGGAAAAAGGACAATGTTATATACTTAGAATCTAGTACATTAGATTTTGAATACATTCCTTGTGAGTTGAATAATTATAAATTTGTTCTAATCAATTCTAATGTTGCTAGAAAACTAACAAATTCAGAATATAATACTAGACAAGCTGAAACTCAAGAAGTCTTAAAAATTCTAAGAAAACATGTAAATATT
>JAGLYJ010000065.1 GCA_023132365.1 Mycoplasmatota bacterium
TAAAGATTTATAGTAAAATGGACCGTTACTTTGCTGAACTTAATAATCCAGAATTAAAAGGATTAAGAAAAGCAGCTTTCGCTTTATTGCAAATCTTAAAAATTTATCCATTTATGGATGCCAATGGTAGACTTGCTAGATTATTATTGAACTATCAATTAGAACTAGAAGGATTACTACCTATTTCAATCACCAAGGATATGCGTAATGATTATTATAAGAACATAGATGAATACAAGATTAATAAAAAAATACAACCTTTTACAGAATTTATTGCTAAGATTGAAGAAAAGAGAATCAAAGAATTTTTAGAGAGAGACTAAATTCTCTCTTTTTAATGGAGGACGGTTTATGATTTATGTTAATTATCCAACAAATAAAACTGAGAGATTATCGTTTTATTTAGCAACTGAGGAGTTTTTAGCCAAAAAATATAAAGAAGAAGAATATTTCTTTATGTGGCAAGTTAAACCAACAGTTATTTTTGGTAGAAACCAACTAATCGAAAATGAAGTTAATTTAGATTTCGTGAAAAGGAATAATATTGAATTTTATCGCAGGAAATCTGGTGGTGGATGTGTTTACTCTGATCCATCAAATATTATGTTTTCATTTATAACACCAAGTATTAATAAAGATTTTGTTTTTGATACATATTTGGAGAAGATAGTTAGTTTGCTTAAGAGGCTTGGCCTTAACGCATATTTCTCTGGAAGAAATGATATTCTTATTGATGGAATGAAAGTATCTGGTAATGCTTTTTATCGTTTAAATAATCGTTCCGTTGTACATGGAACAATGCTTTATAATACTGATTTAAGTGTAATGGTAAAGGCTATAACTCCAGATAATGAAAAACTAATATCAAAAGGTATTGATTCAGTAAGGTCAAGAGTAACAAATATTAAAGACCATTTAGATATTTCAATTGAGGACTTTAAAAGTTTCTTTAAATCTAATATCTGTGGTCAATCAATCGTTTTATCAGAAGAAGATATTTTAGGTATTAGAGAGATTGAGAAACAGTACTTGCAAGCTGATTTTATTTATGGAAAGAATCCTAATTATACAGTTAAAAGAAAAGGCAGAACTGAAGCAGGGATACTAGAAATCTCAATTGAATTGAAAAATAACTTTGTTAAGAACATAAATATGTTGGGTGATTTCTTCTTAATTGAAGATGAAGATGAATTCTTAAATTTATTTAAGAATGTTGAGTTCACTGAAACTGCTTTTAACAAGGTCTTAAAGAGCATAAAAATTGAAGAATATATCTATAATCTAAAAAAAGAAGAATTTATAAAAATTTTATTTAATTAAAATCAATTATTTTGATATAATAATCTAGAGGTGTATTATGCTAAAAATTAAGAAGACATGTCTTTATGATGAACATGTTAAATTAAATGCGAAAATGGAAGAGTTTGCAGGTTATGAAATGCCGATTGTTTATACTTCTATAAAAGAAGAACACGAGTCTATAAGACAAAACGTCGGCATGTTTGATGTTAGTCACATGGGTGAGTTTATTATAAAAGGTCCTGAAGCGACTAATTTTGTAAATCATGTATTTACTAATGAAATCATAAGCAAAGAAAATGGATCTGTTACATATGGAATGATGTGCTATGAAAATGGTACTATAGTTGATGATTTACTTGTTTATAAAATTAATGATTTTGAGTATTTATTTGTAGTAAATGCCAGCAATATTGCTAAAGATTATTCTTGGGTAATTGAGCAAACTGAAGATTTTGATGTTACTATAAATAATGTGTCTAGTGAGTATTCAGAAATAGCTATTCAAGGACCAAATGCTGAGGCTGCAGTTAAGGCGCTTTTGAACATTAATTTAGATGATTTAAAATTCTTTTACTTTGGTAATTTTGAATATGGTAATCACTCATTATTAATTTCAAGAACTGGTTATACTGGTGAAGATGGATTTGAGATTTATGCTTACAGTGATGCGATTTTAGAAATTTGGAGAAAATTTGTTGAAGGTGATGTAACTCCTTGTGGACTTGGCTCAAGAGATACACTCAGGTTTGAAGCAGCTTTACCTTTGTATGGACATGAGATGTCAGACAAAATCACACCATTAGAGGCAGGACTTAAGTTTTTTACAAAGATTGATAGTGAATTTGATTTTTTAGGAAAAGCAGCTTTACTAAAACAGAAAGAAACGGGTTTAACTAGAAGAGTGGTTGGAGTAGAGCTTATCAAGAGGTCAATTCCTAGAGCTAACTATCCAGTTTACGTTGGAGAACAAGAAGTAGGGTATGTAACGACAGGTTATTTATCTGTTACATTAAATAAACCTATTGCTCTAGCAATGATAGATCGCCCCTTTACAAAAAAAGGCACTGAAATACAAATTAAAATCAGAAACAAAATGTTTCCTGGTTTTATAAGAGATAAAAAATTCTTAAAGAAAAATTATAAATCGAAGGGAGCTTAATATGAGCAAAGTTTTAGATGGACTTTTATATAGTGAAAGTCATGAATGGATTAAAAAATTAAGTGATGATGAAGTACTAATTGGGATTACTGAATTTGCAGCTGAACAATTAGGTAGTATTGTTTTCGTTGATCTTCCAGAAGCAGAGGATACAATAGAAAAAGATTCTGAATTTGGCGCAGTTGAGTCTGTTAAGGCTGCTTCTGATTTAGTCGCACCTCTAAGTGGTGAAGTAATGGAAATGAATGAAGATTTAGTTGGTGAACCTGAATTAGTAAATGAAGATGCTTTTGGAGCATGGTTTATTAAAATTAAACTTACAAATCCAGAAGAACTCGATAGTTTATTAAGTCCAGAAGAATACAAAAACTTTATTTAGTGAGGTAAAAATGTTTAAATATTTTCCGCACACAAAAGAAGATATAAACAAAATGCTTAAGGATATAAATATCTCATCAATTGATGAGTTATTTAGTCAAATATCTAAAAATGTGTTATTAAAAGAAGACTACAATATTAAATCTGAAATGTCTGAGTTAGAAATCAGAGAATATTTTAAAAACCTCAGCAATGAGAATCAAGAACTTACTATATTTTCAGGTTTAGGATTATATGACCATTATCAACCCGCAATCATTGATGCAATAACATCAAGACAAGAGTTTTTAACATCATATACACCTTATCAGCCAGAGATTTCTCAAGGAACTTTACAATACATTTTTGAATATCAATCTATGATACAAGCATTAACTGGTTTAGATGTCTCTAATGCTTCTATGTATGATGGCTCTACAGCCTCTGCAGAAGCGTGTTTTATGGCGTGCAATATAACTAGAAGAAAAAAAGTATTAATTTCAGAAACAGTAAATCCAAATACAATTAATGTAATTAAAACTTATTTGAAATTCAGAGGGTATGACTTTGAATTTATTTCAAGTAAGAATGGTGTTTTTGATGTTGAAGATTTTAAAAACAAAATGAGTAAGGAATATGCTAGTGTAATTGTTCAAAGTCCAAATTTCTTTGGATTAATTGAAGATTATACTGGTGTTAGTGAAATTGCTCATGAATATAAAGGCTTACTTATTCAAAATAGTGATCCAAGTACTTTAGCGGTTCTTAAATCGCCTATGGAAAATGGAGCTGATATTGCCTGTGGTGATTGTCAAAGTTTGGGAGTACCACTTGCTTTTGGTGGACCAGCACTAGGATATTTAGCTACTTTGAAAAAGTATGTTAGAAAATTGCCAGGTAGAATAGCTGGGTATACAACTGACTCTAATGGTTTGAGAGCATATGTACTTACATTACAAGCGCGAGAACAACATATAAGACGTTCAAAGGCAAATAGTAATATATGTTCCAATCAATCGTTAATAGCTTTATATGTTACGGTTTATAGTGCTTTAATGGGTAAAAGTGGATTAGAAGAAGTTAACAAACTTTCTTATCAAAATGCACATTACATGTATGATAAGTTACTCGCTACTGGAAAGTTTTATGATAACTTTAAGAAACCATTTCTTAAAGAATTTACCTTAGAAACAACAATCTCTCATGATTTAATAGGCGAAGCTCTACTAGAAAATAATATATTTGGTGGCTTTAGCTTAGAAAAAATCTCTGATAAATATGAAAACTTAATAAATTTCGCCGCAACTGAAAAAAGAACCAAATCAGAAATTGATAAGTTAATTAAAGTATTGGAGGGATTATCATGAACTACAATAAATTAATTTTCGAATTATCGATTCCCGGTAGAATTGGTTACTCTTTGCCTAAAGAAAACTATCCAAACTATCAATTAAAAGATTTAACTGAACATTTAAGAGATTCTGACTTACTATTACCAGAAGTTAGTGAACTAGATTGTGTGAGACATTATTCAAATGTTTCTAAGAAAAACTTCGGTGTAGAAAATGGTTTTTATCCTTTAGGATCTTGTACTATGAAGTATAACCCTAAGATCAATGAAGAAATAGCCAAAAGCTATTCTTTTACTAAACTTCATCCTTATCAGCCAATAAGAACTACTCAAGGAGCTTTAAGAGTTTATCATGAATTACAAGTTGCTCTTAGTGAAATATCTGGCTTAGCTGAGTTTTCTCTTAATCCTTATGCAGGTGCACATGGTGAACTTGTAGGGCTTATGGTAATGAAGGAATATCATGCAACAAGAAAAGATTTTAAACGTACTAAAGTAATCATTCCTGATTCTGCTCATGGATCTAATCCTGCATCAACAGTTGTTTGTGGGATGGAAGTAGTAGAAATCAAATCAAATGAGTTAGGCATGGTAGATATTGAATCATTAAAATCTGTGTTAAGTGATGAAATTGCAGGAATGATGTTGACAAATCCAAATACTCTAGGTATCTTTGAAAGTGATATCTGTGAAATAACCAAACTTATTCATGATGCTGGAGGATTAATGTATTATGATGGAGCTAATCTAAATGCTATGCTAGGAAAAGTTAGGCCTGGGGACATGGGATTTGATATTATGCATATTAACTTGCATAAGACTTTCTCAACACCACATGGTGGTGGTGGACCAGGAGCTGGGCCAATAGGAGTAAGAGATTTCCTTGTTGATTATTTACCAAATCCAAGAGTCAAAAAAATGGATGATTATTATTATATTGCTAATACAGCTGAAAGTTTAGGGCAAATAAGCTCTTTCTTTGGGAATTTCTTAGTTGAGTTAAGAGCTTATTCATACATTTTAACTTTAGGAAAAGAAAACTTAATGAATGTTGGAAAATTAGCAACATTAAATGCAAACTATATTAGAAACGCTTTGAAAGATGATTATTATCTTCCAATTGAAGGATATTGTATGCATGAAGTAGTATTTGATGGATTGTTAGATAACCCAAATGAAATTAGAACATTTGATGTTGCTAAAAGATTATTGGATTATGGGATGCATGCTCCAACAATATATTTTCCTTTATTATTCCATCAAGCAATAATGATAGAACCAACTGAAACAGAATCGCTTCAAACAATAGATGAATTTATAAAAGTAATGAAATTAATCGCTAAAGAAGCTAGAACTACGCCAGAATTATTAAGAAACGCACCAATAAACACACCAATCACAAGAACTGATGAGGTTTTTGCTGCTAAAGCAATGATTTTCTCATATCGTGATTATTTAGAATATATAAATAGAAAGGTTTGATTTTATGGATTTTGGATTTTTTGGAATTATTGATGTTGCTATAATTTTAACTGTAATACTTTTTGTAATAATAGGTTGGAAAAAAGGGTTTTTAGAGAAGGTTATTTCTATGGCATCTTCAGTATTTGGATTAATAGCTTCAGTTATATTAGCTAGACCATTTTCAAATGTTTTAAGGGGCTGGTTTGGTGAAGGTATTGAATCTAGTATTAATGATTACCTAATGTCAAGAAGTGGTGAGTTTGCTGCTGAGTTAACTGAACCAAATTTAAGAAGTGCTTTAGAGGGGTTAAGTTTACCAGATTTTATGGTAGATTGGATTGCTGAATCAGTTGATTTTACCCAAGTTACAAATTCTATTATAGATTCAATTACACCTTTAATTCTTACATTATCATTATTGGTAATTGCATTTATTTCACTTTTCTTTGGATCAATGATTATTTTCTTCTTGTTAAGATTATTAGCAAAAGGAATCACGTCAATACCTGTTATTAAACAAGCGGATAAATTTCTTGGAGTTATATTTGGACTTTTAAAAGTAGCTTTATTCATCTATATCTTATTATTTGTACTTGCATTGTTAATTAATATACCGGCGATTAACGAAATGATTTATGAGTTCTTAGATGTTGATATGCAGCTGAGCTCAGATGAATTCAGGCTTAGTAAATACCTGTATGATAATAATTTATTGAGAAATATAATTAATGTATTCGTAACAATATTGTAAATTAAAAAGCGCTAAATTGAAAGTGTTCCTTTAAAACAGAC
>JAGLYJ010000066.1 GCA_023132365.1 Mycoplasmatota bacterium
CCCATTGCATCAAGAACGTCTTCACCATAAGCGACATAAGAAATTAATATTATTTCTCCATCTCTTTCTACACTTATTTCAGTAGGTTCTTCTTCAGTTGAACCTTCTAGGTTTGAATTCGCAAATAATATTAAATCAGCATAAGAATTCATTTCAATTCCATCAATACTAATTATTTGATCTCCAGATTCTAAGAGTGTATCAATATAGAGAGCTGATTCTATATATAAACCATCTGCATCTGCATCAAGCGCAAAACCTAATCCATAAAAAATAAATTGAGGATTAATTGCAGGCAATTCCATTTCTGTTCCATTTCTCTCAACTACAAAAACATAATCATCAGCTAGTTTAGCTAATTCACTACTAACTGAATTAGTTTCTCCACTCCAAGAAGTAACTGGAATACCATTGATAGATACTATTCTATCACCAATTTCAATTATTTCATGAGCAGGCATTGATTCATTGACTTCACCGATTTCTGTACTCGCAGTATTAGGCACGCCAATACTAAAAGCAATAATTAAATATACTACAAACGCTAAAATAAAATTCATTAAAGGTCCACCAAAAGCAGTAATAAATCTTTGCCATTTAGTTTTATAAGCAAAACTTCTATCTTTTGGAGCAATTTGAATATGACCCTTGTCAGTAACATACATAGCATTTCTTTTAACAGTATATTCATTAATATATAATCTATTACCTTCTACGCTAAAAAGATCAAATTCTTCAACTTTCACTTCTAGAAAATCTTGGTAGTTTGTATTTGATGAATTGATTACTATTCTATTTACTTCATTTGAACTATCAAATCCTAAACGAATTTTCTGGCCAACTTTAATTATATCAGCTTCAATCTCTTCTCCAGACATTGAAACAAATCCTCCAAAGGGAATTGCTCTTATAGAAAAGACCGTTTCTCCAAACTTCTTGCTCCAAAGTCTTGGACCCATACCAAAAGAGAATTCATGACATAGAATCCCTGCTCTTTTGGCAAAAAAGAAATGCCCTAGTTCGTGTATACAAATAACTAACCCTAAAACAACTAGAAAAATAACTATATTCCAAATTGTTGATATAAAACTTAAAGTAATTAACATGCTAAATCTCCATTCTATTTGTTATATCTTTTAAATATACTATCTTTGGTTAATTGGTCTATCTCATAAATTTCTTCTAGAGATGGATCAATTACAGTTTTATGATTATCCACAGCACTTTTCACGATGCTCTCAATATCCAAGAAACTAATTTTTTGATTCAAAAACAAACTTACTGCAGCTTCATTAGCGGCGTTTAATACAGTTCTATTGCTTCCGCCTTTTTTATAACATTCAATTGCAAGTTGCAACAAAGGATATCTTTTATAATCCACTTCTTTAAAATTTATATTTGATATTTTATTAAAATCTAAAGGTTCAATAACGCTATCTACTCTCTTGGGGTAAAACATTGCGTATATAATTGGCAGTTTCATGTCTGGTGTTGCCATTTGAGCAACAATTGAATTATCAATGTATTCAACCATTGAATGGATAATACTATCCTCTTGAATTATAGGTTTAATTCTATCTATATCTATATCAAACAAGTAAGCAGCTTCAATGATTTCAAACCCTTTATTCATCATAGTAGCTGAATCAATAGTTATCTTTTTTCCCATTGACCAGTTCGGATGGTTAAGAGCTTCATCCAATGTTACATTTTTCAATTTGTCTCTAGTCAAATCTCTAAAAGGTCCCCCACTCGCCGTTATTATAAGTTGCTTAATAGTATTGGTATCTTCTCCTTGAATAATTTGCCAAATAGCATTATGTTCTGAGTCGATTGGATATAGTTTTACAGGATGTATCTTCAAAAGTTCTTTTATTAGATGACCACCTACAACCAAAGTCTCTTTATTAGCAAGTAAAATATCTCTATCAATTTTAATAGCATCTATTGTTGGTTTCAATCCAACCATGCCTACTAAAGCATTAATTAAAATTCCTTCTTTATCATCTTTATTATATACAGCTAAATCCGAGAGCCCACTTGGACCAAAAACAATTTTAGCATCAGGAAAAACAGCTTTAATAACAGAAGCATCTGCTTCATCCTTAACCGCTATTAATTGTAAATTAAATTTGGATCCAATTTCAATTATCTTTTCCAAACTAGAATATCCGGAAATAGCTATTAAATTAAATTCTTCAGGAAACTCCTGGATTATATCGATTGTTTGTTCCCCAATTGATCCAGTAGCACCTAATAAATACACATTTTTCATAATATACCTCTAATATATAATAACCGCTAACATTAAGAATATTGCCACTAACATACTTGAATCAAATCTATCTAAAACGCCGCCATGCCCTGGAAACAAGTTAGAATAATCTTTAATTCCAGCTTCTCTTTTAAATTTTGAAGCTATTAAATCTCCAATTTGTGAAATAGAAGATAAGAGTATAGATAATAGTAATAAGAAAATGACACTTAAATCAATCACTTCAAAGTAATATCCGAATACTGTTGCACAAGCTGCACCAACTATTAATCCAGCTATTGCGCCTTCAACGCTTTTTTTAGGACTGATTTCAGGTGCTAATCGATGTTTCCCAAACTTAATTCCAAAGAAATATGCGGACATATCGGTCATCATTGAAACAATGAATAGATAAACTATTAAATATAAATCCACTTTTCTTAAATATGCAAAAGCTATAAAACCTAAACTTGTATAGAAAACAGTTAATAACTGATTTCCAAAGTCTTCACGTTTAAATTCTTTAACACTAATATACATAATTGTATAAAACAACAGCAAGCCAAGAATGAAGATAAATACATAAATATAATATATTATCCTATCAAAGTAAATAACACTCATTGTTGTAAATATAATAGTAACTGGTATACTCATAAAATCAAACCATCTCACTGGTTTTTTTGTTCTAGACATTTTGGCAAATTCATATGCAGCTAATCCAGACAAAATAACACATAGTCCTGAGAATAGAAATTCAAGTTTCCCTTCACCAAAATATATTAGTGTTGCTAATACTAAAGCTATTAATGTTCCAGTTATAATTCTCTGTTTCATTTTTTCTTTAGTCCCCCATATCTTCGGTCTCTTTTATTGAAATCAATAATCGCTTTTTCTAAGTCCTTCTTAGAAAAGGCAGGCCAATATGTTTTGCAAAAATATAATTCAGCATATGCTGCTTGCCACAATAAGAAATTGCTTAAACGAACTTCTCCACTTGGTCTTATCAACATATCTAATTTAGGTAAATCTTTAGTATATAGATTTTGTTCAATATGTTTTGGTTCAATATCTTCGGGTTTGATTTTTTTATCCAAAATGTCTTGTGCTATTATTTTAACAGATTCTGTTATTTCAATTTGAGATCCATAATCAAAACATATATTTAAAATTATTCCTTTTTTATCTTTAGTGTTTTTAGTAATTCGCTCTAGAATTTCTAAGTTCTTAGGGCTTAAATGAGTTTTTCTTCCCGAAAACATAACTTTTACATCTTTTTCATTAAAGTCATCCTTGAATTTTTTTTCAAACTCTTCTGGTAATTTCATTAAGAAATCCACCTCTGCTTGTGGTCTTTTCCAGTTTTCTGTTGAAAAAGCATATACACTTAAAGCTTTAACTCCTAAATCCGATGCTGCTATAGTTATTTTTCTTATATTTTCTACACCAACTTGATGTCCATATGTTCTAGGTAAATGACGTTTTTTTGCCCATCTTCCATTACCATCTAAAATTATTGCAATGTGTTTTGGTATAGTTAAGGTCATTGATTTTTGTTTTTTCATAATGTCCCCCTGTCTAACACTAAAATTATACTATATTTTTTGTGATTATTCTATGATTTTTGTTTTTTGAGAATTTGAAAAAAAATATAAGACTATTGCTAGTCTTATATATGCATTATATCTGTTTCTTTATCTTTAAATTCTTTATCTATTCTTTCAGTAAATTTATTAGTAAGTTCTTGAACTTCATCTTGATAATATCTTAAATCATCTTCAGTAATTTCTGATGCTTTTTCCATTTTCTTATAATGAGAAATTGCATCTCTTCTAATATTTCTAATAGCAACCTTGCTATCTTCTGCGAATTTATGTATTAATTTAACCGAACTGCGACGATTTTCTTCAGTTAGAGGCGGTAAAATAAGTCTGATTCCTATACCATCACTAGATGGTGTTAACCCAATATTAGCCCCAAATATAGCTTTTTCAATATCTGCAACAAGTGATTTATCATATGGTTTAATATAGATTTGAGTAGCTTCTGGAACAGAAACACTAGCAACTTGGTTAATTGGAGTATCTACTCCATAATAATTAACAGTTACATTCTCTACCATTTTAGGGTTTGCTCTACCACTTCTCACAGATGAAAAATCTCTATGAAGAGACTCCATTGTATGTTCCATTTTTTCTTCTGCTTCTAATAAAATCATTTCAGGCATAAAATTCACTCCTTATCATTATTTATCAATGTACCAATGTTTTCACCTAATAAGGCTTTTTTAATATTACCAGGTACATTCATATCAAATACGTATATATCAATATTGTTGTCATTACATAATGCTGCAGCTGTTGAATCCATTACATTAAGTTGTTTTTGCAATATTTCTTTATGTGTAAGCTCGGTAAATTTCAATGCATCTTTATTAGTTCTTGGGTCTTTATTATAGACTCCATCAGTACCATTTTTTGCCATTAGCACCATATCAGCACCTAATTCAGCCGCACGTAAAGCAGCAGTTGTATCGGTAGAAAAATATGGATTTCCAGTGCCTCCACCAAATATTACAACACGACCTTTTTCAAAATGAGATAGTGCCTTCCTTCTAATATATGGTTCAGCAACTTGTGGGATATTTAGTGATGACATTACTCTAGTATCAACTCCAAGTGATTCTAAAGAATTTTGTAATGCTAAAGCGTTCAGGATAGTTCCAATCATGCCCATATAGTCAGCACTTGATCTCTCAATTCCCATTTCACTAGCTAGTTTGCCTCTAAATATATTTCCTCCACCTACTATGACACCAATTTCATGAGTACCTAAATCATAAGCATCTTTTAACTCTTTGGCAATTGTTTTTACAGTTTGAGGACAAATACCGATTGCATTTTTACCAGCAAGAGCTTCACCACTTACTTTAATCATAACTCTACGTTTTGCCATAAATTCCTCCTTAAATTTCAAAAAAAGGACATACTATGCCCTTTTAATTTATCTTGTTTGATTCATTACTTCTTCAGCAAAATTTTCTACTTTCTTTTCAATTCCTTCACCAACGGCTAAACGTTTAAATGATTGAACCTTAGATCCTTTTGAATTAACATATTGTTCAACAGATTGGTTTGGGTCCTTAATAAATGGTTGACTCAATAAACACATAGCTTTAAAACTTTTGTTTAATCTTCCCATTACCATTTTCTTAATGATTCCCTCAGGTTTTGGTTTTACAGCTTCAGCATTTTCATTTAAAGCTTCTCTAGTTAGAACATCTGTTTCATGAACAATAAATTCTTCAGAAATATCCTTGCTTGAAAGATATTGTGGACTTGAAGCAGCGACATGCATTGCAATGTCTTTGGCAGTCTCAAAATCAGCATTATCTAATACAGTTAATGCGGCAATTTTTCCACCCATATGCATATATGCACCAAATTCTTGGTGATCTTCTTTTAAAACAACTTCAAATCTTCTGAATGTTAAGTTTTCTCCAATTGAAGAAATTGATTCTAATAAGAATTCCTTTAATGTAGTTCCACCAACTGGAACTTCTAAAGCACATTCTTCACAGGTTGCGTCACTTGCTAATAAAGCAGCAGCAATTTTATTTGTTAGGTTAACAAAATTCTCATTTTTGGCAACAAAATCTGTTTCAGAGTTTAATTCAAAAATAATTGCTTTGTTTCCATTTGTTTTAACCACACAGCTACCTTCTGCAGCAATTCTAGATGCTTTCTTTGCAGCTTTTGCAATTCCTTTTTCTCTTAGCCAATCGACAGCTAATTCTATATTTCCTTCAGTCTCAACTAATGCCTTTTTACAATCCATCATACCAGCACCAGTTTTACCTCTTAATTCTTTAACTAATTTTGCGGTAACTTGCATTTTTATCCTCCTTAAAACACATCATTATAATATTATCATATTTTTAATATCAATACAATGTCTCTATCTATAATTATATTCTTTAAAAAGGGAGCTTTTAGCCCCCTATATATTACATTACTTTTGTAATTCAGCGATTAATTCAGCTTTTTTAAGTTTTGAGTAACCTGAAATGCCATTAACTTTACAAAGAGCTCTTAATTCAACTACTGTTTTACCAGATAAATCTACAGCTGGTTTTGCTTCAACTTTAGTTTC
>JAGLYJ010000067.1 GCA_023132365.1 Mycoplasmatota bacterium
ATCCTGATGAAGTTGTAGCAATGGGCGCTGCAATTCAAGGTGGAGTTTTACAAGGTGATGTTAAAGATGTATTATTACTTGATGTTACACCTCTATCACTAGGTATTGAAACATTGGGCGGAGTATCTACAAAACTAATTGAAAGAAATACTACAATCCCAACATCAAAATCTCAAGTGTTTAGTACAGCTCAAGATAATCAACCAACAGTTGATATCCATGTATTGCAAGGTGAAAGGTCAATGGCTAAAGACAATAAAACTTTAGGACATTTCCAATTAAGTGACATTCCACCAGCAAGAAGAGGTGTTCCACAAATCGAAGTTAAATTTGATATTGATGCTAATGGTATTGTTAATGTACATGCTAAAAATGTAGCAACTGGAAAAGCTAACTCAATCACTATTCAATCAAGTTCAAGCTTATCAGATGATGAAATTGAAAAGTTAGTTAGAGAAGCAGAAGAAAATGCAGAAGCTGACAAAGAAAAACGTGAAGAAGTAGATTTAAGAAATGAATCAGATCAATTAATATTTGTTACTAATAAAGCTATAGAAGATTTAGCTGACAAAGTTACTGATTCTGAAAAAGAAGATGCAGAAAGCAAGATTAAAGAATTAGAAGAAGCGCTAAAAGGTGATAATCTAGATATGATTAAGACCGCTAAAGCTAGTCTTGAAAAATCAGCTCAAGCATTATCAGAAAGAGTATATAAAGAACAACAACAAGATCAAGGTGGTCAAGATAATCAATCTCAAGATTATACACAACCAGATGATGAAGATAATAAAGACGATGATGATGTCTTTGATGCAGATTACAAAGAAATGTAAAAATTGTGGTAGTTAATAAATTAATTAAAAAATCAACTCGAGGTGTATAACAATGGCTAAAAAAGATTATTATGAGGTCTTAGGGATAAATAAAAGTTCTACCCCAGACGATATAAAAAAATCATATCGTAAACTAGCAAAAAAATATCATCCAGATGTATCTACAGAAACGAATGCAGAAAGCAAGTTTAAAGAAGTGCAAGAAGCATACGATATTCTAAGTGATACAACAAAAAAAGCTCAATATGACCAATTTGGACACGCTGCATTTGATCAAGCCGGAGGGTTTGGTCAAGGTGGCTTTAGCCAAGGTGATTTTGATTTTGGAGACATTTTTAGTGCTTTCTTTGGTGGTGGCGGAGCCAGGTCTCAAAGAGCTACAAATAGACCATTAAAAGGTTCAGATATACGAAGAAGAATGACAGTTTCATTTGAAGAATCAATCTTTGGGAAAAAAGAGAAAATAAAAATCCCAGTATATGATGAATGTCATGTGTGTCATGGATTAGGTGCTAAATCAAAAAGTGATATAAAGGCTTGTTCAAGATGTCATGGAAGTGGTTCAGTAATTGTTGAGTCTCAAACATTATTTGGAAGAACACAAACAAGAAGAGCCTGTCCAACTTGTCATGGGACCGGCAAGGAAATTATCCGTAAATGCTCAAATTGTAATGGCGAAGGTGTAGAAAAAGTTATAAAGGAAGTTGAAATAAGAGTACCAGAGGGTATTGAAACTGGGCAACAAATACGTTTAGAAAACTTTGGTAATAAAGGCTCAAATGGTGGTCCTAATGGTGATTTATATATTGTATTTGAAGTTAGAAAATCAGATACTTATTTAAGACAAGGCGACGATATTATCATTAGCATTCCGTTAACTTTTGCTCAAGCTGCTTTAGGTACAGAAATTCAGGTGCCAACAGTATATGGAAAAGTGTTGTTAAAAGTACCATCAGGGACACAATCCGATTCTAAATTTAGATTAAAAGGAAAAGGAGCGCCAAATATCCGTAGTAAAGCAAAAGGTGATCAACATGTTATTGTTACAGTTGTTACTCCTTCGAAATTAAATACTGAGCAAAAGAAGATATTTGTACAACTTTCTAAAGTAGAAGATAAACCTCAAAATAATAATAATACATTTTGGTCAAAAATAAAGAATTCATTTAAATAAAAGTTATATATATTAAAGAATCTAAGAAATTTGGATTCTTTTTATTTTGCTGTTTACAAATGGATTATGTTCATGTATAATATAAGCAGGTTATGCATAAAATGAATATACATAAACAGATTACATAGAGGAGGTGAGATAATGACGAATTCAGGCGAATATGTAAGAGGTTTTACTAATTATATTATTCTTTCAATCTTAGGAAACTTTGATAGTTATGGTTATGAAATGACCAAAATCATTGATTCAGTAAGTAAACAGAACATTCAACTTACAGAAGCTGCGCTATATACTGCTTTGAAAAGAATGCTTGCTGAAGAAAAAATAGCTTCCTATTCAGGAAAGAATAAAAAAGGAATGAATAGACGTTATTATCGAATTACTCCAAAGGGTAAAAGAGAATTGAAATCATTTAGGAAAGATTGGGTAATGATAGAAAATACCTTGTCAAGTTTAGTTGGTGGAGATTTCAAATATATTAGAGAAAATTAAGGAGTGAGTTTATGGACCTATATAATGTAATACCCAAACATTTTTTCAATGTTTTAGCAAGTAAAAATCAAACTGTATATGTAGCTTGTATATTAGAAATGTATAAAGCTTATGAGCAAGGCTCTATTTTAGGAATGGATAAATCTTTAGCTAAGCAAGTGCTTATAGATTATTTAGACTTGAATCCACTAGACGAAGAACTAGAAGGAACTGAATATGAGTTTGAAATAACAAATAGAGATAGAGCAAATCAAGTTATTAGAAGACTTGAAGAATGTGAATGGATTGATATCGATGTGAACAATGATTACGAGGAGATAGTTAATTTCCGTGATTATGCAATAACAATCATTCATGCCCTTCGTGAAATTTCTAATGATTCATTTTATGGAGATTCTTCAGAAGGTCATGAATTTAGAGGATATATCTATACAGTGTATTCTTTATTGAACTCAGAAGAAGGCGAATACGGAATGGTAGTTAATCAAGTATATAAGAATACCGCAGCCTTTGTAAGAGAAATTAGAAAGCTCGATTCTAGATTGAAGTCATATATTAGAACCATTATTGATAACTCAGAAATAAAGGATTTAATCAATTTGCTAGTAGAATATAAAGTAGAACTAGTAGACCAAGCTTATCGAAGACTTAAAACAAGTGATAATATCAATAAGTATCGACTTGAGATTATTAAGAAGCTTGAAAGTTTTCAATCAGACCCAGTTATTATGGAGAAGATTTCTAAAGAATATATAGTTCAATCCCATAATAATAAAGAGTTAGCAATGGTTAGAGCAAATAAACGTATTGATGATATGATTGATATTTATAACTCAATAAATTATATAATTGATGAAATTGATAATAAGAACAAAGTATATGTTAATTCAACAATTGCGAAAATAAAATTCTTATTATCTGATGATGAAAATGTAATTACGAAATTAACAAGAATACTCAAATACACATCAAAAGAGATCAAAAATAGACGAACTAAAAAAGCATTACAAAATATTGAACCATTATTTAATTTATCTACATATACTCAAATTAGTCCTAATTCATTATATACACCAAGAGGATTCTACAAACGAGTTGATTCACAATATCTTGAAGAAAATAATGGCGGACCTGGAATTAAGCTTCAGGAAGAATTCTATAAAGAATTTGAAAGAAACTATTCTGAAGATGTTATTAGCAAGTATTTAAATGAGTACTTTAAAGAAAACACATTAATCAAAGCATCAGAAATAATTAGAAATGATATGTCTGATGAAGCTGTATTAAAATTACTTTATATTTTAGTATATGCAGGAGATGAATTAGATTACTATATTCAGCCATTACAAAATACAATCGAGCATTCTAAGTTTGAACTAGATGATTTTGAAATAATAAGGGGGTATGAAGGATGATACTTGAAAATTTTGATGAACTTAACGCAGGACAAAAGAATATGTTTGCTAAGACGTGTTTGAGATTACTTCAAACAGGATTTCTAGCTAGAGACAAACGCGATAATAAGGATATGTATTACTTTTTATTGAGTTATAAGAAATACTTTGATGAGTATTTTGAAATAATTCATTATGAAGTTAACCTAGACAGAGAAAATGGAGCTGTACAACTAGTGCATGAGGATAGTTCTAATGTATTAAGATTAAACAAAGAAGAAACTGTAATACTATTAATATTAAGAATTCTTTATCATCAGCATTTAGCTGATACCTCAATTAACGACAATATTATAATTTCAATTAATGAATTACATCAGTATTATGATTCATTAGAACTTAAAAAGAAGATAAATAAAACAGATTTAGTAAAAATCTTAAGAATGTACAAAAAATACAATATCATTGAACCACTTGGTGATATTACAAAGTCAAATTCTAAGGTTGTAATCTTCTCAACGGTTCTTCTAGCAATTAATACTAGTGCAATTAATGATGTGTATGATTTAATTTCTAGAATTGATCCAGGACAAGGAAGTGAAGAACATGAAGAAGCTAACTAAAGTAAGACTAATTAATTGGCATTATTTCGCTAATGAGACAATAAATGTAAAAAACAATATGTTAATTACAGGTCAAAATGCTACTGGTAAATCAACAATAGTTGATGCAGTTGCCTTTATTATAACTGCAGGGGACCAAATATTTAACTTAGCTGCCAATGAGAAAAGCAAAAGGGATTTAAGAGGTTACGTTAAATGTAAACTTGGTATTGATAATAAAGAATACTTAAGAGAAGGCGATACCACTGGTCACGTATCACTAGAATTCTATGATGAAACTAAACAAGAATATTTTGTTGTGGGCGCGGTTATAGATGTGTTTGGTGAAATATTACCTCCTAAGGTTATTTTCTACCATATTAAAGGCATGATGTTAGATGAATATTTTATTGATGAAGAAAACCGTATTCTAACAACAGTTATGTTTAAAAAGGCAAAAAGAGCTGAAAGAGTGTATTTAACAAGAAGAGAAGCAAAACTATCATTTAGGTCATTATTTGGTTCAATTAATGAAAACTATTTTTCATTAATACCTAAAGCACTAGCTTTTAAGCCAATCCCGGATGTAAAAGATTTCATCTATAGATATCTATTAGAAGAGAAAATATTAGATGTTGATTCGATTAAGGAATCAATTAATGCTTATAGAGATTTAGAAGCAACTCTTAAAATCATTAAACGAAAAGTTACTGACTTAGATGATATCAAATCAATCTATGAAGAAATTCAAAAGAATCAAAGTCAAAAAGAATTTTATGAATTCTTTATGAAATTACTAGAAGTTCAATCTTTAAGAGGCGAAATCCAAAAATATAATAATAAGCTTGATAAAAATGAAGTAGCCAAAGAAAAAAACTCTAAGATTATTGAAGAGGTAAATACTCAATTATCTATTCTTGATGAAAGAAGTAAAGAAGTTTACAGCATGCTTCAATCAAATGATACATTTAAGATGACTCAACTATTTGATAAAGAATTAAATGAATTAGAGAAAAAGATTACTGACCAAGAGGAAATTAAACGTTATGCTACTAAGAAATTTCGCAAGGTAAAACAAATTATTGATGAATTAAAAACTGAATACAAGAAATCAATATATAATGATCTTGCAAAAGTAGAACTAAATAAGATTAATGAAGACAATTATGAAGAAAACAAAATTAAACTTATGAAGGCTAAAAAAGAACTTGAAAAAGTCCTTGATCAAAACAAAAGCGAATTAGGTAAACAAACTCATATAAAAAATGGACTAGTAGATAAAATTAACGATATTTATAACACATTGAAGGACCTAGAAAATCACAAAATAAGATATAACCCAATGATTAAGAATCTGCAAACTAAAATCATCGCTGGAGTAAAACAAAGATATGGAGTAAATGTTAATGTTCATATTCTTTGTGAATTACTAGAAGTTACTGATCCAGAATGGCATGATACAGTTGAAGACTACTTAGGATATCAAAGATTCAATCTTATAGTAGAGCCAAGATACTTTGATGTTGCACTTGAAGTGTATAATCAAGTAAAAGATAGTCTAAGAATATATGGTATAGGTCTTGTTAATACCAAGAAAATTCAGCATTTCAAGAACTTCAGAGATCATTCTTTAGCATCAATCATATCTTCTGAGAACGTTGATGCTAGACATTACATTAATATGATATGCGGTAATTTAATAATGGTTAAAGACATTATTGAATTAGAGACTTATCCGCAAGCACTAACAAACACTGGAATGGTATACAAAAGTTTCACAGTAAGATCTCTTAATAAAAATCAGGAAAAACCATTTATTGGAAAAAAGGCTGGAGAGAAACAATTAGAAAAATGGCGTATTCTAGCTACTGAAACCAGAAAAGAATTCAATAAAATTCAAGACTCAATTT
>JAGLYJ010000068.1 GCA_023132365.1 Mycoplasmatota bacterium
CAAAGTGTCGGCTAGCTCATTCTGCTTCATATTGTTATCTTTTCTTAAATCTGTAATTTTCTTACCTATTTTCTTTAAGTTAAGCATCTTTACCTCCTCATACTTCAATTATAATCGATATATTTTCTATATTCAAGCAACCTGTAGTTGAGTTATTTTCAATATTATTATACTACTTTCTTTCTCTATTTTCTTGCCTAAGTAATAAAAATAATTTATCTTATAGGATATATATTAATATAGATAAATTATATAGTATTATTAGAAATTCCCAAGATTCTAATATGGTCAGTAATATAATTTAAAATACTCAAAAAAATTTAAGACAAAATCCAATAACTTATATGATATAATACTTAATAGGGTAAAAAAAATATGAACAAGAAGGGGTGAAAAAATGAAATCTAAACTAAGTACATTTTTAATAGAGAAGAAACCGATATTAAAAAGCATTATAAGTGACTTAAGTAAGGAATTCAAATACGTTAGTATTCTAGGTGCCGACACTATTGGTACTTCATACAACGTATCAAGAAGTAACACAGCAGTTTCAGATTCAAGATTATGCGAAAGAGGTTTCGTAGCAAGAGTATTCAATGGAGTAAATTATAGTGAATATTCTTTTAACAAACTTGATGACGTAGAATTAGTTAAACAAGAAATAAGAAAAGTAGCTTCAGGTGATATTAAGAAATATCAAGCTAAAGGTGTGAAATTAATGGCTTTTCCATTAATTAAAGATGACAACATTGTTGATGAGTTTCATTCAGAATTTGAGATTGATCCAGATACAATATCTGCAGAAGACAAGTTGTCAAAATTAAGTGAAATTATGAAAATAGGTTTATCGAAGAGCGAAGCGTTCATTGATTTTAGAGTTGGGTTTGAAGAAGTTAAATTATCTAAAATCTTTTTATCAACAGAGAAAGACTTATCACAAAGCATTCTGTTTTGTGTATCATATTTAGTTCCTATTGCTAAAACTGAAGCTGGAATCAAATATAATTTTGCAGCTACAAGTGGTTTAGTTGGATACGAGATCATGGATAAAGTTATCACTAAAGTTGATAACGTTGCTAAAAGCGTAGTTGATTTATTTGATGCTAAACAAGTTGTTCCTGGTGAATATGACATTATCTGTGACCCTGCAGTAAGTGGATTAATCGCTCATGAAGCATTTGGACATGGTGTTGAAATGGATATGTTTGTTAAAGACAGAGCTAAAGGTGAAGAATACATAAACGAATATGTTGCAAGTGAAATTACTAACATGAGAGATGGAGCTCAATCAGGTCTTGAAGTAGGAACTTACTTATTTGATGACGAAGGTACTATAGGAAATGATACTTTGGTAATTGATAATGGAGTATTGAAATGTGGAATTAGTGATTTACTAAGTGCTCTTCAATTAGGGACTACTCCTACTGGTAATGGTAGACGAGAAAGTTATGAAAGAAAAGCATATGCAAGAATGACCAATACATTCTTTGAAGCTGGCGATGGTAACTTGGATGATATGATTAAATCTGTAAAAAAAGGTTACATGCTAGAAGGTTTCTTCAGCGGAATGGAAGATCCAAAAAACTGGGGTATTCAATGTGTTATTGCTTTAGGTAGAGAAATCATTGACGGAAAATTAACTGGTAATGTTATTAGCCCAGTTACTTTAACAGGATATGTTCCAGATTTACTAAAATCAATTAGAATGATTTCTAATACACCAATAGTATTAAGTGGATCAGGTTATTGTGGAAAAGGTCACAAAGAGCTTGTTAAAACTTCTACAGGTGGGACTTATATCCTAGCGAAGGGAAGGTTAAGCTAATGAAAAGATTAATTAATTTATTAAAAAATAATAATAAAGTGGATGAGTGGAAAATAAATACTCATCAAGATCATTCAACTGAATTATTCTTCATTAAAGAAGACCTACAAATGAATAGAGCAAAAGATGTAGAAAAAATTAGTGTCACTGTTTATAAGAATTTAGAAATAGACGGCAACAAATTCAAAGGTTCTAGTTTTGTAGTTATTAATCCTTCTGATACTGACAAAGAGGTTGGAAGCAAAATTGACAAAGCTATATTATCAGCTTCATTTGTTAAGAATGAATTCTATACTTTACCGAAACCTGTGAAAGAGAAAGCACCGGAAATCACTAGTAAATTTAGTGAAGGTGATGTAGTAGATACAATAAGTGAAATAGTAAAGGAATTATATGCTGAAAACAACCAGTTTGGAGCTTTTATTAACTCAGCTGAATTCTTTATAACTACAAGCACTAAAAGAATTATTAATTCAAATGGAATTGATGTTACATACAATAATTATTCAGGTTTAATGGAAATTATTACTGAAATAAAGGGAGAAAAAGAAGCTACTGAATTATTTGAGATCGTTGAGTTTAGCGATTTTGATCGTGAATTTATTAAAAACTCTATAATAGAACAATTGAAATATACCGCACTTAGAGGGAAAGCTATTAAAACTCCTAAATTAGACGGTATTCCAGTTATAATAAGTGGAAAAGCCGTTAATGAATTTTGGCAATTCTATTTAGTTCGCGCAGATGCATCATCTAAATATCAAAAGTTATTTGATTGCAATGTTGGAGATAATCTTCTTGGTGAAGATGTTTTAGGAGATAAATTAACTCTTACTGCTGCTCCTTACGTTCATAACTCTACTAGAAATTCATATTATGATGTTGATGGTTTATTACTAAAAGAAACTATAATTATTGAAGATGGCATAATTAAAAATATTTTATCATCTCATCGTTATAGTGAATACCTTAACATTAAGCCTACTGGTGGTCTTAGAAATACGATTATCAAAGGTGGACAATTCACAGAAGATGAATTAAGAAAAGATCCTTACTTGGAAGTAGTTTCATTTAGTGCATTCCAAATGGATTTTGCAACTGGATTCTTTGGTGGCGAGTTCAGACTTGCACTTTATCATGATGGTGACAATGTTATTCCTGTTACTCAAGGTGCTGTTACTGCAAATCTTAAAGAAGCTCAAAAAACAATGTATTTTTCAAAAGAAACAGTTAATTCAATAAATATAGTTACACCGAAAATTTTGAAATTTGAAAAAATGACAATTGTTGGAGAAAATTAATATGAAGATTATACATACAAAAAATGCACCAGCAGCTGTTGGACCATATAGTCAAGCAGTAATGGTAAAAGATACACTTTATGTTTCAGGACAAATACCATATGTACCGGAAACAATGAAGCCTGCGGGAAATGATATTAAATCTCAAACACTACAGAGTTTAAAAAATATTCTCGGTATTGTTGAAGAAGCAGGTCTAAAAAAAGAGAACATTGTAAAATGTGGAGTATTCCTTAAAGACTTAGGAATGTTCAAGGAAATGAATGGTGTCTACGCTGAATTTTTTGGAAATCATAAACCAGCTAGATTCGCTGTTGAAGTTGCTAGACTTCCACTTGATGTTCTAGTTGAGATTGACGCAATAGTAGTTAAAGAGTAATGCAATTTGCATTACTCTTTTTTTTATTTCTTTTTAACACCGAAACCGTTTTAGTTTTTATTAAATATGTGATTTAATGCTTAAGTATTATTTAAAATCATAATAATTCAGTTATATGCTTTTAAATCTATAAATTAAAAGGAAGCTCCAAAAGGCGCTTCCTTTTACTATATTATTATAATTGTATTATTCACTAGGAATTGCTTGTTCAATAGCTTCTTCAAAAACTGATCTAAATCCCTCAATTGCTAGAGTTACACCTGCAACTCCATCAACTGTGATTTCATCTGTGAAATTGAAATATTCATGACTTCCAGCTACGATGATAGCCCAATTTTCATCCCATGTTTGTTTGTCAATAATCGCATCTCTCATAAGCTCTGCCTCTACGTACCATGGAATACCACTAACTAAAACCAAATCATCTTGAAGTGCTTGTTTAGTAGTCATTGAAACTAGTTCCACTTGAGGAACATCATCAGATGTATCTCCAGGAGTATTATTGTCATCCCATACAATTCTGGTATTTACTGCTGTAATTGCATCAAATACAACATCAACTATATATCCATGCTCAACAACAACTCTTGTTATATATCCATGCGCTCTATCAGCTGCGTAGTATGTTCCATCTATATAATTATAAGGAGGTTTATTTGCTTCCAGCCATTCTTCTGATGTGGGAACACCTAAAACAACTCCTACATCATCATTTGATGCTTGGCTTATTGCTAAATTCCAAGCTAATACAAAGCCATCAACAGGAATAGTTATATAATCTAAATCATCAGGACTTAAATCATAATTGATTTCAATGAAATAATCAGGAGCATTCAAAGCGGTCATGTCTGTTATATCAGTAACTCTCAAAGTGATATCATCCCAGCCCTGATTTAACACTAAATATGAAGCCAAATAATGGGCTTCATTTCTCCAAGAGTGACCACTTTCAAGTTCATAATCATCTCCTAAAGTATATAATGTAGTGTTTTCATATTGTTTATCAAACAATACACTTTCAATATTGCCGGTTTCATCAATACCAATATAGGCCGACACCATGGTTTGCTGATCTACTGCATAATATACTCCTTCTCTATATAGCCCTGTTTCAGAATTCTCATTACAAGAGATAATACTCACCATACTGAAGATAATTACAATTAAAATATAAATCCTTTTCATATTTAAAACCTCCTATTTATACAAATGTAGCTACTACATCTATAATTGTTGCTGTCGCAGCATCTACTGTTATTAAGAATGTAAATGTATATGTGCTACCAGATCTAGTTCCATTAATCAATTCTATTATTGCACCTGGATATAGTTGCTCTAAAATTAGTACTTGAGTTGTTATTGCAGCTTCCATACTTTCTGTCCTCTTATTAGCAACATCAAGGTTATCAAATTCTCCAGCTGCAATTTTTTCTTGAATCTCAATAATTATTTCTTGTACAGCCTCTTCTGATGTTAACCATCTCGCATATAATGTAATATCTAGAGGCGGCGTTGTTGTAAATGCAAATTCATTTAAGAATGTATTATTATCAGTGTACCATCCACCGAAATAGAATCCAGTTTTTGTCGGATTTGGTGGAGCTGAAATTGCTGTTCCTTCTTGAGAAGTTATTGAGCTTACAGCTGTTCCTCCATTTGAATCAAAGGTTATGGTATATAAAGTAACCGTCCAAGCTGCATACAATGTTGTGTTTTGAGCTGGCATTGTTGTGAAAGTATATAGGGTTGTAAGTGCTATATCGCTATACCAGCCATCAAATGTATAGCCAGTTCTTGTAGGTGCCGTTGGCGCTACTACAACTGTTCCAAAGTCTTGAGTTATTGCTGTAACACTTGTTCCACCGTTACTAACAAATGATATTGTATATTGATTGATTGAATATAATGCAGTAATTGTAATATCGCTTACTGGCATCGTTGTTGGAACTAAAGCATCCCATCCTGTAAATGTATAACCTATTCTACTTGGGTCACTTGGCGGTATTACACCAGATAAATCTGTTCCATAATTATAATCTGCTGTTTGTAAGACAGTTCCATCCCAATCTACAAATTCTAGTGTATAACTGTTGATTGTATATGTTGCAGTAATTGTGATGTCGTTTGCTGGCATTGTTGCTGGAACTGAGATATCCCAGTCTGTAAATGTATAACCTATCCTACTTGGATCAGATGGTGCAGTTACAGAACTTAAATCTGTTCCAAAAGCATATAATGCTGTTTGTAAAACTGTTCCATCCCAATCGACAAATTCTAATGTATATGTTAAGGCATTCCATTTTGCATATAACGTTATATTATTTGCTGGTATTGTTGTAAATGTATAGGCTGCAGTTAATCCTACATCACTATACCAACCATCAAATGTATATCCAATTCTTGTTGGATTTGTTGGTTGACTAACAGCTGTATTATAATCTTGAGTTATTGCTGTAACACTTGTTCCACCATTACTATTGAATGAAATTGTATATTGATTTATTGTATATGTTGCAGTTATTGTAACGTCATTTGCTGGCATTGTTACTGGAACACTTATGTCCCAACCAGTGAATGTATATCCTGTTCTACTTGGATCACTTGGTGCGGTTACAGAACTTAAATCTGTTCCGTAATTATAATCTGCAGTTTGTAAAACAGTTCCATCCCAGTCTACAAATTCTAGTGTATAACTGTTTATTGTATATGTAGCAGTTATCGTAATATCATTTGCTGGCATTGTTGCTGGA
>JAGLYJ010000069.1 GCA_023132365.1 Mycoplasmatota bacterium
TTAGTGACGCAAAGCTATAGGGCCTTCGTAAGATGGTAGCCAGTTGCCGTTATCTTTTAAAGATGAGGGCATTTTTTTATTCTATACGATTGTTGTTTGGATTAGGAAGATGTTTGAATCGAAGATGAGGGCATTTTTTATTCCACAATTTGGGAATGAGAAGATGCTAGAATCTAGGATGAGGGCTTTTTTAATTGAAAAAATTGAATCATCCAATAGGATAGGAGGTGCTTGTTATTGGGCCAAAAGATCAGGTTAGCCGAACGAGTTGTCGCTGCCTCAAAAGCTGCAAGGGTAGCTAAAGCAAGTCGATTTGGAATAATGATAAGTGCAGTTCTAACCTTCATGATTTTTGCAGTATCATATTATGGCGAAGTAGTTGGTAATTTTACTTTCACAGTTGATAGGATGGCACAAAATGCTGGAATAACAATGTATGAGAGTTTACAAGAAAAAGACTATACAGCAAGACTTATCTCAGATAAGGTTGATAATGCAGATGGCATGACAATTTATTGCGGAACAGAATTTACTAATTTTGATATTGGTGATGAAGTATGTATTCCTAGTGATCACCATGTTTCATCAGTAGATGGTAATAATAATGGAGAATCTTACATTGTTTATACATTCTATGTTGAAAACGCTGGAGATGTAATGGTTGATTTAACAACAACTATGAATATTATATCCACAGCCAAAAACGCAGAGGAAGCTTTAAGAGTTCGAATAATTATAGACGGGGTAGCCACAACATATGCTAAAAGGCAGTCAATAAATGGAACTGCACCTGGAGAACTAGAACCCTTAACAGAATCGTTTTACAGTTTAGAAGCTGTAATGCTAGAAGAAATTACCGAATTCGATGTAGGGAATATAATGAAAGTTTCCGTAGTGATTTGGTATGAAGGTGAAGACGCTGACCATACAATTAATTTAGTAGGTGGCGGAGTAAAATTAGACATGCAATTCACAGTTAGCTTTGTCTACAGTGAAGGAAATTTTTAATAAGAAGATAATAAAAATATAAAATATAAAGGAGAATTAAAATGAAACAATTAAAAACAAAAGTAATTATGTCAGCTTTCGTATTATTATTCGCATTAGTTGCAACTATAGGTTCAACTTATGCATGGTTCACAGTATCAACAGTGGTATCTGTAAGTTCAATTAGTTTAAATGTTCAATCAGATGAATCACTATTAATCTTAGTTGATCAAATGGGAGATGCTGGCACTCCAGGAGTAGGGTATGATTATCCTAGTAATGTAAATGATGCATTAGTTCTTGATAATGCTACAAATTATGTTATCTCACTTGACAATACTGATATTGCAAGTTCAACACTTTATTCCCCAAGTTTATATACATTGGGAACTGTAACAGCTGGTTATGGATTTGCTAATGATGGAGCTTATGTTACATATACTGGATTAGGAAATGGAACTCCAAACGTTGTTACATTGTATACAGTTAGTCTTACTGATAAAAGTCATACAGCTACAACCAACAATAATTCTGCTACCGGAGATTATATTCAATTTGATTTCTGGCTATTATCTCAAAGTTCTACAACTGAAGATGTTGTATTACAAGATTTAACTATTTCAGGAGACTCAGAAAATTCTGCTGGACAAGATACAGTTATTGATGCATTAAGATTGATGACACATGTTAGTACATTTGATGACCAAGTATTTAGTCGTACTGCTCCAGATTATGGATTTGCTTTTGAATCTGGTATGCCAGGATATAATTTGCCAGCAGCTTGGGGAAACTCAGTTTTAGCCGCAGATCAATCTGTTTTAGTAGCAGCAGGTGGGTTGTATTATGGAGCATTACTTGCAAATGCTAGTACTAATGTTATTGGAGACGCAACTGTAGTGGCTACTTTAGCTTCAAACACGCCAACAAAAGTAAGTGTAATTATTTTCATTGAAGGCTGGGATGCTCAGGCTACAACAGATATTCTTAATGCTGGTTTTGATATTTCATTTAAATTTGCATTACAAGATGTAGCAGCATAAAAGCATAAATAATACTTTAATATAATATTTAAACATAACTTAGGGCTTTGTCCTAAGTTATGTTAACTTAAGGGTATAAAATGAATTAATGCAATTAGTGCCAGAAGACTATATTTAACTACAAACAAGATAATATAGTATTATTCAGGTAAAAATCAAAATATTGATGAAAAATAATCTCTTATAATATATAATATAATGTATGTATTATATTTATATTGCGATAAGGAGAATGACTATGAAGAAAAAGCAAAGAAGTTCTAAAAGAAAAATAAAAGTAATTAATATTATTTTTTGGGTTGTTTTAGGACTAGTAGCAATTTATTCTGTAATAGCTTTAACATCTTCTGATGATGGAGCAACAACAATTTTTGGTAGATCAGCGTTTACAGTACAAACCGATTCAATGGCTCCTACATTTGAAAAAGGAGATTTGATATATGTTGAAACAGATTTTGTTTTAGATGAGATTCAAATAGGTGATGTTATTACATATCAAACAACGATAGATGTTGATGGAGATGGAACTGTAGAATGGATATATAATTCACATAGAGTTATTGATATATTAGAGGATGTAAATGGATATTTCCGATTTTATACTCAAGGTGATAATAATCTACTTGCAGATGTAGAACCAATCCACGAGAGCTTTGTTGTTGGCGTGTGGACAGAAAAGGCAATAAAGAACTTGGGCGGCATTATTGATGGGCTTGTTAGCTTTTTAAAATCAGGAACAGGTTTCTTCATATTTATTGTAATACCTTGTTTTGCATTTTTAATTTATGAAATAATTAGATTTGTAGGAATAATGACTGAGTATAAAACACAGCAAATACTTGGTGACCGCGTGAAGTTGCAAGAAGAAGCATTAGCTTTGGCTAAAGCTCAGTTAGAAGAGGAAGCAAAATTAGAAGCATTAGAAAAAGAGAAAAACGATAATTAATATAATTTCTCATTTGATGTAAGTTTGATCTTCTTAAAGGAGGACTTCAAATGAATGAATTTTCAAGATTTTATGTTGAATTTTATAGATACATTTGGCAAGACCTAGTCTTCTTTTTTAAGGAAGCAATCTGGCAAGATATGATTGCAAAGTTTTTTGAAAACATTAAATCGTATTATGATTTATTACTGATTGAATCGAGAAATTTTTCAGTAGTATCCTGGATAATGGTTATTGTCACTTTTATTTTAAATTTATCGTTAATTATATTTGTAATTGCTAGGATATTTTTATGGTTTAAAAAGTTTGCTTCTTTTAGAGCCATTGAGATAGAAAAAAATGAACTGATTGATGAAATAGCTAGATTAAACGATAGAGTTTTAGAATTAGCGGATGAGAAGAATCAAATTCTTGCATTAAAAGTTTCTCAATTAGGTGTCAATTCTAAAACCGGCGAACAAACAGCTGGTAGTTATGGTGGATCTGGTGGGACAAGAATGCAACCTGTATTTGAAGGCGCTGGAGCTGGTCGTCCATCAAAAGGTGGCGGATCAACATATGTATCTTCTGGAGGTGGCGGAGGAAGAGGATCTTCGGATTCTGGATCTGAACCATTAGATACAGGAGTATCAAGATTTGTTAAGTTAATAAATGTTGATAAAGAATATGCAGGTAAAGATACGCATATTTATATGGATGAAAGCGATTATTTAGCACTTCCTGAAATAGTATCTAAATTCTGTAACTTCGCATCATCAAAACTAAAATTATTCTATACGCCTCAGACTATAGCATTCTTCTTTTCAGGAATGGCAGCTTCTAAGGTAATGATTTTAGAAGGTATTTCCGGGACAGGTAAAACCAGTTTGCCTTATGCAATGGCGAAATTCTTTGGAAATAACGCTTCTATTATTTCTGTACAACCAGCTTGGAGAGATAGAGCTGAGATTTTAGGGTACTTAAATGAATTTACTAAGAGATTTAATGAAACATCATTCTTAAAATCTCTTTATGAAGCAATATATAGAAAAGATGTTAATTTCATTGTTTTAGATGAAATGAATCTTGCAAGAATTGAGTATTACTTTGCTGAATTCTTATCAATTATGGAAATGCCTGATCCAACTGAATGGAAAATTGATTTAGTACCAGATACTAAGCCATCTGATCCATTAAAATTAATTAGTGGTAAACTTACAGTCCCTGGTAATATTTGGTTTGTTGGGACAGCTAATAAAGATGATTCTACATTTACAATTACGGATAAGGTTTATGATAGAGCAATTTCTCTTACTTTTAGTTCTAAAGGTGAGCCTTTTGTAGCGCCAGAAACTGAACCAGTAAGAATGAGCAGCGCTTATTTGAGTGAGTTATTTGATGACGCAATTCATAAATATCCCGTCAGTGAAGTTGGCTTAGAAAAATTCGCTATACTAGATAAATATATTCAACAAAAATTTAGAGTAGCATTTGGTAATAGAATTATGGGTCAAGTTCATAAGTTTGTACCTGTATATGTTGGTTGTGGCGGTACTGAAGATGAAGGGTTAGATTTCATTTTTGCTAATAAAATTTTAAGAAAATTCGAAAACCTTAACTTAGCATTTTTAAAAAATGAGCTAACATCATTAATTACTCAAATTAAAAAAATATTTGGTAAAAATGGATTTGAAATGTCTGTAAAATACATTAGAGAACTACAAGGGAGATAGCGGGTGATTAGATGAAAAAAGGTGTAGCAAAAAAATATTACAAAAAAATTAATACAACTTTTGAGGGTTTAAATAAACAGGATGAATTTGCAAAAGATTTTGGTAATTTAATTGACTCAGCAAATACGAGACTCTATCAAAGAGAACGTAGAGAAAGACGAATTTTTGATGATTCTTGGATAAAAGAAGTTGAAGATATCTTACCTATTATTGATAAACTTACTAGAAATCCTAGAGAAAATCTTAAAAAAATATCTGAGATTGTTCCAGTAGAAAGAGCGAAAAAAACTAATGCGGATACTGTAAGACATTTAGCTGCTAATACACAGCTAATTAAATCAGCGGATAAATATGGAAATATAATACCAAAGAAAGTTTTAACTACATATTCAGAATCTGATTTAGGAACTTATGAAAACAGATTCTTAATGACGCTAGTTAACAAATTATTTACTTTTATAGAAATTAGATATAATTTAATTTTAGATAAAGCTAAAACAGAATATGTTAATTACCTAAAAGTTGAATCATTAATCGAATCTGGTCATACTACTATTGAGTATGATATTACATTAAAAATTAATCAAAATACTTTTGCTGATGAAGTTGGTAAGAAAAACCAAGATCTATTGAAAAAAATGACTCAAGTTAGATCAATGATTACTAGATATAAATTATCAAGATTTATGAAACAGATGCAGGAATTTATCCCGGTTAAATCACCAATCATGAAAACAAATATTATCTTAAAAAACTATGATTTCAGAGCTTGTTATGATATGTGGGTTTTACTAGATCATATAGACCGTATTGGCTATGATGTTGACGTGTATGAAAGAGATGTAAATTTTGATGATAAATACCTGGGAGACATTAAAAATGCAATGTTAGTGATATATAGCGCTGTAACTTCCAACGCAATAGAAGAACCTGAATTATCTCAAGATGTACCTATTAATTACTACAAGAAAAAAAATCCTAAAATAATGGAACACTATGTTGAAGACCAGTATATTGAACCTATGGATTTTGTTTTCCAAGATAATTCATTAAATCAATATTTCTTAGATCAAATTCGTAAAATTAACAATCAAAGATATTCAATGCTTAAAGAAACTGGAGTTCCTGACAAAGAAGCTATTAAGATTGTTTATGAAAGGCTATCGGCTGTAGCAAATGCTGCATTTAAAGAATTTGTAAATGATAACTTCAGACCA
>JAGLYJ010000007.1 GCA_023132365.1 Mycoplasmatota bacterium
GGGAGACGGGTGGTACATTGGTAGCTACATCTCTGTTATTACCACTTAGGGATGAGCTAGAGGTTAGTGTTAATCAAATCCTTAATGCGGGAGAGTTTTGACAAATAATAAATAGATAAATAGTTATTGAGGAAATTATTCAGTCACTTGATTCGATATTAAATCTCAAGAATGTTTTAGGTCCGAATAGTGAAATATATAAAGGTATGATGAATGGTCTAACCAGAGATGGGGAGTTGAATTTTGAAGAAATGCTCAAAAACCCTGAAAAGAAAGAGATAATTGTAGCCTAAGCATGTGTCCAATTAGTAATTGATTGATACTCATTAGATGATGAAGATGTACTAAGAAACTTTAAGAACGAGGAAATTCAAGAGAAACTAATAAAACATGCTAAGAATTACAGCCAATCATAGAAAGTATTTTGGCAGATTATATATATGAAGTCCTTTTAAATACAGTAGATTAGTATTTAAAAGAGAATAAATTAAAAGGAGTTTTTAAATAATGCAAAAAACAAAGAAACAAATGAATTATGAATCAGAAACTGAATTTGAATTAACAAAAGATGAAGAGAACACTGAGTCATATGCTTTCCCTGTATTAACTGGGGATTACTTTGAGCAAATAGAACCTGGAATAATTGCAGAGATTTTTGCACCAGGTATTATTTCACTAAAGAATCGTTTACAAAGTCAAGTTGCATTTTCACCGGATGGTAAATCAGTTTATTTTCAAATCTATTCAGCAAATTATGTTAGTACTATTTACTATACTAAGCGCAAAGATGGTATATGGACAGAACCAGTTGAAGCTCCATTTGCGATTGATAAGAACATTCAATTATCAAGTATTTCACCAGATGGACATTTTATTTTTCTAAACTCAAATAGGAGAGATGGGAATATATTTAAAGTAGAGATCATTGGATCTGAATGGTCAGAACTTGAACTTCTTCCGATACCTATTAATTCAAATGCAGGTGACTCATCCTACCAAGAACTTGAAGATGGAACAGGATATCTATGTTCAAAAAGAGAAGGTAGTAATAGTAAAGATTTATGGTTTATAAATGTACTTCCAAATGGAGAAAAAGAAGCTGAAAATCTAGGCAATGTAGTAAATTCTGAAAATATGGATTTTAGTCCATTAATTTCATCTGATGGATCATTTATGATCTTTGGTTCAGATCGTTTTGGAAGAAGAGGACTTGCTCACCTTTATATTAGTTTTATTGACAAAGATGGATTGTGGACTGAGCCTGTTGATTTGAATGTTAGCGGTGCTGAAATAAATGATAATCAGGCAAATCAAAGTTGCCCTGCATTATCACCAGATGGGTCATACCTATTTTTTATGAGACATTATGATATCACTACCATGAATGTATATTGGGCAAGTACTTCGTTCATAGACGATATAAGAAAAATAGTATTTAGTGAGAACAAAGAAGAATAAGCAAGGGAACAAAAATAATAGGATTATAGTTTTGTGGAAATAGTATACCAAGTAAAATTATTTTAGATTTAATAAAAATTTAATACATGTACCTACACTACAAAGATTATCACTTGGAGAATTATAAAAAAGGCCTCTGTTTAGGCCTCTGAGTTTGACATGAATATTAAAATGATACGGGTACGCTTCAGGGACCATCCCTTCCACCAGGAAGATCAACTTCCGATACGGGTACAGTTCAGGGACCCTCAGCTCCACCAATAGTAGAGTATGAGTCTAATACATTTTGTATTAGGCTTTTTATTTTCGCTAAATAGGGCCTTTTATAGGATTTTACCACATAAGTTTAACGGTGAAAATACATTAAAAAATTAGGTGAATTTCGATAAGCGATTAAAGATTCACACGATTATACCAGATTTTACACGATTACTAAAGATAATTACACGATTACACTGAATCTCTACACGATTTACAGATAAATGCATTGAAAACAAAGAATCCTGATTTGTTTCTCTTGATGAATTTTTATACTGACCACAAGGATATAAAAATAAAGATGCGTATTTCAAAAAAAAAAAAACAATTAGACATATTGACATTTCATTTTAAATTTGATATTATTAAATTGAAACATGACATAATGTGTCATATAGGGAAATAGAATGGATGATTACATAACATATGAATTGAATAACCATACAATCTATGTCAGTCGAATCAATGGGAATCAGATCATTGTACCTAGCAATACCAATATCACAAAAAAAGGATTTGAAACGAATACTCCAAAAGAATCATATGAATGATAAAATCCCGACTCAAACAACATACAAGAAAGAACTATTCAAAACAATATACATAAACCTACATGCATCAAGTAAGTGTAACATGAAATGTAAATACTGCTTCATGCAAGACAGACCTGATGTGAATATTACTATCGATGAAGCAAAACGTTTCATCGGTTTTATTATTTCCGGGTTTCCACAAGCAGAGAAATTCATGTAGATCCAACCGGATCTGGAGAACCGTTATTGAAAATGGAATTCATCATCGAGTTGGCTGAATACTGCCATTTTATGAGTAATGAAATATGTAAAGAAGTACTTCCAATGTTAGTCACTAATGGAACATTACTTACTAAAGAGAATGTAGATAAACTACAATCAGCTGGATATATATTTGGTATTAGTATTGATGGATATCAAGAATCACACGATGCAAATAGAGTGAACAAGAAACAAGAGGGAACATATAGACAGATTATCAAGAATGTCAAGAAGATTAAGCATAGAGAATATCTCGGCGCAGCTGTAACTTTGACCACTGGTAAGATGGATCTTGTCAAAGCATTCAAGACATTATCCAAGTTCTTTACCACCATCAGTATCAAACCGGTCCGTAGTCTTGATCATGGTATAGAAGGCATCAATGAAGACAATATTGAGGAGATAAAACATCAATACACAATACTATACAAATACATCTTACAGAAGACTTTGAAAGGTAAACTAGATCATCTAAGTGTTTTATTAAACGGTGATGACTACTTTGGCAAATTTATCCAGAGAATCATACTAAATCATAAGGTTAGCACTCGATGCGATGCTGGTCTTGGAAGATTTTCTTAGAAATTACACCATCCGCTATTTCTCCATACAAAAACTTAAAAGGAGATTTGTATTATTTTGGTGTAGGACAGTATCAGTTAAATGAAGAATCTATTGAATATCAGGTGGCTTATGAGGCAAGTATGAAGAATATAATATCAAGAAACATTACAAATTCAAAAAAGTTATTAGATGATGTTAATAATTCAACCATTGTTTCAACAACGTCAACAACTAACGGTGATGTTGAAATATTATTTGGATGGTATTTTGATTGGCTACAAGAGAATATGCCTGAAAATAACTATGGTGAATGTGGATATGTAGCATTAGCAGTGTATTTAGGATATTTTGATCAAATGTTTAATAATTATGTTGTCCCAGCACAGTATGAAAATGACATTGATGATCCATCAGAGCCAACGGGAACAAACCAAGATTTTCATGATTATTTAATTCAATTGGATGGAAGAGACCCTTCAGATCCTAATGGGAATTTTGGTTCAACAGCTTTAAGGATTAAAAATCTTACATGGGATTATCTGGAAAGCAATGAAAATGTAGATAAAGATGATTTTTCAATAAATTGGTCATTCATACCGTTGAATAATACTATCAGGAATGCAATTGATAATGATACACCATCAATAATATTTTTTGGTGGACATGTTGATGAAGTCTGGCCAAATGAATATGTTTACCATACAGCTATTGCTTATGGATATAACGATGATATGTTTATTGTGAACTTGTGTCTTCAAGGAGATAACGATTATTCCCGTTATTACTTGAGTGAGTTTACAGTGGGTTCGTATATGAAAATGTCATATTCACCTTCTTCATGTTAAGTCTTTGAAAGGGGAATCATAATATTATGAATATATTTATATTAATTGCATTAGTTTTTGTCACATTGCTAGTATATGTTATCGGCATTAAAAAAAGATTATCCAAGGTAACTTCTTCAAGAAGAGGATTATATTTACGCATATACAAATATGTTATGATTACAATGGTTGTGGCTATCGCATTGTTTACCATCTTAACAATCAATGACGGATTTCATGATAATATTCCAATTACAATAAGAAATAATGAGATTGGATTGGTTAACAATAGTATTTATAGCGAGAATTATGGGGGATATGAAAAAGTAATTGAATATCCTGTATATCAACTTACTTTTACGGGAAGTTCAGTATTATTTAAAGTGACAAATGATAATAAATTTGTTGAATACCTGGGTTCTCAAGATTCATATGTGGCCGAGTACCAGATAAATGATTTAACGATATATATGTTGAATATAAATGATTCAATCTATTACTTAACTAAAACAAAAGGTGTCGAGAAATATTCTTTGTTTCCTTCATATACACGAGTAAATAATGAAACGAATATTCCTATTGTGCCTTGTGAGTTTTTTTCGCTAGGAACATATTCAAATCATATATTAGAAGAATTTCATTCGACAACTTCATTAACATGGGAGGAAGTTGCTAACTTTTACAGTACATACTATCCGGATTATATTACTATGGATTATAATCAAAAGCAGATAACAATCTCAGCTGAATTAAATCAGAAGTACATAATATCATACGATAATATGTTGCTAGATATTGGTTTACTTGAGTAAGTGACATTACATATAACAAGCATAAACAAGGGTTCAACACCCCACAATAGATACATAGAGGAATACCCTATTTTGATACAAAGAAATTCACACTCAGAAATCACTCCAAAATAAAAAGGCTAAATATAGACATTATTCTGGGGTGGAATAATTTTGGGTAGGGGTGGACAAAATTTCACTAGGGGTGGAAAATTGTATTAAAATAGGTCATACAACCCAATTTAACCCGTAACCGAGGGAATTGTAGTATTCATATACTACATATATAACCTCGGTTTTTTGTTTGGAAATAACATTTGATTTTTGATAAGGTTTTAGGATGAAAAGAAATTATATACTATGTTGCTATAGGAGTTTTTTGACGGGTAACACTTTTGAATATTGAGTAAGATTTAACCAAAACTATAAACTCATTCTTTCAAAATCAACTACAAAGAGACTTATTGCAGACAACCTCAAAGAAAACGAATACGTAGGTTAAAAAGTCACTATTTTAAATGTTAGTTATTTTATACTCGAATTTATGATAAAATTGATAACAATAAGAAATCATATAAAAAAAGGAAGAAGAAATTTACTAAATATAATCATTTTGAATGGATAGTAAATAACAATATACCTTAAAATAGCCAGCTCAATAATTCCTTTAGTATATTTGCAATTAAAAATATTGTAGAATATCAATGAATAAAATACAATTAGATAGAGGTGATTAATTTGAAAAATGAAGATGTGGGCAAAAAAATAAAACAATTGAGAATTAGTAAAGACTTAACTCAGGCTGAATTGGGGCGACAACTTGGCGTTACATATCAAGCTATATCCAATTGGGAAAATGGAAGAAATACACCTGATTTACAAACAGTAATTAAAATTGCAGAAATATACAAAATTAGTGTTGATGAGTTGTTACTACTAGCAGATCCTTATGAAGGTGAATATGAGCCAAAACACTGGGGTGTACGCTTTTTGCTATTTCCAATTTTGTTGTTGCCGTTAAGTTTTTGTATTAGTCAGTTTTATTTATTTTCTAATACGCTTATGTCGATGAATGCTCTTGCTCTTTTTATTGATATGATACTTGTATTATTAATTGGTTTTGTAAAAATAAAATTCAGAAAAAACTTCTATTTGTTGCTTACTTTGTTATTGGTCGTTGTTGTACTAGCAACATCTTTACCATTTGTACATTATTTTAATTTAACGGAAATTCCGTATCTACATGAAGTAAATCAAATCGAATCAACATATCAGATTCAAAACACTCGCCCAGAGAGTTTAGATTTTAAATATCTAAATCGTAATATTGCGATTATGTATAATCCTGAATATCCTGATATTTATTGGTTTGACATCAACAATGATTTAGAAGAGATGGAAACTGTTATTTCTACATCAAATAAACCAGTATTAGATGTAGAAAAAGTTGGAGATAAGTTATATTTCACATCATATCAATATGTTAATCAAGATTTTAGTGGTGACTTTGAACTATATAGTGTCAATTTAACAGATTTTACAATTACATTAGTCCTAAGTGATACAAAACCATACAAACTATTTAGCAAGAATGACACATTGTATCTTTATTCCTTACAAAAAACTATAATGTATGAGAATAGCAGTATATATAAGCTAGAAGGAAATAATATTGCTTTAATTCAAGCTTTAGATGTAAGGATAGTGGATGCCTATTATTCCAATGATGAATTCACTTTATCAGTAAATTTACCAGATTCTTTAAATAACGTATATACATACAATGATTTATTAGAGTATCAATACAAGTATTTTGAGAATGATGATCAGGAGACATTCTATTTAAGAAAGGAAGAAACAAAACTACTAACAACTTATAACGGTGAATTGGTTCAATTATATGGCAATATTCAACCAACTGGGTATATGGCAGAAGTAGAAAACATCCATGTGGTGAGGAGTGGATTCTATATAGATTCAGGAACTTTACTTGATAGTAATTTTATCGAATTAAGCATGCACTCATTTTATTTAGAAAATTGGCGATCAGGAGATGGGCAATTTATATTTAGTACTAGTCCTTATGACAAATATATTTGTCTTGACGGAAGCACTCTTTATCAATTAGAACGTGTTTCTAGACAAGTAGACCAACCCTTGATTTCAAATAATATTGTTAGAAACATATTATTATTTTCTTCATTACCATTTATTTCATTAATTGTAACTAGTGGAGTAGGGAAAATAAAAAGATCTTAAATATTTTCTTTAAAATTTTAGCAAAATTTTAAAAGCAGTAATTTCCATATAAAAAGTTATAGAAAACTTAGCATTGATACGGGTACGCTTCAGGGACCTTCAGCTTCACCATTTAGACCTGAAATAGCTTCCAAAAGTTGGAGACATGGTATACTAACCATACACTCTGATGAAGGGAGCTATTTTTTTATGAGGTTAACACTAAAGCAGAAAATGAAGATGTGTGAAGAGCATAATGATGGGTTCTATTCATTTGAAGATAAGTAGATTAGTAGAAAAAAACCTCCATTACAACTGTAATGGAGGTTCATTATCTCTTTTTATTTTCTACTAAACAAATTAAGGTTCAGAGTAATTTGAGCGCTTTTGTATTTATGGGGTTATATCCGATTCAAAAATTATTTAGATGTTTCTTTCAAAACCATAATAATAATATCAATGGCTTTTAACATGTCTTTTTCTTTGATTACTAGTGGTGGTGCAAAACGTACGGTTTGTTTTTTTGTTTCCTTTGCTAGTAATCCATTTACTTTAAGTGCTTCTGTATAAAGTCTAGCTGGTCCAGCCGATGGTTTAATATCGATAGCTATAAGTAGTCCTTTACCTCGCACTTCTTCGACGATATCAAGTTGTGCTTTTTTTAGGGCATTCATTAACATGTCTCCTAAACGCACTGAGCGTTCCGCTAGGTTTTCGTCTAAAATAACATCAATTGCAGCTTCAGCGGCTACACAACCAAGTGGATTACCTCCAAATGTAGAACCATGTGATCCTGGATCGAAGACTTTCATAATTTTTTCATCTGCGACAATAGCAGATACCGGCAAGATTCCACCACTTAACGCTTTTCCTAATATTAGGATGTCTGGTCTTACATCTTCATGTTGATAACAGAATAGTTTACCTGTTCTACCAAATCCTGTTTGGATTTCATCATCCAACCATAAAACATTGTGTTTTTTTGTTATTTCTCTAATACCTTTTAAATATCCTGAATCAGGCACAATAACTCCCGCTTCTCCTTGAATAGGTTCAACTAATATAGCAACTGTATTTTTTGTTATTGATTTTTCTAAGGCGTCTAAGTCATTATATGGTATTTCAATAAAAGCTTTTGTATAAGGTCCAAAATGATTTTTAGACCCTTCATCAGATGAGAACCCTACAATTGTTGTAGTACGACCGTGAAAGTTTTTCTTACAAACGATAATTTCTGCCATATTATCTTCTATACCTTTAATTTCATACCCCCATCTACGAGCAGCTTTAATTGCTGTTTCTACAGCTTCAGCACCCGAGTTCATTGGGAGTGCCATGTCATAGCCTGTAAGTTTACAAAGTTTTTCTAAAAATGGAGCAAGCTTATCACTATGATATGCTCTTGAAGTTAATGTTACTCTTTTTAGTTGTTTTTTAACAGCTCTAATAATTTTAGGATGTAAATGTCCTTGATTAAGAGCTGAGTATGCAGATAAAAAATCTAAATATTTTTTACCTTCTGGGTCTGTAACCCAAGCTCCTTTAGCTTTTGCGATAACGACTGGAATCGGTTTATAGTTATGAGCACCATAAGTATATTCCTTTTGAATAAAGTCTTTTGAATTCATCTTTGATCTCCTATGTACGTATTGGTTTTAACTAAGCAGTATATAATTGATTTCATTCTGCTTTGTTCTTTGTCTAATATTATACAATAATTTTTAATTAAATGTAAGAAATATTTATATAATTTTAAATTTAAGATTTTCTCTTAATAGTAGAGAAAAAAGAGCTAAATTTTTCTATAGAATTTGTGGATGATATAATAATATTTATAAATAAGGATAAAATATATGAGATTAGAAATTAATATGGTAGTTCTTGATGCAAAAGATACCGCAGGATACTACAAAGAGTTATTTGATGCTGAAATACTATTTGATACAAATAACGATTAAGGACAAAATGAAACAATGATGAAATAAGGTGTAACTGAAATAAGAGTACTTAACGAAAATGTTTTCATGCAAACTGTAGAAGGTTAGTCAAGATAACTCAAAAAATCAAACAAAAACTGTACTCAGAGTCCAGTTTTTTAAGTGTTGAATCTTGAGATGATTCTATGAGCAATGAAGTAGTGATTAAAGTATATAATAACAGTTACATTGATGAAAGTCTTAGAGGAAAAGGAATAGGCAAGAAGTTGATTAAGCAATGTTATGAACTATAGCTAGGAACTAGACTCGGCATTCTTTCATCGAAACTTGCAGATAATTTTTGTAGGAGTCCTAAGTATATAGAAATACTAGGTTTTAAAAGATAATTTTTAAAATTGATACGGGTACGATTCAGGGACCCTCAGCTCCACCACGGTAATTATATTAAGTTTATTCTTTTATCACATTTGGCTATATACCGCCATATAGCGGTAATGTAAGAATAAACTTTTGTATTTCTGATATTGTATGGGATTTATACAGTGGGTTGTGTTAATATATGACATATATGCCGTTTTATCGATAAAAATTTTATGGTATAAATATAGACAGGAGGTATATTTATGAAAAAAGTTTTAATTGCAGTATTATTAATGATTACTTCAGCATTTATGGTTTTCAATGTTAACGCTTATAGTGTTGAAAATGATAATGCTAAGATGGAAAGTTACAATGTAGTGACTTACTATAATGATAAGTCAAGAACTATCACAACAGAAACACACTATAATAAATACACATACAATCTAAAGGATGGAGAAGAGCACACTACTCCTGCATATATCCCTAAAACACTTGATAACAGTCAATACTCAACTAAAACAGTATTATGGTCTGATACTAGAGTTCAAATCACTAATACCACTATTCATCCTTATACATATATTGGAAGAATAGAATTTCATTGGGATACTAATGGAGACGGAACAGTTGATACTTATACATATGGAACCGGGTTCTTAGAAGGGCCTGATGTATTAACAACAGCTGGGCATGCAGTATATAACGCTAGTTGGGGAGGGTTCCCATCAGGAATTAAATATTATCCAGCTATTGATGAATGGACAAATCAACCTTTTGGATATGCAGGATGGTCATCAATAACAGTTTCCCAAAATTACGTTAATAATCAGTCAGTAGATTATGATTGGGCAATTATTGTATTATCTAGTAATGTGGGAGCTAGTACAGGTTGGTTCGGTAAAGGATGGTCATCAGGATCTTTAAATAACAAAGAAATTTCTGTAACAGGCTATCCAGGCGATAAACCTTCATGGACGATGTGGAAAGGTGATGGAAAGATCACATCAACCTTAACATACAGGTTAAGACACAATGTTGATACATATACAGGACAAAGTGGTGCTCCTATGTATGATAGTAATAATATAGTTTGGGGCATTCATACAAAGGGAGGAAATGTATTTATAAATAATTCTGGAAGAAAAATAGACGAAACTCTGTACAATTATCTTCAAGAGAAATGCGAAGAAGGAATGGATAGGTATTATCCATGAGAAAGGTATGGAAAATTGTAATCATAACTAGCATTGTTTTTGCTATAGTGGCAATACTCTCTTATACACAGTTATATAATAAGTCTTTTCAAGCAACAGTAAGTACCGTTGGTGATAATTTTATCATAGTTGAGGGGAATGAAAGTGGATATATAGGAAGATACTCAATATTCATTAATCAAAATACAAAGATTACTGATTCTTCTAATGACATAATTTTGATTACTGATATATCAGAAGGAGATATAGTCGTTATATATTATACTGGATTTTTTCTTGAAAGTGATCCTGCGATAGTTGAAAATTGTACTAAAATAAAATTACTATAGAAGCTGGTAAGGTAATTAAACAGTAGTTGGTAAAACCATCATATGCATAGAATAATAAGTTGTAATTTTAATAAATTTTATGCTGAATGTTATCATTTAGTACTGGTACGCTTCAAGGACCTTCCCCGTGCCAGTTTTGACACGCTTCCAAATAATAGTATATTCATATTAAGTTGTAATTAAAAATTGTTATAGCGAGCCATATCAGAAATAATTGTAAATAATAATATGATTTGCATAACAAAGCGCTTTGAATTACATTTTAAAGTATTGCAATCAACCACAATAAACAGGTTGATTGCTTTTTATATAGTTTCAAATTATAGTAAAAAAACATGAAGGGAATTTTTTTTGCTGTTTCTATGTATATGATATCAGAGACCACTGTTTAAAATTCATACCAATCCAATTTATAGTAAATCCTAAAAGAACCAATTGAAAATGCTTACATTTTCTGTTATAATACTTGTTTACCAAAGTTAATAAAAGTTTTTAAAGAAATAATAGATTAAACGGCATTTAGGAAAAAGAATGTTTTAGAATAGGAGATATATATGAAAATTTTTAAGAATCGTAATAAAGAGTTAGAAATGGAGATAAATTTATACTTAAATAGCCTACAAAAAGGTTCTAATACTTTTTTAGAAGGAGTTAAATCATATCTTCGCTGTGAAGTTGAGCAGTTTGATGAGCGTGTTAAATTAATAACTGAACAAGAGAAAGATGCTGATGAGCACTTAGTGAACATAAAATATGTTCTTTTTAGATATAATCTTATTCCTGATTTAAGTGCAGATATTTTAGAACTAGTAGATTCTATGGATGATATTAATGATGTTTCAAAAGAAGTTCTTTTAAATCTTCAAGTTATAAAACCAAATATTGATCCATTATTGATTGACGATTTTGGTCATATCGCTAAGAAATCAAATAAAGCAGTTGAATCTGTTATTAAGGGAGTTAGGCTTTATTTGACTGAGTTTATGACTGTTGAGGATTATATTACAAAAACAAATCTTTATGAATCTGAAGTAGATACTTTACTACACAATGTTAAAGTGAAAATCTTCGGTGACCAAATTAAATGTAGTCTTAGCGAAAAACTACTTCTAGATAAATTTGCAGACGAAATAGCTGCATTATCGGATATAGCAGAAAAGATAGCAAGTAAATTATCCGTGTTTAGATTTAAAAGAAGTATATAATGCTGTTTAGAATCAAGGAGGTGTGTAGCCTATGGATATTCTAATCATTGGTATATTTCTATCGGCAGGCCTCTTTATGGGATGGTCGCTTGGAGCTAATGATGCAGCTAATATTTTTGGAACTGCTGTAGGTACTAAGATGGTTAGTTTTAGAACAGCTGCTATTATTTGTAGTGTATTTGTAATAATTGGTGCTGTTGTAGGCGGTTCTGGGACATCACATACACTTGGAAAGTTAGGTACTATTAATGCGATAGCAGGAGCATTTGCTGTTTCTGCATCAGCAGCTTTTACTGTTATGATGATGACTAAAAGAGGATTGCCAGTTTCTACCTCACAAGCGATTGTAGGTGCCATAATCGGATGGAATATATTTGGCGGTTTACAGACGGATACTAAGGTTGTAGTTGATATTGCTCAAACTTGGGTTTTCACACCAATCCTCGCAGCTATTTTTGCTGTTATTATCTATTGGATTGTTAAGTATATTATAGAGCACACAAAAATCCATGTGGTTAAAATGGATAAATATACGCGTTGGGGTCTTATTATTGCTGGAGCGTTTGGAGCTTATAGTTTAGGCGCGAATAATATTGCAAATGTTATGGGTGTTTTTATTCAGGTATCCCCATTTAATGATATTACTATTGGTAATGTTGCGTTTACAGGAATTCAACAACTATTTTTACTTGGAGGTATTGCTATAGCAGTGGGTGTGATTACATACTCTAAAAAAGTAATGACGACAGTTGGAAATAGTATATTCAAGCTTTCACCTATTAATGCTTTTGTGGTGGTTCTAGCTACTTCACTTGTGTTATTTGTATTTTCATCAGAAGGTATATATAACTTCCTTACTTCTAGAAATTTACCAGCGTTACCACTTGTTCCTGTATCACAGTCGCAAGCAGTTATAGGTGCAATTATGGGTATTGGATTAGCAAAAGGTGGTAGAAATATTGATCTATCGAAGATAGGTAAGATTAGTATTGGATGGGTTTTAACACCTCTCATTTCTATAGTGATTTCTTTTGTTGCATTGAGTATTTTACAAAATGTTTTCTTGCAAACTGTAGTAGGTTAGTCAAGATTGGAATGCTGATAGTAAATTCGACACTAAAAGTTGGACACTTTACTATTTAATAAAGAAGAATCTTCAGATGAAGATTCCTTTTTTATGGCTTGATTCCTGTATTTATCTTCATATTCAATCGGTGTCAAATAATCAAGTAATGCATGTGGACGCTTTGTACAAAAAAAATAATGTACATATCTATTGATTCTTTAAGGTTATCAAAGTGATTATAGAATATTTGTAGATTTTCTCCTTACATAAAACGAGTCAAATAAAATACAGAAATAATATGATATAATAAAAACAATTAGAGTGGGGGTTAATCATTTTTCTATCCTACTTTTAGAAGCTTGTTCATAGTATTTCTTTTTCCATTTCAAGTACCTCCTACTGGAACTAAACACTTCATTAAACTAAATGCAAACAAAACTATACATAATGTAAATATAACAATTCATTAATACATCTTAACTACGTCAATGAGTTATAAAAATTATTGACAGATACCTCATTGGGGTATATAATGAAGTGAGGTGATCGTATGTCAAGAGAAATGAAGACACTAAGAGATAATTTAGAGTTAACGCAAGAACAAGTTTCCATATTAACTGGTGTTCCTGTGAAAACATTAAGAAATTGGGAACAAGAAGTAAGAAAACCTAGTGAATGGACTATTAATCTAGTAATGGATAGACTCTTAAGAGTTAAGATGGAAGAACATGCATTAACTACTGATTCAAATAAGGTTTTATCATTTTTAACAATCAAAGAAAAGGTTAAGGAAGTTGCTAAAGATTATGATATAGAAAAAATATATTTATTTGGTTCATATATTAAAGGGAATGCAAATGAAGATAGTGATATCGACCTTTACATGGAATCTAAGCTATTCAGTTTAGATTATTTTGCCTTTGCTGAAGTTTTACGTCAAAAATTAAGAAAGAAAATAGGATTGCTTAGTAATATGACAGTAAAATCAAATTCGAAAATAGAACATGAAATCAACTCGACAGGAGTTTTAATTTATGAAAGATAAAGAGTATATGAAGAGATTGATTAAATACTGTGAGAAAATAGTAATGTATATGAAAGAAGTTAAGTCATACGAAGATTTTTCATCAAACCTTGAAAAAGTTGATGCAGTAATTTTAAATCTAGAACAAATTGGAGAAACCGCCAAAAAACTCAGTGATGGAGGAAAAAAAGTATATCCAGATATAAATTGGTTAAGTATTATTGGTTTGCGTAACATGATTTCTCACGAGTATGAAGGTATTAAGCTTGAAATCATATATGATATTGCAATTAATAAGATATCATATTTATTGAATAAGTTAAATTAGAAATTAGATTAATGTGTTAGTTAATACAACTGTACTTAACAATACTATTTTGATACGGGTACGCTTCAGGGACCATCAGCTCCACCAAACAAGCAAATAGTTTCCAAAAGTTGGAGACATGGTATACTAACCATACCACTCTGATGAAGGGAGCTATTTTTATTATGATATTAACACTAAAGTAGAAAATGAAGATGTGTGAAGTGCATATAATAAAAGGTAAATCCTTGTCATATGCATAAGAGATGTATGGAGGATGCAATGTGTTTGATATAAAATTCATTTTAAATATGGCAAGTAATGGTTTGATAGGCACAGTAAGACGGGCCATTAAATAGTCTGCAAAATACATGCCCAGAATTTCGTGATTATAGCAGTTTTATTACAAAAATTACTCGGTTTAATTTGGAAAACATTATTATGATTCTTTGTTGTTTTATACTCAGATATTAGGAACTAAATATTTTAAAATTTTTTAATATTTTTCAAAAATATCTAAAATATTCAAAATATATTTAATGATTATTGTTGTAAAAAAAACTAAATGAACTTATAATGTAGAATTATAAACATAAAGACTAAACAATTGATGGGCTGATAAATCAATTAAGCGGGTTGCTAGCATATTAAGGGAACAAAGTCGCAAGGAAAAATAGTAGATTCTTTTGGTTACACTTTGGATTTACTATAATAGTAGGGCTTCAACTTATAAGAATTAAATGTAGTAAGTATGAAATTTCATAACTACACTACATATATATTAGGAGATAATATTATGAAAATTGCATTAATACATTTTAGAGTTGGTGAAACAGATGGTGTGTCATTGGAAATGGATAAGTGGAAGAAGGCATTGATTAATATAGGGCATGATGTAATATATATATCCGGAAATAATGAGTCAGAAGAAGTGAAAGTTATAGAAGAAATTGCTTATAATGATAAATTTGATTCACTTATTGGTGATGAGTGTTACAATGAATTAAGAAAATTTGACTGTAAATCACTTAAAAAAGCAATATTAGATAGAGCTAAAATTATAAAAAGGAAATTTATTAAAATATTTCATGAAGAAGAGTTGGATTGTATAGTTCCAAATAATATTTTTGCTCTGGCAAAAAGCTTACCAACTGCAATTGGTTTATTTGAAGCCATTAAAGAAACAGGTATAAGAGTTATAAATCATCATCATGATTTTTATTGGGAAAGAGAAAAATATTCTTCACCTACGTGTTCTTTTATAAATTCTTTATTGGTAAAATATTTCCCTCCTAAAATGGATAATATGAGTCATGCAGTAATTAATAGTGCAGCTTCAGAAAAACTTATGAAAAAAAAGCAACTTGCATCTACCGTTGTACCAAATGTTTTTGACTTTAATGCACCTCTTTGGAAAAAAGATGATTACAATTCTGATTTTAAATCTTCTTTTGAACTAACTGATAATGATGTTGTCTTTTTACAGGCAACTAGAGTAACTAATAGAAAAAGTATTGAATTGACAATCTCTTTAATAAGTGATTTGAACAACAAATTAGCTTCATTAATTGGTAAAACAATGTATGATGGAAGAATAGTTACAAAGAAGACTAGACTTGTATTGCTTGTTGTAGGCCTCCATGAAGGATTAAATGATTATGAAAACAGAATAATAAAGTATGCCAAAAATATGAATGTGAAAATGGTTATTGATCCCTCAAAAGTAGGACATACTAGAAGCACTGTAGATAAAAATAAAGTATATTCATTATGGGATGCATATGTCTATGCTGATATTGTTTCATATCCAAGTATCTATGAGGGATGGGGAAATCAATTCCTTGAGGGACTATTTGCTAAAAAACCTATGATAGTGTTTGAGTATAGTGTTTTTGAAAAAGATATAGCACCAAATGGATTCAATTATATTTCTTTAGGAAATGAATATGAAAAATATGAAAATGGGCTTGTAAAAATTGATAAATCAGTTATAGCTGAAGCTTCTAATAATGTTTTGGATTATTTATTTAATAATGAAAAAAGAGTTATAGACGTAGAAGAAAATTTCAATTTAGGTAAAAAGCATTATTCAATTGAATTTTTGGTAGAATTATTAAATATGCTTTTTTAACTTTCTAAAGTATGATTTTACAATTTTGTTAAAATGTTTATAGTTTAAGAGTGTTGAAAGATATTTTCATCACTTTTTTGAAACAAATTTACAGATTTATGTTATATATAACAATTATATGAACTAAAAGTTGAAAAGTATATTTTATGTAATATATACTATGTTTTGCAAATATTATATTATTATATATGTAAGCAGTGATGTGAACTAAGCAAATACCTGTAGATTCTAAAACATATATAACATTTTTGTAAAAAATATCAGAAAATATCTCAAGTATTTGGGTTTCAATATGCTATGTTCTTTCTATGATTATTAGGAGCATTTAAGGATATACTAAGAGATTGATTAAAGTTTCTAATATACTTTGATTTGTTCTTTGGTAATATCAATGCAAACTTATTAAGTAGCTAATTCATGAGAGGGTAATGGTAATTCAAATAATAACTAGGTAAGAAATTACATGCCATAAGCAGATTTACTACAAGCCTAAAAAGCGGTTTGATAGCATTTAATAAAAGTGTTTTTCTCAGACGTGTCTATCTTTATTATGGCGCTAGTATTGTTAATAAATATGATTTAAAAAGAGAAAGAATAAGAAATGTGTAAAATTAATATATAATATACAAAGATTATACAAGGAGTGATTTTATGAACATTGTAGCAATGATTGATTCATTTAAAGGAACAATATCTTCATTAGAAATATCATTAATCATTAAACAAGAATTAGAAAAAAAAGGTCATATTGTAAATTCTATCCCGATATCTGATGGTGGTGAAGGGTTTATTGATTCTATAAAATCTCATTTTTCTGTTGATACAATTAAGGTTGAGACTTTCGGGCCTCTTGGTGATAGCATTTTATGTGAATATATATTAAAAGATGATATAGCATATATTGAAATGAACAGTGCCGCAGGGCTCTCTTTGATTCGAAAAGACAAACTAAATCCACTTCTTACAAGTACAAGTGGTGTTGGGAAGATAATTAAAGACGCTCTAAAAAAAGGAGCTAAAAAAATTATTCTTGGTGTAGGTGGAAGTTCTACTAACGATGGTGGTTCAGGAATGCTTCAAACATTAGGAGTTAAATTCTATAATGAAGGTAAACTAATTGTAAATAAAATGAATGGTGAACTAATTGGAAAAGTAACATCAATTGATATTACAAAACTTCAAGAAGTACTTAGTGGCATTGAATTTGAAATAGCCAGTGATGTAAAGAACCCATTGCTTGGCAAAAATGGGAGTGCATATATATATTCTCCTCAAAAAGGAGCTAATCAAACTCAAGTACAATTGCTAGAAGAAAATATGAAGAGCTTTTCTAAAGTTGTAGAATCACATTTTGGAAAAGATTTCTCGAATGAAAATGGAGCAGGAGCTGCAGGTGGAATTGGGTTTGGATGTTTAGCATTCTTAAATGCTGAGATATCTAGTGGTATTGGAATGATGATTGAGTTACTAAATCTAGAAGAAAGCATTAAAAAGTCTAGTGTTCTAATTGTTGGTGAGGGAAAACTAGATAATCAAACAAAATACGGAAAAGCACCTTCTGGTTTAGCTAAACTTGCTAAAAAGCATAACAAGAAAGTTATTGGTGTTTTTGCACTAATTGAAAAAGATACTAAATGTGATTATTTAGATAATGTAATGGCTATAGTTCCAAAATATGCGACAATGAAAGAATCAACAGGGAATCCAGCAAAATATTTTACTAAAATGATTAGAGATTTAAAGATTGATTGAGGTAATTGTATGGATAATATCTTAAATAAGCTCGAAGTACTATATGGAAATAAATCAGAAGAAGTGTTTAACGAAATAAAAAGTTTCATTAAACTAAAAAAGACAAATATAATAAATGATTGGATTACAGAAAATGATATAATGTTGATTACTTATGGAGATTCTATAATTAAAGATAATGAAAATCCACTAAAGACATTAAATAAATTTTTAAATGAATATACACTGGGTTATATAAACGCAGTTCATCTATTGCCAATGTATCCTTATACATCTGATGATGGATTTAGTATTACTAATTATAAAGAAATTAATCCTGATTTAGGAAAATGGGATGATGTTATTGAACTGTCGAAGAATTATGATTTAATGTTTGATGCTGTAATTAATCATATTTCAGTATCAAGTGAGTGGTTTCAAAGATATCTTAAGGGTGATAAAAGATATAGTGATTATTTTATAGAGTGTTCTGATAATTTTGATTATAGTTCTGTTACTAGACCAAGAGCATTGCCATTATACTATCCATTTGAGAGTTCAGAAGGAACAAAAAATATTTGGGCAACCTTTAGTGAAGATCAAGTTGATATAAATTTTAAGAATCCAAAAGTTCTTTTGGATATTTTAGATATTTTAGTTATGTATGCAAAAAAAGGAGCGAGATTTATTCGATTCGATGCAATTGGATTTGCTTGGAAAATACCAGGAACTACTTGTATTCATTTAAAGGAAACACATTTACTAATTCAAATTATGAGAGAAGTACTAGATCAATGTGTTCCAGGTACCATAATAATCTCAGAAACAAATGTTCCACATCTAGAGAATATAAGCTATCTAGGAAATGGATATAATGAAGCGCAAATGGTGTATCAATTTCCACTTCCACCACTTACTTTATTTTCATTTATTACAGGGGATGCAACGAAACTAAGTGTTTGGGCAAAAAGTTTAGAGGAGACTCCTTTAACAGATAGCACCTCATATTTTAATTTTTTAGCAAGTCATGATGGCATTGGATTAAGACCAACTGAAGGAATATTAACTAATGAAGAGAGACAACTTATTGCAGATAATGTACTTGCAAATGGCGGTAAGATTAATTATAAAAATAATTCCGATGGATCAAAGATGCCTTACGAGTTAAATATTAATTTTCAGGATGCATTAATGACTAGTAAAAACAATGATGAAGATAGAATTTATAAATTTATTGCATCTCAGTTAATATTACTTAGTGTAATAGGAATGCCTGGAATATATATACATAGTTTACTAGGATCAAGAAATGATTATGAAGGTGTAGAAAAATCTGGGATTAATAGAAGAATTAATCGTGAAAAATTAAATGTTGATAAAATAATTTCTGAATTGAATTCTAATTCAGATAGATCAATTATATTAAAAAAATATTTAGAATTAATAGAAATCAGGAAAAACAATTCTGCTTTCTCTCCATCTGCTTCTCAAGAAGTACTTAGTCTAGATAAAAGAGTATTTTCAATTTATAGAGAAAATCATACATCAAAAGAGAAGGTATTAGTTTTGGTTAATGTGTCAGATGAAAAAGTATCACTTAATCATAAAATTGATGGAACTGATTTAATTTCAAATGAAGTTATCAGAAACAATATTGTACTTAATCCATATAAATATATGTGGATATTGATTAACTCTAACAAAATACAATAATTTGGCTATCTCACCAAATCATTGTATTTTTTATTATGCAAACCAACTATTAATAATATATATTATGCTTTTTTGTCTTATAGAATATATAAGAAACCGGTGCAAAATGCTATAATTAATTATATGAAAATTAGGAGGATTTAAAATGAAAAAAATATTAATAATTACTATCGCACTATTTGCTGTATTTACACTATCAGCATGTAATAATGAAGAACCAACAGAACTTGTAATTTACTCTGACTTTGGTAGAGAAGTAATTGAAAAAGAAGTTTATCAAGAATATATTTTTGATGCATTTGAAGAAGAACATAATGTAACAATTAAATTTGAAACTCTTGGACAAGCACAAGATACATTTACAAAAATTCATTCTGAACAAATAGCTGAAAACTATTCTGTGGATTTAGTTATTTCGCATTTTGGTACAATGTCTGAGTATATCGATGCAGGATATATTAAAGATAGCACTGATTTAGAAATCGAGATGGATGATAGAACTTTCTTAACAACTTTTGATGGTTCTACAAAATTAGGCGAATTTAGATTTTTCTTCCCTATTAACTCAGATGTATATTTGGCTTATGCAAATAAATCAGCATTTACTTCATTACCTGCAGGCGTAACAGAAGCTGATATTCTTGCTGGGGATTATACTTGGGAAGATTATGCTGCTTGGGGAGCTGCAATTGGAGGAAACAGTATTTTCTTTAAAGGATTACCTACTTCACAATTAACTTATCAAATTGGTGGAATGGCTTTATCAAATGGTGGGGCTTATCCAATCATGAATGATGCTGGAAACTTAAAAGCATGGCAAGATGTTATATTAATGAAAGATAATATTCATCCTGAAAGTACTACAGTAAATGTAAGTTCTGATTTAATGGCATCAGGATCAGTTAAATTAGCATTTGAATTAATGGCGCCTCTTGCTACAGCTTATATTGCTGCACCTGCACAATATGAAGTATTCCCTGGACCTACAGGAACAAGCGGATCTGCTGGTTCAATTGTCGGTGGACATGGAATAGGTGTTGTTGCAAATGCACCTAATGAAGATTTAGCAAAAGAATTCATCAAATGGATGACTGCACCTGAGCAAATTGTTCATGCAGCTTTAGGAACAATTCCAACAATCTTAGAAGCAACTACAGTTTTAACAGATGATCCTGGAGACTACGTTATCAAAATGGGGTTAGCAACTATTTCTAATGCTAATGTAGAAGGATTACAAATGATTCCTGAATATATTTCATGGGGAGATTTAAAAGGTTCTTATGATAGAATATTTGCTGGAATATTAGATGGTTCTGTAACTCTTGCTAACTTACAAGAAAAGCTAGATGCAGAACAAGTAAATTTAGAAGACTTGAAGAAATAACAACTAATAGTAATTTACTCTCCTACTGAGAAGTTGAGAAAGGGATTCCCTTCCTCAACTTTTCTAAGAGTAGTAAAATTAAGTACCTATTTAAACAAAAAAGAGGTGACTTTATGGAAAAAAACAAAAAAGGTACTGTAAAATCAGTATTTAAATCACCATATATGTTTTTGGTGCCTGCATTATTATTTTATACATTTTTCTGGCTATTACCCGTTTCATTATCTTTAATCGAAAGTTTTACTTCAATTGATGGTGGGTTTAGTCTTGAAAACTTTAAAATGATGTTTGATGATCCCTTATTTGGAGAAGCATTTAGAAATACACTTATTTTTGCAGTTATTTCATTATTTTTACAATTCATATTTGCATTAATGTTTGCATTACTAATAAATAGGAATTTCAAAGGTTCAAAGTGGTTTCTATTTATTATGTTAATTCCAATGGCAATACCTCCTTCTGCAGTTGGTATTTTATGGAATACTGGACTTGTAGAGAGCGGATGGATTAATTCATTATTATCAGTAACTGGACTTCAAAATTTAATTGAGTTATTAGGAATTGCTGAAGGTCCAATTATTTGGAAAGAAGCATCGGGATTACAAGCTGTATTTATGATTATTCTTATAGATACTTGGACAGTTCTTCCATCTGTTATGATAATTTTATTAGCTGGACTTCAAAACTTTAATGAAGAATATAGCGAAGCAGCAAGAATTTTTGGTGCTAATAGATTCCAAGCACTAAAAGATATTGTTATTCCTATCATTAAACCAACAATTATAACTGCATTACTACTCAGAATTATCTCAGGACTTCAAGTATGGTTAATCAGTGTTATGATCTTTGGATTTAATAATGTACCTTTCTTGCTAGAAAGAATCGTATTCTATACAGATCAAGTACGCTTAGGAGTTTACTCATATAAATTATCTGTAACTTATTCAGTATTTGTGGTAGCTGTAGTATCTATTACTGCATACATATTTATAAAACTGACAAAAGGTAAAGATTGGAGTGGTACAAGTGAATAGCGCTGGTAAAAAAACATTATTTTATTTAGCTATAACATTTATAGCATTTGCAGTCATAATTCCAATGATGTATTTAATAAATATTTCAATATCAAGTGCAATTGAGGTTAATGATTTTCCAAAACGGGTTCTACCAGTGTTATCTCATGATTTAAGTATTGAATGGGATGATGAGAGCTCATATTATATTATATCTAGAAAATCATTTAGTGGTGAATATGAAGAATTAACTTACAGCTCCAAATTTGATAAAATTGAGACCTATTTAATCACATATTTAAATATTTCAAAAACTGAAGAAGAAATTGAAGAAGACTTTATTGTTGCTAGGAATACTGGAGATATAATCTACTTAAATTATAATAAAGACATATTTAATAACTTTGGGAAATTCTTCAAAGTATTTGATGGTGCTAGTGCGGCTTTAGTTAATAGTATTCAAGCTGCTGCAATAACTATTTTACTTTCTATGAGTATTGGTGGTTCTATTGGATATGCACTTGCTAGAACTAAAATAAAGGGAAAAGACGCAATAAGTTTAGGTAGTTTAGTTGTTAGAATGTTCCCTGCTGTTTCTATATCTGTTCCAATGGCGGTCTTACTTGTTAAGTTTGGAATGTATGATACAATGTTAGGACTAGCAATAATATACTCAATACCAAATATTGGATTAACAGCTTGGATAACTAGAAGTATTTTTATGAGTGTTAATCCAGAATTTGAAGAAGCTTCATTAGTATTTGGAGCATCAAAAATTCAGACATTCAAGAAAATTACTTTTCCATTAGTTCTACCTGCATTTGCTGCTTCATCAATGTATGCGTTCATTACTGCATGGAATGATACAGCAGTATCTTTGCTATTGACTAATAATAATGAGACATTGGCATTGTTGATTTATAAATCAATGGGTGGATCAGCGTCAATACATTATGCAGCATCTGGTGCTATATTGCTGATACTTCCAGCTTTAGCATTTACATTTTTATTAAAAAACTATATCAACAAGATGTGGGGTTGATTGAGGTGAGAGGAGAAATATTATGGCATATTTGGAATTAGCTGCACTTAAAAAAGTGTATGGGAAAGATATTGAAGCAGTAAAGAGTTTTAATCTAAAAGTAGATAAAGAAGAATTCATTGTTTTTCTTGGTCCTTCGGGATGCGGTAAATCAACAATAATGAGAATGATTGCTGGACTTGAATCTGTAACTGAAGGTAATATTCTACTTGAGGGTGAATCGATAATTGATTATCAGCCTAAAGACCGAGGAATTTCTATGATTTTTCAGAGTTATGCTGTATGGCCACACATGACAGTTTATGATAATGTTGCCTATGCACTTAAACTAAGAAAAATATCAAAAGAACAGATAGATAAAACTGTAAAAGAGGTAGCGAAGATAAGCGATATTTATCAGTATCTAAATCGTTATCCAAATAATCTATCAGGTGGACAACGTCAAAGGGTTGCAGTAGCAAGAGCAATTGCAATAAAGCCCAAACTTTTCCTAATGGATGAACCCTTATCAAATTTAGATGCGAAATTAAGAGTTTCTATGAGAACAGATTTAAAGAGGATTCATCAAGAATTAAAAACAACTTCAATTTTTGTAACACATGATCAGTCTGAAGCTTTAAGTTTAGCTGATAGAATTGTTGTAATGAATCATGGATATATTGAGCAAATTGGGACACCAAACGAGATTTATCATGATAGTGAATCAATGTTTGTTGCAAAATTCATAGGATCACCACCTTCAAACTTTTTAACAGTAAAAGTTAAAGAAAGAGAAGATAAAATATTTGTTATACATAGTGATTTTGAACTAGAAGTTAAAAACAAATATAAAAAAGCTCTAAAAAATAAATATATAAATAAAGAAATCATACTTGCAGTGCGTCCAGAGAATTTTACTATAAATAAAAAAGGAATATTAAAAGTAAAATGCAATATAATTGAACCTCAAGGATCACATGTTGTTATAAATATATTTGTTGGTGGAGAAGAAATCAAAGTAGTTTCAAATATTTTAACTCTTAAAACAAATGAAGAAATAGATTTAGGATTCAGTGAAAAAATAGCATTCTTTGACATAGAAACGGAAAAGAGAATTAGATAATTATATTAAAAGAGGGTGTTGTCACCCTCTTTTTATTTCATATTCAATATGTTATAATCGGTATAGAAAAGAGGTGATTATTTTCATGGAAATCAGTACAAGACACGCCAATGAGATTATCAAAAATTTAAAAAGTGTTATTAATGAAGATATAAATTTTATTTCGCCTGATGGAACTATTATTGCAAGTTCAGATGAAGAAAGAGTTGGTAATTTTCACGAAGGGGCAACAATTGTTGCCAAAACAGGAGAGCCACTGATTATTAAGAGTAGTTCAGCGTATGAAGGTGCTAAAATAGGAATTAATCTTCCAGTATATTTTGAACAGGATTTAATAGCGATTGTGGGAATTACAGGTATTGAAAAGGAAATAACTCAATTTTCTAATATTATTGTTAAGATGTCAGAAATATTAATTAAAGAACAATTTTTGAATACTCAAAAACAATTTAAGAGAGAAAACAATCGAATTATAATGGAATTAGTTACTAAAGATAAAACTCTTATAGAGGATATTTCAAAAAAAATGAATCAATTAGGTTATGACTCGAATAGTTTCTCTTTTTTTGCAGTATGTGAGCTTGATCATTTTGATTCGTCGAATATTGAAGTGTCAAATTTAATATATAATAGTATTGAGAAAAGAGTTCATTATCATGATCTAGTTGCAAGATTTCAAAACAAATTTTTAATATTAACTCAACTTACTGATGTTAAAAGGTTTATTAAGAAGGTTAATACAATAAAAACATATGTTGAAAAAAAATATGAAATCGGAATTACAGTAGGTATTTCTGAAAAAATAAATAGTGAAACAGATATTAAGAATGCATTTAAACAGGCAGATACAGTAGTTGAACTTGCTATTAACAAGAGGAGTAGAGAAATAAAACAATTTGACTCATCATCACTAGAATTCTTATTCTTTGGATTTTCAAGTCATGTTACTAATAATTTTTCTAATCGTATTTTAGTTAATTTTTCTGAAGGAGAAAGTGAGGATGCAACTAATTTAATTCAAAAATATATAAAAAATAATGGCTCGATTATACGTGCTAGCAAAGAATTATATATTCATAAGAACACATTGCAATATCGTTTAAATAAGATTTGGAAAGTTACAGGATATAATCCAAGAGAATTGAAGGATTTAATAATACTATATATAGCTTTAGAATTAGGTAAGGATGAATATAAAAACAACTAGCAACTGTTGTTCTATTTCAAAATAATTATTTCATAATTAAAATGTATTAATTTAGAAGTAGTGTTTCACAAATGAAGTAAGGATAAATAAGGGAGTATTAATATGATAATGTTTTTAAAACCAATATTTATTGATAAAGTTTGGGGCGGGAATAAATTAAAAAAGTTATTTAATTATAATACTAGTAATAATTGTGGTGAGGTTTGGGGAATAAGTGCTCATAAAAATGGAGAAAGCACTATTCTAAATGGGTATTTTAAAGGGTATAAGCTTTCTCAATTATTTAATAAACATAGAGAATTGTTTGGAAACTATAAGGGAGAAGAGTTTCCAATTTTAGTGAAAATAATTAATGCTAAAAAAGATTTGAGTATTCAAGTACATCCTAACGATAACCAAGCTAAAAAATATGATTCATTAGGAAAAACAGAATGTTGGTATATTATTGATTCTGAAAAAGATACTGAAATTATTATTGGACATCATGCAAAAACAAAAGAAGAGTATGTTAATTTAATTAATGAAGGGAATTACACAAAACTATTAAATAAATTCAAAATACAAAATGGAGATTATTTTTACATTGATTCTGGAACAATTCATGCAATATGTAGTAATACAATATTATTAGAAGTTCAACAATCCTCAGATATTACTTTTAGAGTTTTTGATTATAAGCGCTTAGATTTTAACAATAAGTTGAGGACTTTACATATTAAAGAATCAGTTGAATGTGTTAATATCCCTGACAATGTGGTTAGAAGACAACATAATAATGAATTTTTTAGTTATGAACTTGTGGATGTATTTGAGGAGAGAGTCTGTAAAGCTCATCAACATGGAGATTATATTGTTATATTAGAGGGGATAGGAAAGATTAATGATATGGAGTGTAAAGCGGGAGATTTTATTATGATATCTTCGCAATATGCATATCATTTGTATGGAAATTTAATAATTCAAAAAACTTGGTTTTAGTACATTAGAAAATATTATTTAGATAGAGTGTTCATTTAGAATGATAATTTGCAATTACTATAATACAATGAACAGTACTAAAAATTTGTTTGTATAGTTATTTTCGAGGGGTGCAATTTTGAATAATGCCAAATTGATAATGCATTATATATTTTAGGATTAGTTGTTACAATAAAAATAGAATTTTTAGTTCTTTTGATTTTTAAATTCACCAGATAAAATCAATTGAAAGTTGTGGCTTTAGCTAGTTTTATAACCTATCCATCATTGAATTTGATACGGGTACGCCTCAGGGACTCTCAGCTCCACCAAATTTACCTGAAATAGCTTTCATAAGTTGGAGACATGGTATACTAACCAAACCACTCTGATGAAGGGAGCTATTTTTTTTATGAGATTAACACTTATTAACAATTATAGTTTAAAAAACCTTGACATTTAATGTTAACCTGGTGTACAATAAATGTGGTGATAAAATGAAAAGTTATGAAAATGTAATTGCATTGTATTTTAAATCATTAGAAGCATTTAAAGAATTTGAAAGAATTCCGAGAAAATTTGGTACTGGTGATTTATTGTATCATTCTGAAATACACACTTTACAGGCAATTGGAAGCCATATAAAAATAAATCTTACTGACTTATCAGAACGATTGAATATTTCAAAAAGTGGAACTTCAAAATTTATTGCCAAATTGCTTAAGAAAAATTTAATTACTAAGAGTAAATTATTTAATAATAATAAAGAAGTTGTTTTCGCGCTTACAGAAAAGGGCACCATTGCTTATAATGCACATGAAAAATTTAGTAAAAAGACTTTTGAATCAATATATAATCTTTTATCACATCTTGAAGATGATCAAATTGAATTTTTAGAATCATTCTTAGTTGATTTGGTATTGTGCGCAGAAAAATTAAACAATAAAGACTTGAATTAAATCAATATTTAATTAGACAGCAGAAACATGCTGTTTAAAAAATATATAAATAAAGTTAACCAGGTTAACAATAAGGAGTGATGTTTATGATAAGTTCACAAGATTGGTGGAATGTAATTCGAAATTATGGTCAAAGTATTTATCCAACTCAAATAATTGTAATGATAATTGGAATTGTTGCAGTAATATTTCTGTTGTTTGGTTCGAAAACAAAATCAAATATGTTAATGAAGGCATATTTAGGCCTATGTAATCTTTGGATAGGTGGTGGTTTTTTTATCATTCTAGGTAAAGGATTCCCATCACCATTAAAACAAATTCAGGGGATGTTGTTTATCGCTATTGGTATTCTTTTTATAGTTGATATATTTACAGAAAAATCCGATTTGACATTTCATAAATGTGGATTAAGAAAGTGGGCAACAATTGGTTTTCTTCTTATTGTCTTTTGTTATCCTCTTTTAGGTATTATATTTGGGCGTTCAATAGATGAACTTATTTTTCCAGGAACATTCCCTTGTGCAACAGCAGCGTTAGCTTTAATACTTTTAACCAACTCGCACAGAAAAGTAAATATACCATTATATATTCTTCTGTTAATATGGGCTATTCCTTTTCCTCCCCTTATTCAAATTCCTCAGTTTCATGTTTATGAAGATAGTATTATGTTTGTAATAGGAATTTATGCATTAACAGTTTTTATAGTGTCAGCTATTAGATCAAGAAAAACAATATATTTAAACAATAAAAAAAATGAATCCTTAAATATAGAGTAATTACGGATAGTTTTATAATAATTCTAGATAGAATTAGGAGAATAGATTATAAAATGCCTGGGAATATTAATTGGATTGTTGAATTGGATTGGTATGGTTTTTGAACAGGGGTCATCAATATATATGCAGATAGATAACTGTACTTTATATTATAAATAGTATATTAATAAAAAATAGAATCAAAACTCTCTTTTTTATATATGTTTTTGTCTGCATATAGAATCATAAACATGCTTAACTAATTTATAATAAATTATGAATTATTATAGCAATAAAGAATATGTTATAATAATTATATAGAAGATATTATTGAGGTGATTTGATGTTTATTTTAGAGTTTTTACTAACTATATTCTATTTCCTTGTTATTATTTTAATAATAGCAATAGTTCTTGCGATAGCAATTCCTTTTGGTATTTTATTTCTAGTTTATTGGATATTATTTAGAAGTTGGAAAAGAAGTAGTAAATCCAAGAAAATTATTGTTAATAAATCTAAATTTAATCCAAAAGATATAAAAAATATTATAAGTAAAGCAATTAAGAATAGAAAAAGTAATGTTGAATCAGAAGAATTAGAAAACGATATTGGTGAGTATATAGAAAAAGCACTTGAGTCATCAAATATTGAAGTAGAAAATAAAGATAATTAAAAACCATGCAGCTTAATAGAAAATATATCATAAGATATCAGTGATTTGCTGATGTCTTTTTTATATTTCTTATAATACGAAAATTTCAATAATTTAATAATAATTTAATAATTTAAATATATTGAGATAATAAGTATCTTCTATAATATATAAGTAGATAAGAGGGGTATTTTATGAAAAATTATAGAAAATTAGCAATTTTTGCTGGGGCAGGGTTTATACTAGCAATAATATTTGGGGCAATTGGGTTGGCGTTAACAGAGGTACATATTCAAGACTTAGATTTTACAGTTATATCAAATAATGAGAACTCTATTAAAATAGGTGCAATGTTAACCATGTTTATGTCACTTAGTGTAATGATGATATCATTAGCATTTTATCCTGTATTAAAGAAAACACATCCTAGTTTAGCGTTAGGATATGTAGGATTAAGATTTATTGAAGGCTTCATCTTTATTGTTTCTTCAGTAATATTACTTACTTTAATTACTTTATCAAAAGGTTATACTGATATATCTTTTATAAGTAATACCGGTCGAATACTATTGGATATTAGAGATTGGCTAGGGCATGTTTCTCTAGACATGGTAGTATTTAGTGTCGCAGCATTAATTCTTTATTATATTTTATACAAAACTAGATTAGTACCAAGATGGCTTTCTATTTGGGGATTAGCAGCAAGCATAATATATATGTCTGCATCATATATGGTTTTATTTGGATTTGAACCTTTATCACCTATATATATTGCGATGAATATTCCACTTGCTTTAAATGAAATAGTTTTAGGAATTATATTGATTGCAAAAGGATTTAATAGAACTGCATAGGAAGTTACAATTCAAAATATTACAATGAGTCGCTATCTAAATGATAGTGATTTTTTGATTATATATATTATGGATATTTTAGTTATAAACATTAAACAATAAAAAAATATCGATAAACGATAAAAAAGTGTTGACAAACATAAATTAATAGTGTATTATGAATGTGTAAGGGGGGATAAATATGAGTAGAACATTTAATAAAAAATTCTTTGATTCAATGATTAAGGTAGTGCATATTTTCTTAAAGTGGAGTGTAAGAGCGATATACGTTTTATTGATTATAATTTTAGTAGGGTTTTTAGTAACACTATTTTTACCTGCTGATCTATTTGATTTTAATTTAGAAAATCTTAAAAACATCGATATAGGAACAATAAACGTTTTGAATAGTATTAGTGATGGTGGATTAACAGGCATAGTAAATGCTAAAGAGATAATTCTATTATTAATATTTATGGCTGGAATAAATTTGTTTTTCTTTCAATTCATTCAAATTCAACTTCGTAAAATCATGAACAACATTAGAAATAAAAGCCCATTCAATGAAAAAAATGCAAAGTTTTTAAAAGTTTTGGGAATTGCATTCTTAGTTTCTTCAGTTGTACTTCCATCAATAGGTGGATGGTTCTTTATGGATTTGGTAAATACTTTAAAAGTTTATGAAGCTACATTTAATTTTTCTATCCATTTTCAATCTGTATTGATGGGTGCGTTAATCTTGATTTTAGCTTATATCTTTGATTATGGAACATATTTGCAAGAAGA
>JAGLYJ010000070.1 GCA_023132365.1 Mycoplasmatota bacterium
TAGCAAAAGCTTTAAAAGCTAACGTCACTGCAGTCTGCAGTACTAGAAACATAGAACTTGCAAAAGCATCTAAAGCAGATAGAATTATTGATTATACCAAAGAACAATGGGATAAAGATAACAGCAAATATGATGTAATAATTGGTTGTAATGGATATAATCATCTAACTAGATATAGAGATGCTCTAAAAGATAACGGAATATATGTGGTCTCTGGTGGACATATGAAGCAAATTATGCAAGTAACAACATACAACCCATTCATGAGAAAAAAAGGGAATAAACAGTTCAAGACATATGTAGCAAAAATAGTAAAAAGCGATCTAGATACTTTAGCTGAGTTGTTGAAAAACAAAGAGGTAGTCCCTTACATTGATAAAGTATTCAACTTAAAAGAAACAAAAGCTGCATTTGATTATTTTATTTCAAATAAAACAATCGGAAAAATTGCAATCCAAGTAATTTCGGAAGATACTAGAAACAAGAAATAAATTATACCCACCAAGACAAAAAATACTATATCTTTTAGCGTGGATAAATTTACGGATTAATTCGGATTCACTTTTGCTTCATTATTTGAATACGTTAATAATTAATTTCAAATATCAGCTCATATATGACCCAAAAGAAAAAGCCCAACAGGGCTTTTTATAGTGTTTACATCTATGGTTACATTTATTTCTATTAATTCTAATTTACAATATCTAAGTAGTTTTACTATAATCTTTAATACCTTCCTGAAGGTATTTTTCTTTTAGTATTCCTGTAGAGTTCTCAACAAAATTACTTAAACATTTTTTATCTTCAAAACATTTAGATATTGTTCGACTAGCAAATAAGCGATGGATCCTTCTCTAATTCTTCCAATTGCATCACTTGGGTCATACCAATTAGCGTTATCAAGTTCATTGTCATCAATTTTAAAATCATATTGTTTTGTTAAAGCATGATATCCAACCATTAATACATCACTCTTTTCATAGTAGTGACTGTTTAAATAATCACATTGAATAATATCTATTCCTACTTCTTCTAAAATTTCTCTTTTCACACATTCTTCAAGGGTTTCTCTTGACTTAATATAACCCGCTATTAGAACTTTGTATTCGTTACTCCCTTTTTGATTAATTAAACAAATTTGATTCTTCATGTTAGTTAGGATCGCTATCATAGCAAGATTAACCTTAGGAAAAAATAATTTATTACAGTCTCTACAGAAAGGAATATCTCCTTCTTTGTCTATGCTTTTAAATTCCAACATACTCCCGCAAATTGTACAATACATAAATTTCTCCTCTTTTTAATAATAGTCTTCTCATTGTAACATAACTATTAAAAAAATGAACTAAGAATTAAACATCACTTACTGTTTTTTAAAATATAGATTGACAAAAAGCATTAATTGTATTAATATGGGTCTCGAACAGTGTTCAAGTGAGGTGATTTGAATGGTTGAATTAAACAATCAAAAGGAAATTATATACAAAGCTGCACTAGAAATAATTCTATCTGAAGACATTCAGAAATTTAGTATAAGAATGATTTCTAAAAGATGTAATATCGGTATAGGTACAATATATAAATATTATGGCAATAAAAACGACATACTTGTAGACATTACAAGAGATTTTTGGATAAGTTATATTACATTCATAAAAGAGAATGTCAATCAATCATATGGTTTTTTAGAACGTATTGAATTTTATCATAAAGAATTAGTTACATACAGCAAAAGGTTTAATTACTTAATTTTATCTAAAGAGCTATCTTCTTCTTTTAGAAAAGTTGGCAAAGCACATCATAACAATGCACAAACCATTTTTCAATCAATTATCATTAATGATTCCTTGACAACTTTAAATATAGATCCAAATGAAGCTACTATTTTAGCTGACTTCATTTGTAATAATCTCGTTTCCTTAATCACAATGGAAACATATAAATTTGAAACATTTTACAACATACTTAAAAAACTTTTAACAACATTATAAGGAGAGAACAATGAACTATTTTGAATCAGCTTTCGACATTATCTATTTACTATCTGTAATTATTATTTCTATATTGATTATTCGCAAAGGAATAATCAAAAAGCAAAAAGCTGTAATTGTATTTGGTATAATGGGGCTCTTGCTTGGCTTTGGAGATTCCTTCCACCTAATCCCTAGAATCATAGGACATCTGACGACTGGACTTGATGACTATCAGACGTCATTAGGCATCGGTAAATTATTAACAGGTATTACTATGACCATATTCTATTATCTAATTTATTTATACTATTCAATAATAACAAACGACAAAAATAAAAGAGTTTTCCTAACATTAGCCATTTTAATTGCGATTAGATTTGTATTTCTCGCTTTGCCAGGAAACGATTGGGTAAATAATGGTAATGATTTATTTTATGGAATTCTTAGAAATATACCTTTTGCGTTGATTGGAATCATTATTACAACTATATTTATTAAAAAATCTAAAAATCCAGAATACCACATGTTCAAACAAATGGCATATTGGATTATTGTATCATTTGTTTGTTACATTATTGTAATTTTAGGTAGCGGATTTATTCCTTTATTAGGAGCATTTATGATGCCTAAAACAATTGCATATTTCATAATAATTTGGATTGGGTACAAAAACTCTTAAATACTTAAACTTTACCTCATACATTTCCTACGAGTTTAAAAGAGGTTGCAGATAAATCATTTCCCAATTTCAACATAAAAAACTGAGATCTAAATCTTAGTTTTTTTAAATTAAATCAACATTTACATATCATATCAATCCAGTGAAAAGATAAATATTGACTATCCTATTGATTAATCTTCAAAAAAATTATAATATCAAAGAAGCTAGAATTCATTCATTACTAAGAACATCTTGAATGATTTTCACGTAAATATAAATATTATAGGAGGCTTCATGATGCGAAAAAATCATGTTTTTTTGGTTTTAATTAGTATATTTCTTACATTTGCTCTTTTTTCATGTAATGATTCTACGGATATCAATCCCGTTTCAATTGAAATTAATGAGTCGACGGTTTCAGAGCAATATGATCCAGACACTTTCGATTTATCAACAATTAGTCTTACCATCATATATGATGATGAGTCTACTAGTCAAATCTCACTTAATGAATCGATGTTATCTCAAGAAGATTTAGCACTGTTATCCACTCTGGGATTAAAGGAATTACAAGTCCAATATTTGGGTTTGACAGCGACTCTTTCTATTAATTTTGTTTATGATGAACTAAAAACAAAATTACTATTTATTTATCAATTGGCTTTGCCTTCAGATGATGTACCAGCAACTTATGAGGCTTGGCTTGAATCTATCTCAGGTGAAGATGGGTTATCAATCACTGATGCTAGTCTTAATTATCTAGGCCACCTGATATTAACCTTCTCTGATTTATCTACACAAGATGTTGGTCAGGTAATCGGTACTGATGGCAAAGAAGTTGAATTGCAAGCAACATCTACATCAATAGAATGGAGATATACTGATGATCTTGAATGGCAAGAACTTATTACGCTTGCCCAAATTACTGGTATTGGAATCTCTCTAGTAGAAATCAACAATGATGGGGAGTTAATTATTACTTATACAGATGATCAAACTACAAACCTTGGTGTTATTTTTGCTCATAAAGTAAAGTTTATGGGTCATAATGGCCAATTAATAGATATTGTTTGGGTAACTAATGGCCAAGATGCAATAGCACCTAATCCCCCATTATTAACTGGATACACTTTTTCTGAATGGGATGAAATCTACACGGGTGTAAATTCTAATTTAGTTATTAATGCAATCTACATTCAAAATTCTTATGATGTTGAATTCATTAGTGATACTACTACTGATTACCCTTCAATTCAAGATATACCATATGGTAGTACAATCATTTTACCAACCCCCGATAAACTAGATTATATCTTTATTGGATGGTTTACTGACATAGATGATCCAAGCAGTCAAATTTTTTCTACTACCTCAATAACAGAAGATTTAATTCTTCTCGCTAAATATGAGAAACAAAGTTACGTTGTTCAATTTATTGATTATGATGATAGTTTGTTGTCACATCAAATAGTCCCATATATGACAAGTGCAGTTCCACCTATGTTACCAGACCGAATTGGATATGAGTTCATAGGATGGAATCAAGACTTTCTAGAAGTAACAGCTGATATAACTTGTAAAGCGGTCTATACTCAGCAACACTATAACATTGTTTTTCTAGCCAATGGAGGTAACGATGTTGAATCCATAAATAATTTATCATATAATGATGTGCTCAATTTACCAACACCAGTTTATGAAGATTATGATTTTCTTGGATGGTATACATATGGCAATTTAATAGAATCAGGAGACACAATGCCTGATAAGGATCTGTTACTATTTGCAAAATGGGAACCTCATGAATATCTTCTATCATTTGATAGCAATTCAGGTAGTGTTGTTTCCAATCAAACCTACTACATTTATGATGATATACAAACTCTTCCTACGCCTACAAAGGCAGGATACACTTTTATTGGTTGGGAACAAGATAGCGAATTCATAACAGCTCCTTTTTCTTGGGAAGTACACACTGATATTAACGTTACAGCAATTTGGGAAGGTGTAACTGATGATATTATTTATCGTCTAAATGACGGGTATGCAAAAGTATTAGGTATACAAACTCCAATACTCACACTTATTATTCCTGATACTATCTACGATATACCAGTAACGCATATATCCGAAAATGCTTTTCTAGATAATGACTCAATTATTGAAGCTAGTGCAGGATTAAATATATCCCATGTTGAAGATAATGCATTTAATGGAAGTACAGCACTTACTTCCATAACTTTCAAAAATACAACTACTAATTTTGGAGTTTCTGTATTTGAAGGTTGTACTAGTATAACCTCTATTACAATATCAAGTGAAATGAATTACACCTTAAAATACTTCTTTGGAGACCTTGTACCAAATATTCCGGCTTCACTTGAAATTGTAAGATACTCCTTGGGTTCTAGTTTTATTGACTCGACGCTATTTACAAATGATATGAATGGAGTCACCTTAGGATTAGCTTCAGATATGACAACTATATCTGCAAATCAATTTAAAGATACTCAGTATTTATTATCAGTTGAATTACCAAATAATCTAATAAGAATTGAAGACTCTGCTTTTGAAAACAGTGGTCTCCAATCTATCGAGATTCCTAACACAGTGGTTTCTATAGGTAGAGGTGCGTTTAAAGATTGTGGAGGTATGTTAAGCCTTACTTTTGAAGAATCATCTGTTCTACAGTTAATAGAGTACCAAGCATTTAGATTAACTGGTATTACAGGTACTATTACTATTCCTGCTTCAGTTTCATCAATTGAATCTCAAGGGTTGGCATATATATATAATCTTGAACATATTATCTTTGAAACAGGAAGCCAACTTACATTTATTAGTAACTATATGTTGTTCTCAAACACAAATCTTATTTCAGTTACACTTCCAGATCAACTTACTGATATTGGATTATATTCTTTTGCAACAAATGGAAATTTGGAAGAGATTATTATTCCTAGTTCTGTAACATGGGTAGGAAACAACGCTTTCTTCCAATGTGATTCCTTATCAATCTATGCTAGGGCAGCTTCTTTACCAGAAACGTGGGATGAGTACTTTAACCCTAGTAACAGACCAATATATTGGTCATTTGAAGATTTTGCAGAAGATACTAATTTTGAATATATTTTACAATCAAATGGAAATGCATTATTAGTAGGTCGTAAGGCTGGATCAGTTGAAGCAAATCTCACAATACCTAAGCTAATTGAATCTCATACATTAGTAGAGATTATGTATAAGGCTTTTGAA
>JAGLYJ010000071.1 GCA_023132365.1 Mycoplasmatota bacterium
CAAGTAATAACAAGTCATCTCATTGACTTATTTTCTTTAAATTAAAATACTTTGATAATCAAGCAAATATTCACATTTAAGATACCCATTATGATAGAATATATTTGATAAGCAAGAGATTTTAACCTATTAGAATCAATCAAAAATATGAAAAGGGTGAGATTAAAATGAAAGAATATCAAAAAACATACGAGTTATATAACGGAGTAAAAATTCCTAAAGTGGGATTTGGCACATGGCAAGTTAAATCTGGAAGTGAAGCATATAATTCAGTGGTTCTTGCTTTAAAAAACGGATATAAACATATTGATACAGCGCTAGCATACGGAAATGAAAAAAGTGTTGGGAAAGCAATTAAAGATTCAAAATTACCTCGTGAAGATTTATTTATAACAACCAAATTACCGGCTGAGATTAAAAATTATGATGAGGCAGAAATAGCATTTCTAGAATCAATAAATAATCTAGGATTAGATTATCTTGATTTATATTTAATTCACGCGCCATGGCCATGGAGTGAAATGGGTAAAGACTGTAGACAAGGTAATGTAGACGTATATAAAGTTTTAGAAAAATACTATAAATTAGGAAAAATAAAAGCCATTGGGGTATCAAACTTCGCTCCTAAAGATATTGAAAACATAATTGAGAATTGTGAAATTAAGCCTATGGTTAATCAAATAGGATATTTCATTGGAATGGATCAATCTGAAACAATTGAATTTTGCAAAGTGAACAACATTTTTATTGAAGCATATTCACCTCTTGGAATCGGATATCTGCTTTCAAATGAAGACATCAAAAACGTTTCTGTTAAATATGGTGTGTCTTCAGCACAAATATGCTTGAGATATTTATTGCAAAAAGGAGTTGCCCCACTTCCTAAATCAGTCCATGAAAATAGAATTATTGAAAACTCACAACTTGATTTTGTTATTTTAGAAGAAGACATGAAGTTTTTAGATACAATTAAGGGTGATCCAAGACGTTGGAATTAATAAATGCAGGGGAGTAGTAATATATGAAAACAGTAATAGCATTTGTGTGTACACATAATAGCTGTAGAAGTATTATGGCAGAAGGTTTGATGAAACACCTTGCTGGCGATATATTTGATGTCTATTCAGCTGGAACAGAAAATTATCCCGCGCCTAAACCATTAGCTATTGAGGTAATGGAAGACATAGGGATTGATATGAGTTATTCCACTAGTAAACTACTAGATAAAATACCTGGAAAATTGGATATATTAATAACTATGGGTTGTGGAGTTGAATGCCCATATATACCTACAAAATATAGAAATGATTGGGAGCTTGATGATCCTAGTGGAGGACCAAAATCTGATTTTGTTATCACGAGAGATTTAATTAAGCAAAAAGTGTTTAAGTTAATTAAAGAAGTAAAAAATGGCACATTATATAAATAAGAAGAATTAATTTTGAAATTTATCACAAATTATAGTCAAGAAATCATATAATACCGCTATGAGGTTAAACATGAATAAATTAATTTATAAGGATATAGAAACTAAGAGATTAATACTTAGATACCCAAAAAAGTCAGATTATTCCTATCAATTTGAGTTTTTGAGTGATAAAAGTAATTTTCCTTATGCAGATTTTAAAATTATTAAAAATATAAATGAATTAGATCAGTTCTTTCAAAATAAGTTTAAAGGGTTTTTAGAAACTTCACTCTTTTGGATGATTTGTGATAGAAAGACAGATATTCCTGTAGGAACTGTTTCGGCTTGGAACATTGATTATGGACAAAATTCCATTGAGTTTGGATTTAGCTTATATCCGGAGCATCATGGGAAAGGATTTATGATTGAGGTTCTAGAAGAACTTATTGAGTATTGTCATACAACATTAAAATTTACTTTATTTGATATTTGGACGCATAAAGATAATATTCCATCAATTAGACTAGCTCGAAGGCTTGGTTTTAAATTCATGGGATATGTAGTAGAATCAGCACAAAATTCTGATGGTAATATCGAATATGCAACATATCAATTAGTTAAAATATAAGCATTCGCTGGAGGAAAACAATGAGAAGAATACTACTATTTATTATAGTTTTAACATTAACATTTACAGCTGTTTCATGTGATTTTTTTGATCAATTTACAAGTGAGGATAGTCAATCAACAGTAGCCATAACAACTACGATACAGTCAACTACAACAGAAACTGATGTAATTGTTACTGAGACCACTACAGAAGCGGTTACGACTGAATCTACAACTCAGGTTACAACAGTAACAAGCACTGAGTCATCAACAACTACAACAACAGCAGCATCTACAACAACAACTTCATCTCCAGATGAACCAATAGTGCCTACAAATTTAAGTCTTATTCAAGATGAATTATATTATGTTGGTATACCTACGGAAGGAGATGTTAAAGTACTTGTTTTTGCTGTTGAATTTATAGATGATCCAGCTCTTAGTAGTGGCATAACTCTTAACGATATTGATATTGCATTTAATGGATCAGACACAGAAATTGATTATGAATCTTTAAATAGTTATTATTTGGAGAGTTCATTTGGCAAACTAAATTTGACTGCCGATATTTTTGGATTTTATACAACAGATGACCCAATATCTTATTACGAAGCTGAATATGAAACCGGGTATCCAGATTCAGATTTGATTTTAGAATTATTAGAAGCATATGATGATTTAATAGATTATTCAGATTATGATGCAAATAATGATGGATATATTGATGGTATATATATAGTTTATGACCATCCAGTGAGTTATTATTCAGGCTCAGATTTTTGGTGGGCTTATCAAACTATCTTTATGTACGAAGAATATTCTTTTGATGGCGTTGAACCATTATATTTTTCATGGGTAGGAGCTGATTTCTTTTTTGAAGGATCTGATAATATTAACGCGAGAACAATTATTCATGAAACAGGACATATGCTTGGATTAGATGACTATTATGACTATTATGATTCAGATCCTTATGATAATTCCGGAGGACTTGGTGGCGTAGATATGATGGATTCAGCTCGTGGAGATCATAATCCATTTTCTAAAATGCTGTTAGGTTGGGTAACACCTCTGGTTGTGGAATCATCGATGACAGTTGACATCACACCATTTTTAGAAAATGGAGATGTTATTCTATTAATAGATGATTGGAATGATACCATTTTTGATGAATATATTTTAATAAGTTATTACACACCCACCGGGTTAAATGAAGCAGATAAATATTACTTGTTCTCTAAATATGGTGTTGTGATGTACCATGTTAGTGCTCAGATTGATGATGGGTATAATTCTGATTATTACTACACTATATTTAACAACAATAATACCGATTCTGAGCATAAGATAATTAAGATTATCGAAGCAGATATGGATTTAGAAGTCAATATTGGAAACGATGATTTATTCTTAGTTGATGATGTTTTTGGAGGAAATATATATGCAACTTATAAATGGTATGATAATACTTTTGTCCAGCTTGAAGTTGATGTAACCTTTATGGATAACGATAAAGCAACAATTGATATAAGATTTTAAATAATAAAATGAGCGCTAAATATAGCGCTCATTATTATAGTTGAGATGTTTTAGTTATAATTTTTTTAACGATTTCAACAGCTATGTTCATTTCTTGAATTGATGCGTATTCATATGGACCATGGAAGTTATAACCGCCAGTTCCTAGATTAGGACACGGCAACCCTAAATATGTTAACCTAGCTCCATCTGTTCCGCCTCTAATTGGTTCAATTATTGGTTCAACATTTGTTTCCTTAATTGATTCAATTGCAGTATTTACTATATGTCTGTGATTAACTAATATTTCATTCATATTGAAATATTGGTCTTGTATTTCAAGAATACATGTTTGGTCACCATACTTTTTATTAATTGCTTCACAAGAATTTATGAGTTCTTCTTTTTGATCTTCAAATAATCCTCGATTATGATTTCTAATAATATAGGTTAATTGGCTTTTTTCTACTGAACCATTAATGCTTATTAAATGATTAAAGCCTTCATAGTCTTCAGTGTTTTGGGGGCGTTTATTATCTGGTAATAAACGATCGAACTCATAAGCAACATTGACGGAATGAAGCATGACATTTTTAGCTGAACCCGGATGTACAGATTTACCTTTAATTATTACTTTTGCACTTGCAGCATTGAAGTTTTCGTATGCAACTTCGCCGACAGTTCCACCGTCTAATGTATAGCCAAAATCTGCATCCACTTTTTTGATATCAATATACTTAGTTCCATTTCCAACTTCTTCATCTGGAGTAAACAATAAAACTAATTCACCATGTTTATATTCAGGTGTATTAACTATATACTCAGCTATAGTCATAATTTCAGCTACACCTAGTTTATCATCAGCACCCAATAATGTAGTTCCGTCTGTAACAACAATATCTTGCCCGATATTATTTTTTAAAGAAGGAAAAATTGAAGGGCTAAGGATAATGTTATGTTCTTCATTTAACACTATTTCCTTACCGTTATAATTATCTATAATTCTTGCTTTTACATTCTCACCTGAAGCATCAGGAGAAGTATCAACATGAGCAACTAAAGCTAACTTAGGGGCTTCCTTGTCAATGTTACTTGGGATTCTTGCAATAAGATAACCGTATTTATCAATACTATTTAAAATACCTAAATTATCTAGTTCATCTTTTAGATGATTTAGTAGTACTAATTGTTTTTTTGTTGACGGATATTCATCAACATCAGCTTTTGATTGCGTATCAAATTTTATATAGTTAAGAAACCTTTCAATAACTTTCATAATTTCACCTTTTTCTTTTCACTAGTAATATTATATACTATTATAAATATTAGTATAGTGGATTTATAAAAATTAATGAAATTTTAAACAGATAAAATATGATATAATTAGATAAGGTGAATTTATGTTTAAATACAATACTTATAATCAAAAACCAAGCGATAAACTTGGAGTGAAATTAATGAAAGCGGCTCAAAGAATTGATATTATTAGAAATAGAAAAGAAATTAATTTCAAATTATTATATACTTCTAGATTATCAGAGGATTTTAAATACCCTAAAGATATATTATTTGAAACAATTAATGTGGGTGGTATACCAGTAGAATCTATATCTAGAATTGATGAAAAACCTAAAAATATTTTAATTCAACTTCACGGTGGAGCATATATATACGGATACAACGATTTTTACAGAAAAAATGCCTATATGTATTTGAAATGTAAAAACAATTTAAAAGTTGTTTCACCTATATATAGTTTAGCTCCAAAAAAACCATTTCCAAATGCATTTAACGAAGTTATAGCTTTATATAAATATTTATTAGAACAAGGTTATAAATCTGAAAATATTATTATAGCAGGAGATTCAGCTGGTGGCGGACTAGCTATTGCTGTAACTCATTACCTAAGAGATAATTCTATTCCATTACCTAAGGCTTTGATAACTATGTCTGCTTGGACAAACCTTGCTATGAATGGCGAATCACATGAAAAAAACAAGTATATTGACCCAATGTTTGGAGTTGGATCAGAACCATTAGATGTTTACGCATATGTTGGGCAATATGACGTATTAAACCCTTATATTTCGCCATTATATGGAAGCTACGATCAATTTACCGACATGTTAATGTTTGTTGGTGGAGCTGAGATTATATTATCTGATACCCTTGATGTAGCAGAGGCAGCTAAAGGAAATAATGAAGTATTTGTTCATAATTTTCTAGGGATGTTTCATGTATTTCCTTTTGGATATCGAAAAATGTCTTCTTCAAAAAAAGCTTGGGAAATAATTCAAGACTATATTGATAAAAAGTTAGAAGGATAGATGATTATGATAGATA
>JAGLYJ010000072.1 GCA_023132365.1 Mycoplasmatota bacterium
CATCATCAGATGATTTAGGAACATCAATTCAATCATTAGTATTAGGAACAGACTTCATTACAAAATTAGAAATAAAATCATTATTAGACGCGATGAATGTTCTAGGTATTATTGGAGATTTAACTACATTTGATGGAAATATTGGATTAACTGCTTTATTAAAATCATCTGAACCAATAGATTACGGAACAAATCAAACAACCGTTCTTGCTAGTGCGATTATGCATAGAACTATTACAGATCAGATTGTAGATTTAAGTTTAGGTGGAGCACCGGCTATTATCTTGCCTGATACTGATTTTGATAATATTGATATTGATGCTGTTGTATCAACAAATTACTTCATCCTTAAAACTGAAGTGAAAAGTTTAATCAACGCAATGGACGTATTAGGTGTTGGTGGTAACCTATCAGGATTCGATGGATCAATTAATCTTACTGTCTTGGCTGATCCTACAGCTCAAAACACACTATTAGTTTCAGCAATCATGCATGCAACTCTATCTGATAAATTAATTAATACTACATTAGATATTCCAGATACAGATATTAATAGAGTAGTTACAATTAGAGTAACTAATTCTGGAACTGAATTTATTGAAGCAACAGAAATGAAAGCCTTACTTGTATCTCTTGATATGTTAGGTTTAACAAGCTTCGGCTCAATGGGATTAGATATTTCTAACATTTACGGAAAAGATATGTCTATATTACTAGCTTCTGCAACAATGCAAGCTACTATGTCGGGTGAAATTTTACCACAAGCTGATACATATGCAATTGCTTCATCAGGAGACTTCATTATTCCTGCTGCACTAAGAGAAGACATTGCCATAGCTACAGTAGCTGGCAAATGGATTGAAAGAGATGAATTGATAGAGTTAATCGAAGCCTTTGATGTAATGGGGCTTGGTGGATTCAATGTTAGTATTAATGCAAGTAGTTTCAGTACTTATAATCAAACACAAATTCATGAAATACTAGAAAGTGTATCAATGCATCTTTCAATTGAGAAAATGATTAAGAGTAATACAAATGTAAATGCGTTCATTCCGGATGTATTAACACCAGATGTAGTTGTCGATACATACTACACATTAACTGATATCGTATCACCAGCAGAAACTGAATTATTCATCTTAGCTGTAAACGTGCTTGGTGGAGATATATCAGGTGATATTACTTCGGCAGCATTAAGTGCATTAACATATACTGAACAACAAACAGTTCTTGCTTCATATATCGTAAGATCTAAGTTGTCAGTTGATTTAGCCGACGCAATGGCTTCAAATGGAGATCCATATGATGCTTCAGATTACGAAATTGTTGGAGACGCAGCTCCGGTATGTATTAAATATACCTCAGCACTTGAAGCTCTAGCTCACATTTAGAAAACAATAAACAAAAAGCAGTGATTTAAATATCACTGCTTTTTGTTTGCTCGTATTACTTTGAAATTCGAATAATATATAGTATAATTAGCATAATTAATAATTATATAATAAGGAGGAGTATATGTTCTTAGCTACAGATTTAAGTTTTCTTTCACAACTAAATCTAATTTTTTATGTAATCTTAGGTTTCGCTATCCTTATAGGTTTTGCTAGAGGGTTAAAGAAAACTTTATTTAGTTTTATAACAATGGTAATTTTTTATGTTGTTTTCTTCTTAACAATAAATATGGCAGTAAATTTCTTGTGGACAGTAGAAATGCCTTGGTTAGGCCAAACGCTTTCTAATGTTGATTCAAGTTTAAGTGGGTTTACCTCTTTTGAAGGAAGCCTTGATTCCTTGATTCAAGTTGCTATTGGAGGAGACACAATTGATTTAGCAAGTAGTTCCGAAGCAGTTATTGCACTTGCGACTGGATTATTTCAATTTGCATTAAAAATTGTATGGACAGTTTTGTATTTTACAGTAATTTTATTAATATATAAACTTATCTGTTTAATTATTAGAGCAATTTTCTTTAAAACCAAAAAAGGTGCTAGTAAGAACCATGGATTAGGAGCTTTAATTGGTGCACTTAACGGTGTAATGGCATTATTTGTATTTATGATAGTACTCGGTGGTGTTATGTCAGTTACAGAATCTGTTACTGTACTATTAGATAGCGCACCAGATGCGACTACTTTATCCTATGAAGGTTCATTTAGAGGATTTGATAGTGATTTTTCAGTAATACCAATGACTACAACAACTACAGAATTAAATACTTACGTTGAAGATTTACAGGGAATGGTCGATGGTTATAACAATAACTTGTTTGTTAAACTAGCAAATAATATAACTACGGCTTCAAGCATTAATGCTGAAGTTGAAGTTCCACTGCATATTGATTTATTTGATAGGGTTCTTTCTTTTGACTACGAAGACACTACAATAGGTTTAAGATATGAACTAGCAGTCTTCTCAGTAGCCGCAGCTGTAATCCTTGAATCTGATTTTATTGATTCAAATGAAATCACAGACATTACTGGAGACGAAATTAGAGATTTGTTTTCTGAATTAAGCCATTCAGAATTATTGGTTGGCTTAATGCCAGTCGCTATTGAAATGGCAGCGGATATTTATGAACAAGATTTAGATATTGAAATGGATGATTTATATGCTATTGATTTTGAAACTGAATTAGCTAATTTAGGTTCAATAGCTGGTGGATTATTTGATATATTGAATGGGGCTGGATTCATAGGTGGTTCTGGCTCAGTTGATCAAATTACTATTGACGGCGACGCGGTTAGAGATATTTTTGAAGACGTTGCAGGTAGTGATGTAATTCTTTTGATTACTGAAAGCCTACTTTTCCCAATGTTAGAAGAACAAGAAGGTGGTTTTTCGGCTATTATAACCGTTCCAGATACACTTGATATAGAAGCTGAGTATTTAGCTTTAGGTGAAATATTCGCAGAAATAATTGACGCTGATATTTCATTTAGTGATTTTGAAAATGCTGATGTTGGAGTATTGTTAAATGCTGTTGCTGAAGTAGATTTATTAGTTTTACTTGAATCACAGCTTGTTACTGAGGCTTTAATAAATATCTTAAGTGGTAATACAGAAATTGAAGGATTAGATATTTTAACTATTCCAAGTGGAATTGAATGGAGAGACGTTGGCGCTGTTGACGGAGAATTAAGAAAAGTTTTAACAGCATTAAATAGCTTCATTGATTCTGCAGGAGATTTAGATTTTGATAATCTAGATGTTAATACATTAACTGATTTAAGTGATCAAGCAATTGATGATTTCTTTGGTTCATATATTATTAGAGCTACAATTAGTGATATTATTTCTGAAACAGCATTAGGTGATGTTCTGCTAACTATCCCAGATTCAGTATATGATAGCTTGGGATATTTAACTGAAACTGAATTAGTAAGCGTAGTTCAAGCGGTTAAATTAATATTAACAGATGTTGGTAGTGATTTTGATATCCTTCAAGCACTAGATTTAACTGATAGTGATATGGATACTTTACTTGCATCAGATATACTTCACGCTACTATTGGTAAAGAACTATATGATTTAGGTGCATCTACATTAGTGATACCAAGTACAGCAGAGGCAACTGTAGTGGTTGATTCACTTAATCAAATAGTTATTTCAAAAACTGAAATTAAGTCTATTCTAAAAGCTCTAAATGTATTAGATATTTCTAACTTAGATACAATGAGTTTTGATGCATCGATTATGTCTAATTTGGAAAATGTTGGTCAAACTGATCTTGATGATACAAAGATAAATACATTATTAGGTTCTGAAATTGTTCACGCAACTGTATCTGATATGATACTAGATTTAGATGGTGGAGTATTAGAAATACCTACACTTGACCCATTAGGAGTTGAAATTAGATTTACGGAAAATACACTTGAATATATATCTGTAGCTGAAATTGGAAATATTTTAAAAGCTTTATATAGAATAGATATAACAAACTTCAATAGTATTGATTTTGAAGACACATCATTATTATTGAGTAATATGGATGATTTACTTATTTCAGGTATTATTCACGCTACAGTATCTCAGTTTTTACTTGATTTAGCACCATTAGTAACAATTCCAGAAAGAGATTCTACTGATAGCTTAATTATAATATCTCAAGGTTCAACTAGGTATATTGATAGTGATGAAATAAGCAATATGCTTGATGTTCTTGATTATTTAGGAATGTCAGATCCAACTAGTTTTACATCAAGTTTTGATTTAACACAATTTGATGATGAAAGCGAACAAAATTTATTACTATCAAGCGCAATTATGCATGCTAGTATTTCTAAAATTATGTTTGATTTATCAGATGATGGCATCTTCATAATTCCAGAAGATAATGAATTAGATACAGTTGAAATAATTGTATCATATGGTTCAGTTGGTCATGAAACTGATTATGTTGTAAAAGATGAAATTAAAGCAATGATAAATGCATTAAATGTAATGGGATTGGCACAATTAAATTCTATTAGTGCTGAAATTAGCGCTTCATCATTCTTAGATAATAGCACTATAATACTTGATTCTAGCTCTTTACAAGCTACATTGTCAGAGCAAATACTATCAGCTGCTTCAGCTGATATTATCATTCCTGATTCTGTTAAAACAACTGTTGGAACTGTGAATTATGTAAACAAAGTTGAACTACAAGCGTTTATGGATTCTGTCAACACTCTTGGTGGAGATAATTTTGATACCTTTAGTTTTGTTTCGAATGATATTTTTGGAGTTGCTGATTTAGACACTTTCTTTAATTCAAAAATTTTACAAGCTTCAGTTTCTACAAAAATACTTCCAAACGCAACAACTGAATTAACTGCTACAGCTAATACGTTAATTGTTCCAATATTCTTTAGAGAAGCAATTACTGTTGAATCAGTTGGAGACGTTATGATAGAGAAGACTGAACTTGTGAATTTACTTGAGTCTCTAGATGCATTGGCATTTGATTTTACAGGTAGTGTTTCAGGGGATGTATTTACTGGAATGACTGGTCCTGAACTTGACACAGTATTAGAAAGTGGTTCAATGCACATTACCTTTAATTATATGTTGCAAAATAACGCTGCTTTAACAATACCTAACAAAGCATTAGTTGGAGAAGTTATTACAGGAGAAATCTATGATGTTGCAAATGTTGTAATAGCAACAGAAATCAGAGATTTCATCTTAGCTGCTCTACAACTTAGTGGGGATATTAATGGAGCTATTACATTTGCTGATATTACAGGATTATCGCAAGCAGAAAGAGATGTAGCAATCACATCAATGATAGTTAGAACAATTATTACTGACGACTTAACTGCCGCTATGGCTCTAAATGGAACCCCATTTATTGCTGCAGATTATGTAAGTGGATCAGCACCTCAATTCTTACTTTATAGTTCTGCTAAATCAGCATTAGATACTTTATACTAATAAATAAATTGAGGAAGATTTTCTTCCTCTTTTTTTTGTGCATTCATGTTATAATATAACCTCAAAAGATTACTGGAGGGTTTCATGAAAAAATTTATTCTATTTCTGATTAGTTTGGTATTTACATTTGGTATTATAAGTTGTGGTTTATTCCCAGTAGCGCAAACTGCAGAGAATACTACAATCATATCAACGACTATATCTACAACTATATCTACAA
>JAGLYJ010000073.1 GCA_023132365.1 Mycoplasmatota bacterium
TTTCTTTAGAGACGTTGATCAAAGATTATTCTAAAAAAAATAACCCTCAATATTCGAGGGTTTTTTTTTATATTTTTTCTGAATAAAGTATAACAGTTTTGCCAATAACAATTTTTTATAATTAATCTAACAAACAGTGAATTATTTAACAAATAATATCTACTATATTCTATAACCTAACATATAGCCTACAGCTATTATTATTGCATATAAAACAAATTGATGTAGTAAAAAGATAGTTAAAGAATTTCTTCCAACCCAAGTTACAAAATTCTTCTCGTTTATTTTCTTGATTGGAATTATACTAACTTTATTCTTATAGAAAATATTACCAATTATTGTTCCTATCATCATAATACCCAAGTTTGGAACAATACCAAAGCTATCAGCTCCATAAGCATTTGTACCAATAATTAATCCCGGAATTACTTTAAGTTCAAGATTTGGTACGTAGTTAAACTTCCAAAATTCTAAGACTACACCTAAAACAATAATTGAAGTTGCTATTATAAAAATAAAAGTATCATTATTCCAAATTTTTCTAAAAACATAAGTTAGAAAAACACTAAAAGCAAACATATGTATAATACCAAAAGCTATAAATACGTCAGTACCCAAGAAAAGGTCAAACAAATAAGTTACAACGTTAATAAGTAAAGCTACAATAATTAGTTTAATGGACCTTTTTAAGTTAGAATTAGAAAAAGTAAAACTTATTCCAGATACAATTAAGAAAAGAGCAATAAAGAAAATATGTCCAACGGCCCTTAGTTCAGAGTACCAATATTGACGTGCAAAATCATCTAACCAAACAAAAACAGGGTTATTAATCGCATGGAAATTTGCAAATATAGAGTTAAGAATTTGAAGATCATACATTATATGATCAAAGACCATCATAATAATCGCAAACCCTCTTAAAAAATCTAATTCCCAAATTCTAGGTTTCTTCATAGCTACTCCTCAATATTTTCTACTTAAATTATATCATATATAATAAATATTATTATTAACACCAATAAAACTCGCTATATATCCGTATAATTTATGAAAGCAAATCAGTTATCTCTACATAGCCTTATCTGTGATATAATATTTTTAGGAGTGATTAGCTTGATTGACTACGAAATATATATCGACGATTTAATAAACAAAAAAGATGAGGCCTTTACAGTGATATATGAAAACACAAAAAAAGGTGTTTTCTCTATGATTATATCGATTGTTAATAATAAAGCTGCTACTGAAGATTTAATGCAAGATACATACATGAAGATGATTCAGAAAATTCATCAGTATAAGCGAGGTAGAAACTTCTATGCTTGGTTATTACAAATAGCTAAAAATACAGCTTTAGACTATTATCGCAAAGAGAAAAAGAATCTGGTATTTGACCCACAAGAAAACTCTCATTTATTTGAAAAACCGAGTTATGATAAAGACTATTATGCTGTTTATGACTACGTTAAAACATTAGATGAAATAGAAAAACAAGTGGTACTATTAAGAGTTATATCTGATACAAAATTTAAAGATATAGCTAAAACCTTAGATAAACCAATAGGCACTGTTTTATGGATATACAATAAAGCAATTAAAAAACTGCAAAAATTAGATTGAAAGGAGCCCAGTTATGAAAAAAGATGATATTATTAAAAGAATTAAAAACTCTGCATTAAGTGAAATGCCAGATGTTTTAAATCGCATAAATATATCAAACATAAAAATTGATGAACCCGAGTTAAGTAAATCCCCATTTAATTTTAGAAGAGCCTTTTCATACACATTTGCTTCTATCTTTATTTTAATAACTGGCTTTGCAATTTTCAATTTTGGAATAGCTCCAAATATAACTGATAATACGCCTCTAGAAAACGAAACTGAAGTTGTAGGCTTTCAAATAGTTAGTGCAGCTACACTATTTGATTCATCTGCTCCTGTAGAGTTGGCATATACTACTACATCTAATTATAATATTATAGAACTTAGTGATGATAATCCAATTGTAGATAATTTAGATTATATTAATCGTTATATAAGACTAGCTGAAACTGTTTTAGGAAATCAAAACAGTTTGATATATGATAAAGTTGACTCAACAAATCCAAGTTATGAACATGCTTTTGAATATCGCAGTGCTGATTTACTAGACAATTTAATAGTCTATGAAGGTTTCTATAATCAAACAGAATCAGAAGGACATACAATTACAAATGGTATTATCTTACATGATGATATTGAGTATCAATTTAATAGCTTTGTTCATGAAGTAAATGGACTTACTATAAATAAATATAGAATTCAAATAGATCAAGAAAATTATATAGAAGTAACAAATAAAAGCAACAACAATATTCAGAAATTTAGCTACAAAGTATTTATAGATGGACAATTAGATAATGAAAGCGAATTAACTCTTACACAAAGACAAAATATCTTTAGAGCTGAAATTAAAATTAATAATCAAAATGAAGAAATGACTTTAAATGTTACAAGAGATAGTCAGTCTGAAATAAAACAATTTAATATAGCTTATAAATTTGTTAATCAAGATGTTGAAGGAGAAATGACTGTTAACCTCTATCAAAATCAGATTTCTAATTCATATCAATATCAATATAATTTTGGGGGATCAGAACCAATTTATCATGACAGAAGTATTCAAGCAGGCAATAAAGCTGTTGAAGATGACTTCAGACCAAAACCAGGACAAACTGTTAACAATCAATCTCAAGATGAGACAACTTCTACTGAAGATCAACCAGGTAATCAACCAGATAACATAACAAATGGAAACCGAACAAATTCTAGCAATTTAGATATTCAAATTAATTCAATATAGAAAAAGTCATATTAGAAGAAATTCTAGTATGATTTTTTGTTTTGATAAGAATCTTGAAATTAACTATATTTCATAAAAAGCAAATAAAAACGGCTTAAGCTAAGCCGTTCTTTTTTTTACTTTTTATTATCTTTTAAAATAGCAACCATTGGAATAAGTAGAAATGCTATCCAAGCAAATTTCCACCATGTAAAGAAAAAGCCAAGTGAGAAAAAGATAATTAATGACACAAATGGCATGACAGCTATTATTCGCTCAGACTTAGAACTATACCTAACAATAGCATATACTGGTATTATTAAGAAAATCATCCATAAATATGCCCACGTTTCAGGAATTAAAATACCAAGTCCGATATAGATTACTCCAAGAATCAAGGTCATTATCCATATAGTTTTATTACCAACATTAATAACTAAGAATGAATCATCACTAACTAAAATTGATACTCCAATAGGAATTAAGAAACTAAATAACCCCAATACCCATTCTTCAAATATATATCCACTTACCAAATATCCTGCAATTGCGATTGCAAATGAAAGCTCCATAACTATAACTTTCCAAGCTTTTGGTTCGTGTAGTATTCCAATCATAGGAATAAGAAGAAATAATAACCAATATGGATTCCATACGCCTGTATATGTGCCAATAAATATGAAAGTTATTGTAATGATAAATGGACTGATGGCAGTTAGAAAAGATAAAAACTTCATTGTCTTTATTCCTGATAGTATTCCCATTAGAGGAATAATCATAAATACTAGCCAACCAGGATGCCAAGCTCCCATTGAAAAACCTAATATTAAATAAGTAATAACTGCTATAAATGGGCTAAGCGCTACTAAACCATTCATTGCATTCTTATCAAATGCATTCACTACTATAGCTACCATTGGAATAGATAAGAAAACCAACCATCCAGGGTGCCATAAGTTAAATCCAAAACCAAGAATAAAATAAATTATTACAGATATAAACGGCATTAATGCTGTTAATCTGTTGTCCCGCCTCTCTGGTTTTGGTCCACCTCGATGATAATAAATATATTCTTCTCCACTTTCTAACTCTTCTGATAAATCCTTAACTACTTGTTTAGGAGAACCTATCATTTTAATAATTTCATCATCAGACATTTTTTTGGATTTAGCATCCTCAATCATTTCATGATAATCAGCCAAAATGTCTTCCAATTCATCTTGTTTAATACTATATTCTGATAACAACTCTTTTAATTCTTCTAAATATCCTTCTTTCATTTAGAATCATCCCCTTCCAAAATCTTAAACACACCTTTAATAAATTGTTTCCAATCACTTAAGTACTCTTGTAATTTCTCAGAACCCTTCCCTGTAATTCTGTAAAATTTCTTAGGAGCACCAACTGGACTTGGTACTTTATAAGTTTCAAAGTACTCCTGCATCGTTAGCCTTCTCAATAATGGATAGATAGTATTTTCATTAACAGGTACAGCATTAGATAATTTCTCAATAACATCAAACCCGCATAAATCTCCATCTTCCATTATTTTCAGAACGCAAATCTCAATTATTCCCTTTTTAAATTGAGTATTCATATATATAAACCCTCCTTTTCGTGTTAAACACATAATCTTAATGTGTTAAGCACAATAACATTGTATCACCTTTTTGTGTAAAACACAATAAGAAATTAAATGTTTTTAAAAAAAATTTATATTATTAGTGTTGATGCCCTATAGTTGGCCCTTCAAAATCATCACACTCACTATCAATACACTTGTGTGATTCAAATTCTATCTGTATTGTTGAATGTTTTATTCCGTTTTTTTGTAATTCTCTAATTATTTCGTTTTGTATTTCAGTAATTTCCTTAGATTTTAAATCATCTATAATTATTGCATGGAGAGTAACAACTGAATATCTATCTGTTAATGACCATATATGCAGATGATGTATATCTTTGACTTTATCAATTTTCAATAGTTTACTCTTAATCTCTTCTATATTAATATCGGTTGGCGATCCTTCTAATAACACTTTAAAAATACCTGATAGATTCTTTACAACATGATATATGATGAAAGCTGAGAAAGCTAATGACAGAATCGCATCTAGGATTAATATATCTGTAAAATGCATTACAATTGAAGCAACCAGCAAAGCAACCCATCCTAAAACATCTTCTAACATATGTAGGGTTATAGCTTTTTCATTAAGTGATTTTCCCTTTGAAGAATTTAAAGCTGCAATCCCATTGACTATTACACCGAATATAGAAAAGTATATAATCATTTCTGTATTGATGAGCTCAGGTTTTAATATTCTATTTATTGCTTCAAATATTATTATTCCTGATCCTATTAATAAAATAATTGAAGATATCATCGCTCCCAGCATTGAGAACCTAATATATCCATAGGTGTAATCTTTATCAGGTTTTCTACGAGATTTTTTCTCAAGGAATATGGCAATCCCTATAGAGATGGAATCGCCTAAATCGTGTATACTATCACTTAGTAAAGCAACTGAATTCGTTATAATTCCCCCAATAAATTCAATTATTGTAAATAAAAAATTCAAGATAAATGATACCAACATTCTCTTTTCAGTCTTCATATATTCCTCCCATTAAAAATTACGTCTATGCAAGACGTAATTCTAATCTTAATTTGTCTATTTTGTTACCATTTTCAACAACAGCTAT
>JAGLYJ010000074.1 GCA_023132365.1 Mycoplasmatota bacterium
CTGATTAGATCAGGAGCAATTTCCTTAGTTGTTATTGACTCAGTAGCGGCTTTAGTACCTGAAGCTGAAATTAGAGGAGAAATGGGAGACAGTCATATCGGTTTACAAGCAAGACTAATGTCTCAAGCTATGAGAAAATTGTCAGGAGCTATATCAAAATCTAATACAATAGTATTGTTTATTAACCAAATCAGAGAAAAAGTCGGAGTTATGTTTGGTAATCCAGAAGTAACATCGGGTGGTAGAGCGCTAAAATTCTACTCTTCAATAAGACTTGAAATTAGACGTGGTGAACAACTAAAAGATGGAATAAACATAGTTGGTAACGTAGCTAGAGTAAAAGTAGTTAAGAATAAAGTAGCTGCTCCATTTAAAACTTGTAATGTAGATATTGTTTTTGGACAAGGTATTTCTAGAGCCGGAGAATTAGTGGATCTTGGAGTAAATTTTGAAATTATTAAGAAGAGTGGTTCTTGGTATTCATATAATAGTAATAAAATTGGGCAAGGAAGAGAAAACGCTAAGAAATACTTGCTTGACAACCCAGAAATATTTGAAGAAATAACAAAAAAAGTAAGAGAGCTTATGTAAAAGTATAGTGAGAATCCAGAAACGGATTCTCGCTTTTTTTTTTTATTTGATTTATGCAGTTACTTTACAGAGAAATTCTTTGACTATAATATAATAATAATATATAATAGAGAAGTAATTATGTATATTGTTGTATGTAACTATACTTAAAATATATAAAAAACTAAATGAAGGAGATAATAATATGTTATTCGCTGCAATTCCTGTGACGGAAATTATTATTTCTAGTTTGTTAGGTTTGCTTGTTGGTGGACTTATCGGGTTTATTGTGAGAGTTGCTGTTGTTGAAAAAGGATTTCAAAACGCAAAAAATAAATCACAAGGTATAATTGACAATGCATTTTCTCAAGCGGAGAGAATAAAAAAAGAAAAACTTGTTGAAGCAAAACAAGAAATTTACAATTTAAAACAAGATAGTGAAAAAATTCTAAAAGAAAAAAGAAAAGAAGTGCAGGTTGTTGAAAACAAACTGCATCAAAGGGATGAATTATTAGAACGTAGATCTGCAAATTTAGATAAACGTGAAGTTAATTTAGACCGAAAAGAAGAGATCTTAGACAATCGGAAATCCGCAATTGATGAAAAGAACTTACAGCTGGAAAAAGTTATTACCGAACAGAACAAAAAACTTTTTGAAATTGCTAACTTTAGCGAGAATCAAGCTAGAGAAGTAATCATGAAACGTGTTGAAGAAGACATGGTTGATGAAATTGATCGTTTCCTACGAGATGAAGAGGAAAAGGCCAAAAAAGATGCACAAAAACGTGCTAAAGAGATTATTTCTAATTCAATACAGAAATATGCTCAAGAAGTTACATCTGAAGCTACTGTATCAGTAGTTACCTTACCAAATGATGAGATGAAAGGTCGAATTATTGGTAGAGAAGGACGTAACATTAGAACAATAGAAGCATTAACTGGAGTTGATTTAATTATTGACGATACTCCAGAAGCTGTAGTCTTATCGGGGTTTGACCCAATAAGAAGAGAGATAGCTAAAAAAGCATTAGAAACGCTTATCTCAGATGGTAGAATCCATCCAGCAAGAATTGAAGAAATCGTAGAAAAAACTAGAGTTGAAGTAGATCAATTTATTAGAGACAAAGGTGATGAAGCCGTATTTGAAACAGGTATTGGTAGAGTTCATCCAGATTTAACAAAATTGATTGGTAGATTAAATTTTAGAACCTCATACGGACAAAACGCTTTAAGACATTCAATTGAAACTGCTTTCTTAGCAGGTAAAATGGCAGTTGAATTAGGTGAAAATGAAATCATGGCTAAAAGAGCAGGATTATTACATGACATCGGTAAGGCAGTTGATCACGAAATGGAAGGTTCTCATGTAGAAATTGGTCATTCATTAGCCAAAAAATATCGTGAGCCTAAAGAAGTTATTGATGCAATAGTATCGCATCACGGCGACAAAGAAGCTACTACAGTAATCGGCGTACTAGTAGCAGCAGCCGACGCATTAAGTGCCGCTAGACCAGGAGCAAGATCAGAGTCGTTACAAAATTATATTAATCGTTTATCACAACTTGAAGAAATCTCATCTGAAGTTAAAGGTGTTGAACAAGCGTTCGCCATCCAAGCAGGTAGAGAAGTTAGAGTTATTGTTAAACCTAATGAAGTTGACGATGCAAGAACACATGTTATTGCAAAAGAAATTAAACAACAAATTGAAGAAAGACTTAGTTATCCTGGAACTATTAAAGTAACTGTTATAAGAGAGACAAGAGCTCAAGACATTGCTAAATAAAAACATAGCCTTCCAGTAAAATGGAGGGCTTTAGTTTTCGGAGGACATATGGAATACTTTGATTTATATGATGAATTTGGAATAAATTTAAATAAGAAAATAGCTAGAGGTGAAACAACTAGTCCTAATGAATATCATAAAGTAGTCCATGTTTGGATTAAGAATGATAGAGATGAGTACTTAGTTCAACAAAGAAACAAATCTACAGATAGAAACCCCTATCAATGGGCACCTACAGCTGGGGCAGTTATAAGTGGTGAGGATACCATAACCGCTGCAATTAGAGAGACTGAAGAAGAAATAGGAGTATTACTAAAACAACATGAATTAGTATTTAAAGATTCATTGTTTATAAAGCACAGTAAGACTAATTATATTATTGATATTTTTTATATAAACAAGAATATTATACTAGGTGGTTTACAACTAGAAAAATCTGAAGTTAAAGCTGTAGCATATATGACAAAAGAGAAGATATTTGAAATGATGGAAAATAACCAATTTTGGGATTTTTTAAGTTTTAAACCAAAATATGATTATTTTACTATCCTAGAAAAGAGTTAAGAATGAGAGTATTATTTATTGGCGATATCTATATGGAACTTGGAAGAAAGGCATTTGATATATATTTTGATCAAGTGAAAAGAGATTATAAGCCTCAATTCATTGTAGTTAATGGTGAGAATATCTCCGATACAAATGGGTTAACTGAAAAAATTTATAAAGATTATCTAAAAAGAGGAGTAAATGTATTTACACTTGGTAATCATGCCTTTTCAAGAAGAGATTATCCTGAGGTGTTAGATCTTCAGTATGTAGTGAGACCGGCAAATTATGGTCCGACCACTGCAGGTAAGGAATATGTTGAGTACAATTTTAATGGCAAGAAACTTGTTGTTATAAATCTTTTGGGAAGAATCTTTATGAGAGACCCTATTGATAATCCGTTTACAAAAATGGATATACTATTAAAGAAAATTAAGGCAGATTATATAATTGTTGATTTTCATGCAGAAGCAACAAGCGAGAAAATAGCTTTAGCTCACTATCTTGATGGTAGAGTTGATGCTGTATTAGGTACGCATACTCATGTAACTACTGCAGACAATATGGTTTTACCAAAAGGCACTCTATATATTACTGATGTTGGTATGACTGGAGCAGTACATGGTATTATCGGTGGAGAACTTAAACAAGGGCTTAGAAAGTTTGTTTCAGGAGTTCCAGAGCGCATTAAACCTGAATTAAGTGGACCACTGCAGTTTAACGCTGTATTTTTAGATTTAGATAACAAAGTAATAAAAAGAATTAATATCAGAGAGGAATAACATGGATATATTAAATAAACCTAGTCTAAGTAAAGCTAGAAAGCGTTCTAAGAGCAAAGTAGACATAGTTGAATATAAAGTAGACGAATATATAAAAGACTTAGGTGTTGGAAAAAAATACCTAATTCAAACCCATGGCTGTCAAGCAAATGAAGCTGATACAGAAGTTATGAAAGGAATGCTTTTAACTCAAGGATTTGAGGAAACTAGCATTATTGAGGAAACTGATTTAATTCTAATTAATACTTGTGCTATTAGAGAGGGTGCTGAAAACAAAGTTTTTGGTGAACTTGGTAGACTTAAAAGCTTTAAAAGAATCAATCCTGATTTAATTATCGCAGTTGCGGGATGTATGCCACAAGAAGAAGCAACCATAGAAAGAATCTTATCTACATACAAACATGTAGATATTGTATTTGGAACTCATAATATTTCTAAATTTTTAAACTATTTATATATTGTTATGAAAGAGAAAAAGAAAATGATTGAAGTTTTATCTAAAGAAGGTTCAATTATTGAGCATATGCCTTTAGCTAGGGATCATCGTTTTAAGGGCTGGGTTAACATTATGTTTGGTTGTGATGAATTCTGTACTTACTGTATAGTACCTTATACTAGAGGGAAAGAAAGATCTAGACGAAAAGAATTCATAATTGAAGAAGTCAAGAAGATGATTAAAAATGGATACAAAGAAATAACTTTATTAGGTCAGAACGTAAATTCTTATGGACTTGACTTTATAGATAATAAATATAGTTTTGCAGAACTATTGGATGAATTAAGTGATCTTCCAATAGAAAGAATTAGATTTACTACAAGTCATCCAAAAGATTTTTCAGATGATTTGATTGAAGTTATTGCTATAAAAGATAATGTAATGCCTTCTATTCATTTACCGGTTCAGTCTGGTTCAAATAAAGTCTTAAAGAAGATGAATAGAAAATACACTAAAGAGGATTATCTTGATTTAGTTAATCGCATTTATAAGAGAATACCAAACGTTTCATTGACTACTGATATCATTGTAGGATTTCCAACTGAAACCGAAAATGACTTCCAAGAGACTTTGGACTTAGTACGCAAATCAAATTTTGAGGGGGCATATACTTTTGTCTATTCAAGAAGAAAAGGGACACCAGCAGCTTCTTATGAATCAGATATTACAGAAGCTGAAGCTAAGAATCGTTTGCATCGATTAAATGATTTAGTTAATGAAGGTTATCATAGTGGAAACAAACGTTTTGAGAATAAAATAGTTAAAGTATTAGTAGAAGGATATTCTAAAAATAATAAGAGTATTCTAACTGGTCGAACAGAAAATAATAAACTAGTTAATTTTTCAGGAAATGAAGCATTAATTGGTAATATAGTTGAAGTTGAAATAACAAATGCAAAGACTTGGTCTTTAGATGGTAAGGTTGTTTCTAATCAATAAAAATAACTTAAACTAAATATTATAAAATAAAAACAAGGAAATCGCTAAATTTATGCGTAACTCTATTGAATTATTTATAAAAATATATTAAAATAGTTATATCAATAATGAAAAGGGTGAGTTTATGAGCAAATTCAAATCAAATGAGGAATATTTTGCTTTTTCTAAAAGGCTAGTTGTTATTCCGGCTGAGGACTTAAAAAATCTATTATTAAAGCATAAGATAAAATTACCCCTTTATGTCCATGCTTTTTTACTAAAGGAAACGATAAGGCAAAATGTGTTTGAGGAAAGATTAT
>JAGLYJ010000075.1 GCA_023132365.1 Mycoplasmatota bacterium
CTTTAATTTTAAAAAGGAATTAGTGCTTGAAACAAGTTATTCTAAACAAACTCAAAACATTATGAATGATAGCGTTAAGAAAGCTATAGAATATGGAAAAGATGTCCATAAGCTACTAGAAGATGTTGATTTTAATGATTTAGAGGCTTCTTTAAGTATCTTACCGATAAAGATTAGGCAATCCTTAAAAAAACTCTTAGATTCCAAATTATTTGATTTTGATAAGAATCCATTTATTTATCAAGAATACGAGTTTTATGATACTATTGATAACAATACAGTTCACGGTGTGATAGACTTACTGATAGTTTATGATGATGTAATATATATCTTAGATTATAAGCTTAAGAATATTGATGATTTAGCTTATGCTAAACAGATGAATGGGTATAAAAAGTATATTGGTACAAAAACTAAGAAACCGATGCAACTTTACCTATATTCTGTTTTAGATGAAATTTTAACTGAAGTTTAGTCAGTTTTTAAGGTTTTTCTCTTGATTAAAACTGATTATATATATAAAATAATAATGTTATACCTTAGAAAGGAGTAACTTTATGGCAATTAGTACTTTAGCAAATGCAATCAAATATTATAATGTAAAAAACTATAAAGAAGCATTTTTGACTTTTAAAAAACTATCTAAAAGCCATACAGAAGCTGCTTACTATTTAGGGTTAATGTATTTCAATGGTTATTATACGAACCAAGATTACAATCTGGCGTTTAAACAGTTTAAAAAAGCTTGGGAAGGTTTATATCCTGATGCTATATATATGCTTGGGGTTTGTTACGAAAATGGTAGAGGAACAACTAAAGATATGAATCAAGCTTTTGAGTTATATCAAGCCGCTGCTAAAAATGAGAGCGTGTTAGCTTTATTAAAAATAGCTAAATTCTGTGAAGAAGGAATAATTGTTAAGAAATCATTGAAATCAGCTATTGAAATTTATGTTAGATTAACTAAATTTAATAATGCGTATGCCATGTATAAGATTGGTAGTTTTTATCTTGAAGGTAAGGGCTTAAAGAAATCTATGGATAATGCATACACTTGGTTAAATAAAGCTTTAAGTAATGGTTCAGTAGAAGCTATGAACTATTTCAGATTTTTAGGTTCAAAAAGCAAAACTGATATAAGAACTACAGAAGAGATATACAAAACAGCTAAGTCTTATCTTAGCAAGGATAAATTTGAACAAGGTATTACTTTACTAGAAATCGCAGCTAAAGAGAGTCATTTACAAGCGATTTTTGATTTGAGTAATTCTTATTTAAAGGGTATTGGTGTGAAACAGTCTGCTTCAAAAGCCTTTAAGACTTTATTGAAATATAAGAATTTAAAAGAACCTGAATTGTATTACAGGATCGGTCAAAAATATGAAAATGGTGAAGGTATTAACTCTTCATATATTAAAGCAGTTCTATTCTATGAACTATCTGCAAAACTAGATTATGAATTAGCTAAGGTTGCTTTAGCAGAAATAAGGGGGTACTAATATGGTTACCAATAAAACTCCCAAAGAATTGAATGATTTAGGAGACCGTTATTTCTATGGCAAGAAAGTACCTAAGAATTTAGAGATGTCCTTTACGTATTATAAACAGGCAGCGGACCTTAATAACCCGGTGGGGTATTTTAATGTTGCTAAATACTTTATTGAAAAAGAGCAATACAAACAAGCAAATGAATATTTGATTAAATCAAAAGCCTTAGGCTATACAAAAGCAAATATTCAATTATCTAATATGTATTTAAATGGATTAGGATTTAGAAAGAATAAAAAGAAAGCTTTTAAGAATTTAGAAGAAGCAGTTAACAATCATGAAGTTCATGCAATGCATCAACTAGGTCTTTTCTATTTGCAAGGAATTGGTTGTAAAAGAAATGAACAAAATGCTCAAAAATATTTTGAGTTAGCGTCTGAAAATAAAATTTCTTTAGGAATGTATCATTTAGGATGTCTTCATCTAGATGCTAAGCAGATCAAAAAAGATTATCAAAACGGATTTTTCTGGTTAGACAAATCAGCTGAAAATGGTTGTATTTTAGCTATTAATAGGTTAAAAGAACTATATCAAAATTCACATCAGTTTTTAAAGAAAAAATCACAGTTATATCTTCAAGAGATGACTTTTTATTATGATGAATTACTAGCTAAACAAAATGATGATGAAGCTTTGATAAGAGTAGGTTTTACATATTATTACGGAAATGATTTTTGTAAAGTTAATTATGAGAAGGCTAATTTGTATTTCAAAATGTTAATTTCACTCGATCATACCAAAGGGTATCTTGGTTTAGGTCTATCAAAACTTTATGGTAGAGGGCTACCAGTAGATTATAAACAAGCAAAAGAAAATTTAGATGTAGCAGCTACAAGAAAAGATATTGAAGCCTTAAATGCTTTAGGTGATATTCACCGTTTAGGATATGGAGTAGATGTTAACTATGCAAGAGCTAAAGATTTCTATTTTGAAGCAGCCAAAGCTGATGAAACAAATGCTTTGATTAATTTAGGCTTACTAAATTACCGAAAACAGATTAGTGGTGCTAGTAATGATCTAGCATTTCAATATATAAAGACTGCCAGTCAAAAAGGCAATAGTAGTGCTTATTATTGGATGGGAATATTCTATGATAAAGGTATTGGAGTAGAAGCTGATTTTAAGAAGTCTGAAATAGCATTCAAACAAGCTATTAGAGCCAATAACTTAGGGGCTAAGTATAAATATGCTCAAATGTTATATGAACATATCTCAAAGATTAAATTACCGAAAAAAAGAAAGAATATTTCTTATTTAATGATTAAAGATTTGTTGATGGAATATATTAAATCTCCATCAACATCTGATATCAATACGATGTATTCTTTATATATGTTAGGTGATCTTTATAGTTTGAAGGATTTTGATTTAAAATCGGACAAAGTATCAAGATATTATTATGAAGTTGCAGCAGCAGAAAAGTTTACTAAAGCGATGGTAAGGATGTACTTCATTCTTAAAGATTTTGAACCTCAAGTAGCTATTGATCACTTACAAGAAGCAATTAAAAGACCACATGATGGTGAAGGATTGTTTGAATGGGCAAATCTTCTTTATGAAGGGCATGAACTAGTGCCTCAAAATCAAGCTACTGCAAAAGAGTTTTATGGTAAATCTGCAGCACTTAATTATCAACCTGCTAAAGAAAAATTAGCAATGTTCTAGGAGGAGAGTTATGAATATTTTATTACATGTCTGTTGCGCTCCATGTACAAATGGTACATTGAGAGCAATAAATAGAGATGAACATAATATAACTGGATATTGGTATAACCCAAATATTCACCCATATTTAGAATTTAAGAATCGTTTAAATGGCGTTTTAGAATATGCTAAAGATATTAGTTTAGATTTAGTTGTTGAAGAAGAATATGGGCTGAAGAAATTCGTGAAAATGGTAGCAGATGATTTAGATAATCGCTGTTCAAAATGCTATACTGACAGATTATACGCTACAGCTAAAAAAGCTAAGGAACTAGGATTTGATGCATTTTCTAGCACTTTACTTGTAAGTCCTTATCAGCAACATCTAAGCATTAAAGAAAAGGCTTTTGAAATAGCTAAAGAAATTGGTGTAGAATTTTACTATGTTGATCCAAGACCATATTTTAGAGAAGGAAACGCTGATGCTAGAAGTAGAGGCATATATATGCAGAAATACTGTGGTTGTATCTTCTCTGAAGAAGAAAGATATTTGAAGAAAAAGAAATAAGTATATAAATTTAATAGATATTAGACAGTTTAGTTTAAACTAACTGTCTTTTTATATGTTTTTATCGATATATTCTGTAGATTTAGCAGTATTTCTAAGGGGCTTATTGAAATAAATAAAAAAGCTTGTAAAATAGATGATGAGAGGATGTGGATATATATGATTTTTAACGCTTTAACTATTTCAGAGGTTAAGGAAGCTTGGTGGCTATATGCTATTGGAGTTTTCGTAACTATTTTTATTATCTGTGGTTCTTTATTCTTTGCTTATAAGGCTTATAAACAATCAAAAGAATTAAAGATGGACAAAGAGAATATTAAGAAAGCAGTGATTTCTTCAATTAGTTTCTCTATCTTACCATCAATTGGTATTTTCATTGGAGTTATTACAATGTCTGGTTTCTTGGGAGTTCCATTACCATGGATTAGGTTATCAGTATTAGGAGCATTGCATTATGAATTAATGGCAGCGGATTTAGCTGTTGAAGGTGTTTCTATATTGAATATGAGTGTTGAAAACTTTGTAACTATTGCTTTCACAATGACTATTGCGATTGTATGGGGTAGTTTGTTTACTCTATTCTTATTTAAAAAGTATCAAGCAAAAGTTGTTGATAAGGCTACACCTAAAGAGGGAAGAAGTTTTGGCCCATTACTATTTCAATCTGTATTTATTGGGTTAATTGCAGCTTACTTTGGGGATGCTTTTTCTAGAATATTTGCTTATGACATAAGAGAAATAGTAAATGGTGCATATACAGGAAATATAACAACAAGTACCACAGTTGTGCCGTTAATTGTATTTTTGATATCATTTGTATCGATGATGGGATTTGATTTTCTAGTTCAAAAATTGAAGGTTAAATGGTTAGAAAACTTCCAATTATCATTCTCAATGTTAATTGGGATGACTTGTGCAGTTCTTCTAGGACTAGGAGGTATTTTCTAATGAATAAAACATACAGAGAGTTAATGCATAAATATGGTCGTATATTTACTGTAATGGGAATATTTGTTATGTTCTTAGCACCTTCAATGATTTGGATAGTAACTGGAGTTGGACCTAATCTTGCACAACTAGGTGCAGGAGTAGTTGCATTGTCAGTTATATATTTACCAGGTGGGCTAATTGAAATGATGACTTATTCTCCGTTACTTGGGACAAGTGCTACATATTTAGCTTTTGTTACTGGTAATCTAATTAATCTAAAAGTTCCTTGTGTTATGAACGCAACTGAAATCTGTGGAACTAAAATTAATACACCAGAAAATGAAGTTATTAGTGCTTTAGCAGTTGCTTTTTCATCAATTACTACAGTTATTACACTATCACTGGGAGTTATTATGTTGATTCCACTTATTCCATTACTAGAATCACCAGTTTTAGCTCCGGCATTTACTTGGGTTATTTCAGCTTTATTTGGAGCTTTAGGATATAAATATTTCAAAGGCAATTGGAAACTTGTTGTTGCGCCTTTACTTGTAGTGATTATCTTAAGTATTGCGATGCCTAAGTTTGTTAATAGTCAAGTTATTATCATTATTCTTATAGC
>JAGLYJ010000076.1 GCA_023132365.1 Mycoplasmatota bacterium
TCTAGGATTATTAGGAATTCTGCTTGTATTGCTATTTATAGCGTTTATAAATAGCTTAATAATTAAAGATAGAAGCGTTACTCCTGAGTTAGAACCTATAGATCCAGTATTAGCTGATAAGTATGCTAATGAATTTAGTAAAATGATTAAAATTAAGACATTATCATATACAAAGAAGAAAGATAACTATCAACAATTCAGAAAATTACAAGAGGAAATGAAAGACTTATTTCCTAACGTGTTCAAAACTTTAGACCAGACGGTTTTCAAAGGTGAATCAATATTGTTTAAATGGGTTGGTAAGTCAAGTGATAAACCAATGGTTTTAATGGCTCATCAAGATATTGTTCCAGCTAGTAAAGCTGATTGGAAGTTTGATCCATTTAGTGGTGAAGTAACAGATATAGAGATTCATGGTCGTGGAACCTTAGATACAAAAGGTACTCTGTATGCTTTCTTTAAAGCAATAGATGAATTAATTGCAGAAGGGTTCAGCCCAAAGCAAGATATCTATATATCTAGTTCAACTGACGAAGAAATCAGTGGATTTGGCGCAGAGCTTGCTGTAGAAGAACTTAATAAAAGAGGTGTTAAACCTTATATTGTATTAGATGAAGGTGGCGCTATTGTTAGTGGAAGCTTACCTTCAGCTAGTAAGCCAATTGCTTTAATTGGGGTTATAGAAAAAGGTTATGTTAATATAAAATTCACAGCTAAGAGTAAAGGTGGTCATTCTTCAACTCCACCTAAGAATACACCAATTGCAAGATTATCAGCTTTTGTTAATGATGTAGAAAGTCATTTTCCTTTAAAAAGCAAGATGATTCCTGAAGTAGCTGATATATTTAAGAATGCTGCACCTTCAATGAATGGAATATACAGGTTCTTATTTGGTAATATCTGGTTGTTTAAACCATTACTTACAGTATTACTTCCAAAGATAAATTCATTTGGTAGGGCATTGCTTTCAACTACAATTGCATTTACAATGTCAAAAGGAAGTGAAGCCGCTAATGTTATTCCTTCAGAAGCATATGTAATTGCAAATCTTAGAACTCATCCTATTCAAGACATTAATTCTTCATTTAAAGTTCTTGAAGCAATTGCTAAGAAGTATAATTTAGAAGCTGAAATTACTGAAAGTAGAGAAGCTTCACCTATATCAAGTACTACAAATGATATGTACCAGTATTTAATAAAAACAATTAAAAAGAATTATCCTGATGTTTTAGTTAGTCCATATATTATGCTTGGAGGAACAGATTGCAGGTTCTTTTCTGAAATAACTGAATCAGCATTTAGGTTCTCACCAGTACGCATGAATAACAAGGAATTATCTAAGATTCATGGTAAAAATGAAGCAATTAGAAAATCTGCTTTAGTTGAGGCAGTTAAGTTTTATAAAGATTTCATATTTAATCACAAATAGCTCAAAAAACTATGGTATAATTTTAGTAAATTTTAGGAGGATAATATATGGTTTTTCCCAAGTCTGAATTTCAGAAGGCATCTGTAAAAGAAGCAGATTTAAGTAAAGGTCTTTTAGCAGATATGTTTGATGAGATTGAAGAAAAGAAGTTAAATATTCACTCAATGATGTTATTGAAGGATGGAAACAGAGTTTTTAGAGCTTCAGCATATGATCATGATGAGGATACAGTTGAGAATGTTTATTCTGTATCGAAAGCTTTTACTAGTGTTGCTATAGGCATTCTAAGTGACATGAATTTGATTAATTTAGATGATTATGTTTTATTTTTCTTTAGTAAGGAAGTTACTGAGTTTTTACCTGGTTATGAAAAACTAAAAATAAAACACTTATTAAGTATGAGTACTGGTCAAGAAAGAGATATTTTATTTGAAATGAGACCAGGAGATAATGTTTATTCGAACTTTTTTAATGTTCCAATTAAATATGAATTTGGATCAGTTTTTCAATATCACAACATGAATACTTTTATGCTTTCTGCTATCGTTACTAAAGTAACCGGGAAATCATTAAATGACTTTTTAAATGAATATCTATATCCATACATTGGAATAGAAAAACCTGAGTGGCAGCAAGTTGGAGAGGTTACCCTTGGGGCATCAAGCTTAATGCTTTCTGCGAATGATATGGCTAGATTCGGACTATTATTACTTAATGATGGTAATTGGAATGGTAAGCAAATCATTTCAAAGGAATATTTAGATAAAGCAACGTCTCTCCAAATTAAGACAGTTGGAGAAGGGTTGAACACTGATACAGCTGGTTATGGATATCAATTTTGGGTAAATAGCTTTGGTGATTTCAGATGTCCAGGAAAATTTAATCAACTTATTGTTATAAATAAGAAGTATAATCTGGTATTTGTTACTAAATCATATGAAGAAAGAGAAGTGCTAGATTTATTTACAAATTATATCTTAAAAGCTGCAGATGAAGGATGGCATTATGTTAATTTTTCGCTTAGAGATTATATTAGAAAATTCAAAATGAATTCAAAACCGATTATTGAAAGTGAAAAAGAAAAAAGAATTTAATAAAAATATTGAGAGGTAAGTCAAGAGTTATAGACTTATCTCTCATTTTTTGGTATAATATTTTAGATTAGTTTAGGGGTGCAAAAATGATTTTAGGAGATATAAACACTTTAAAAGTATTAAGAGAATCAGATATTGCTTATGTACTTACCGATGGTGTTGAAGAAGTGTTTTTACATAAAAAAGAAGCCAAAAAACCTTATCTTGATAATGAGGAAATTGACGTTTTTTTGTATACAGATAATTTAGGGAGAGTAACAGCTTCTACAAAAGAACCTTTAATTACGTTAGAGGGAGTTAAAATGTTAGAAGTAGTTAATACCAATGAAAGATATGGTGTTTTCGTATATTATGGAATGGTAAAAGATTTATTGTTAAGTCTTGATGACTTACCTTCAGATACAAGAGCTTGGCCTCAAACTGGCGATAGAGTCATGGTAGAAATGATTGAAAAGAAAGATCAGTTATATGCTCATATAATTGGAAGAAAACAAATTACTGATCATTATCCTGACGCTGAAGTCTTAACAGATTTAGAAAAAGTAGAAGCTCATGTTATGTATATAATAGATAATGGTATAGTTGCCTATACAGAGGCTGGACATGAAATATTTATTCATAAAAATAATGTTCGTAATTATTATAGAGTTGGACAATTAGTGAATCCAAAAATATTGAAACGTAACCCAAGTGGAGAATATGTAGGGACATTAATTGAGCAAAAAGAATTAATGATGTCTAAGGATGCATTATATATTCTTGATATCTTAGAAAAAAATGATGGGATTATGAAATATACAGATAAAAGTGATGCCGAAGAAATTTCAAAAGTATTTCATATGTCAAAGTCAGCATTTAAAAGAGCTTTAGGTAGTTTGTACAAAGCAGGCAAAGTAGAATTAAGTAAAATAAATACAAAAAAAATATAGGTAGGTGAATTAAATGGGAAGAGCACATGAAGTAAGAGCTGCTAAAATGGATAAAACAGCACTAAAGAAATCTAAACTGTACTCTAGATTTGGTAAAGAGTTATATATCGCTGCCAAAGCTGGAGGAACTGATCCAAATAGCAACTTAAAACTAAAGAGAATTATTGAAAAGGCTAAACACGCACAAGTTCCTGGTGATGTTATAAAACGTAATATTGAAAAAGCAAATAGTAGTGCAGGTGAAGACTATTCATCAGCTATGTACGAAGGTTTTGGTCCAGGAGGATGCACGCTTATTGTTGATTGTTTAACTGATAATCACAACAGAACTTTTGGAGAAGTAAGAACTTGTTTCACAAAAACTGGTGGTAAGCTTGGAATAAGTGGATCCGTATCATATTTATATACTTATTGTTCTCATGTAAGCTTTACGGGAATGAGTGAAGATGATGCTTTGGAAGTTTTGATGAATAATGATTGTGATATTACAGATATTGAGTCAGATGATGATTTAGTTATTATTACAGGTGAACCTGGAGACTTAGATCATATTGTTAAAGCACTTTCATCAACAGAGGAAGAAGTAGATTTTATTGAGGATCATGTAACCTATGTGCCTTCAAATACAGTTAAATTGGATGATGATGATTTAGCCAAATTTAATCGTTTCTTAGATTTATGTAATGATTTAGATGACGTTCAAGAAATCTATCATAACGTAGAGTTATCATAATTATTTAAAGCAACAAATTCATGTTGCTTTTTAATTAAATTTAGCACAAAATATGGTATAATATATATAGGAGAAAATTATGAATTTACCTAACAAATTGACAATGCTAAGAATTCTTTTAATTCCGATTATTGTCGTGATTTATTATTTAAGAGATTATATTGGAGATTTAACGTTTATTATAATAGGAATACTATTTATCATCGCATCAATAACTGATTATCTTGATGGGAAAATCGCTAGAAGTAGAAACCTTGTAACTACTTTTGGTAAATTTGTTGACCCATTAGCAGATAAATTATTAGTTCTTGGATCATTGTTAATTCTAGCTAATTTTTACACAATTAATCAAAACGGAACTTTATTTATGTGGATGCCGTTTTGGATTGTATTTATAATATTAGCTAGAGAATTGATTGTTACATCAATTAGACTAGTAGCTGTTGGTGAAGGAATCATTCTTCATGCTTCAATTTGGGGCAAATATAAAACAGCTTTTACAATGGTAACAGTTATCTATTATTTCTTCTTAATGCCTTTAGATATAGTTAGTTTAAATATTATTGGTGTAGTACTAATAAGTATATCGTTACTACTAACTATTTGGTCTGGTATTGATTACTTTAAGAAGAATAAAGAAATTATATTAAAATCAATTTAAAGAAAAATATAAATAGCTTAGTATTATGTTATTGTAACCTATTAGAGGAGGATTCTTATGGCAGTAGATTCAAGAAAGAAAGATTTAGACTTAGCATTAAAAAATATTGAGAAGGAATATGGAAAAGGTTCAATCATGGTTTTAGGTGAGGTTGAACGTTTAGATATTGAAACAATTTCAACAGGATCTATATCAGTTGATGCAGCGCTTGGTATAGGTGGTTATCCTAGAGGAAGAATTATTGAAATATATGGACCAGAGTCAAGTGGTAAGACTACCTTTGCTCTTCATGCAATAGCAGAAGCTCAAAAAGCTGGTGGATACGC
>JAGLYJ010000077.1 GCA_023132365.1 Mycoplasmatota bacterium
CAAATCTCTTTTATTTAATTTAACTATATTTGTTACAAAATTGTTCCAGTCTTCACAGTTATCTAAACCCAAGTAGTCAATTGAAATCATTGAATAATTATTAGCTTTAAGATTATATTTTTTTGAAGCATTTTTTAGAGCTTGTGTGTCAATATCAGATATAACAATATCAGGAATATATTCGAGCAATGAAGATAAATCTATATCATCTGAATTACCTACACCAAATAACATACAAGAATTAATATTATGCTTTTTGATAATACTTATTATGTGATTAGTGATTTTCTTACGATAAGCTTTCCAGCCTGTAAATCTCTGATTATCATTTCTATTCAATAACTTTTGAAATTGCTTAACTGAGCTCATATATACTCCCTAAAACGCTATTTTACTTACTTTTTATTATATATGATTTGTTCTTTAAAAGCAATAATTGCTCTTTGTAAAATAATTGCATTTATAAATTAAATAATAGTAGTAATTTAGTTTATTGACATATGTTTATTCATTGCTATTTTTAAGCTATATGACCAGAATCAAAAACAAAAAATCTCTTCTATAGAAAAATCAATTGTGATATAATAAAACGTTAGTTTGTTTCTTATTATATAAGAATTTATATATATATTAAATAAACTTTGAATTTCTTTTTAACGATAGACAAAAAATAGATTATAGGAGGATGAAGATGAAGTATTTCACTACTTTCATAACTTTGTTGCTAGTTTATTTGCTTTTGGCAGGTTTTCAAGTTAATGAAGTGATTTTGGGAAGTGTTTTAAGTGTGATTTTAACTGTTATTTTGACTAAGTATGTTGATTATAAAATTGATATTCTTTTTCCAATAAGATTTTTAAAATTCTTATTTATATACATTCCCGTTTTTATTTACAAATTAGTGCTTGCAAATCTAGATGTAGCAAGACGAGTTTTAAGTTTTAAAATTCCTTTAAATCCCGGGATTGTAAAAGTTAAAACTGACATTAAGGGTGATTTAGGAAAGCTTACTTTGGCAAACTCTATTACATTGACACCTGGTACATTATCAATTGATGTTGAAGATGATGTTATCTATGTGCATGCAATTGATGTTAAAGGGAAGAACAAAAAAGAGCATAGCAAGAATATTGCTGGTACATTTGAGAAAATACTAGGAGGTATCTTTAAATGATGGATATAATAGTTTTTTCCTTAATGGGACTTGGAGTAGTATTTTCAGTTATAAGAATGTTTATTGGACCAAATTTATGTGATAGAGTAGTTTCTTTAGATACTTTAAACATGATAGTTATTGGTATTATTGTTGTTTTAGCTGTTGTTTTTAAAAGTGAACTATATTTGGATATAGCTATTGTATATTCTATATTGGCGTTCTTGGAAACTATTGTTTTTGTAAGATATTTGGAGGGCAAAAAAGATGGAAATAGTTAGTTATATATTTTTGATTATTGGTGGCCTTTTCTTTTTGTTAGGTGGACTTGGTGTTCTTAGAATGCCTGATACATTTAATCGAATCCAAGCGGGAACAAAAGCAACAACTTTAGGTGTGTTTTCAACTTTAATTGGAGTAGCTTTCGCTAATCCAGATTGGATTGCTAAAGTTATTGTTATTATTGTTTTTGTAGCAATATCTAATCCGATTGGATCTAGTGCCATTGCAAAAGCGATTTACAATTCAAAGAATGTTCCTGGTAATCTAGTTATTGATGAGTTAAAAGAAAGAGGTGAAGATAATGACAATGACGTTGTTTGATGTTGTTTCTACCTTCATTGGTGTTTTATTGATAGCAATTGCTTTCTTAGCTTTAAATTCAAATAAATTAATTAGAGCTGTTCTTTATCTTTCAGCATTAAGCATGCTCACTGTTGTAGCTTTTGTTTTAATGAAGGCTCCTGATGTAGCGGTAACAGAAGCTGTTATTGGTAGTGGCTTAGTTACAGCATTATTTGTTTTTACTCTTTTATCTGTTAAAAGGAGGGAAACCAAATGAAAAATATATTAGGATTATTTGTAGCATTACTATTGGGTGTGTTTATTATATTAGCGCTAGACACTAGTGCATCGTTTCCTGAATTTGGAGATATAGATTTAACAGAAAGAGTTTCTGATGAATATTTAGATGGCAATAACATTGATGATGTTGGATCTGCAAATATAGTTACCGCTATAGTTGTTGGATATCGTGGTTTTGATACACTTGGAGAAGTAACAGTACTATTTATTAGTGCTTTAGGTGTTGCTTTAGTATTTGGAGGTGTACCGAACAAACAAAATCGTTTAGATTTAAAATTCAAACCTAACTTTATGTTGAAAACTGGTTCTAAAATTATCTTTGGTTTTATTTTAGTAACTAGCTTGTATATAATTTTCCATGGGCATTTATCTCCTGGAGGAGGATTCCCTGGAGGAGCAATGATTGCTTCAGCTATACTCTTATTATATCTTTCAGATGATAAGTTTAGAAGTAATGTCAAGGGGTTCAAACTCCTTGAAGGAATCGCAGGAAGTTTATTTGTTATTATTGGTCTATTAGGACTTGTATTTGCAACATATTTCTTACAAAATTTCTTGCCAGCTGGAACGGTAGGAGAAATCTTAAGTGCTGGTATTATTCCAATTATTTATGTATTAATTGGTTTAAAAGTTGGTAGTGAAATTTCTGGAATAGTTGATAACTTTCTTACAGAGGGGGAATCAGTATGATACAATATGCAGCTATAATTCTATTTGTATTTGGAATTTACGGTTTATTAACAAATAGAAATATCATAAAAATGATTATCTCTTTAAATATTATGGAAGTTGGATTATTTATATTTATAATCAGTATTGGATTTAGTTATGATGGAATCGCACCAATCATAACAAGCGCAAGTGGAAGTGGATTAATTTATGTTGACCCATTACCTCAAGCATTAGTTTTAACAGCGATTGTAATCGGTGTTGGTACAACAGCGTTGGCATTAGCTATAGCAAAAAGTATTCATAACAAATACAATACATTTAACTTAGATGAAATGGAGGAAGAACTATGAGTCCGATTCTTTTAGTTGCAGTTCCATTACTGGCTGCTTTCTTATCTATTTTATCAAAAAAACTAGCTCCATATCTTTTGTTGGCGGTTGGTGTATTTAATTTAGTAATTTTATTTTTCATTCCTTTAGGATTTGAAATAATCGGTGGATTTAATCAACCTCTAGGTATTAATTTATTACTAGATACTTATTCAAAGATTGCATTGATATTAATTAATGTATTAATAATTGTAATTGCTTTCCTTAATATTGGAAAATATAATAAATTCTCAAGTATTTTATTACTAGCAATGGGTGGGTTAAATGGCCTAGTGTTAACGAATGACTTATTTAATTTATTTGTTTTCTTGGAAATATCTGGAATAGCAGCTTATCTAATTACTTCATCAAATAAAAAACCTGTCAAAACATTCCATTATTTAATTCTTGGAGCTGTTGGAAGTAGTTTATTCTTGTTTGGTGTAGTTATCCTTTATTCTATGTTTGGAACATTGAATATGGTGGATATGATTCAAAAGATTCAAATTACAAATAATTACAAAGAACTAATATTACCATTTACTTTAATGTTTATTGGTTTAGGTGTAGAAGCGAAGTTATTACCATTTAACTCATGGGTAAAGGGTGTATTAGGTAAATCAAATACATTATCTGGACCAATGATAGGTGGAGTATACGCAGCTGCAATTGGATTTGTTTTAGGAAGATACATAAATAATTTATTTATGTTTGAAGGAAATCTATTAATAGTAGTTATTGCTTTACTAGCTTTAGGTATTTTAGTAGGAGAAGCTATGGCTTTCTCATCTACAAAAGTAAGAGAAATATTATTATTCAGCAGTATTGCTCAAGCAAGCATAGTTGCATTGCTATTTGTTAATGGCATTGTATTGTGGGCGGTATATTATATAGTTGCTGCAGCTTTAAGTAAAACAGTTTTATTCTTAGTTATAAATAAAGCAACTAAAGAAGTTGGTAGTGACGAAATAAGCAAATTAAAAGGGTTATTTAGTAATAACCTTGTAGTAGGTGTGGCTTTCACATTAGTAACTTTAAGTGTAATGGGGCTTCCATTACTTGTTGGTTTTGTTGTAAAACTTAATTTCTTGACAGAACTTGCAGTTAACAATCAAATTTGGTTAATTATACTTATCTTGGTTGCTTCAGTGGTAGAAGGTATATATTTTGTAAGAATGTTAGTTAAACTTTGGTACCCTGAAGATAATGTAATTTCAGTCAAATATAATTTATCATTTAAAGTTGTATTTGTTGTAATAGCATTAATTCTATTAACATTTGGAACATATACAGCACCACTTAAAAATTATGATAATACAATTGATACGATTCAGGAGGTGGTAGATAATGGCTAGTATAGAATATTTAATTTTGATCTTAGTTGGATCTGGCTTAATAGCTTATATACTAACTAAATTAAATACTACTTTAGGTTCAATATTCACTATATTTGCAACAATGTTTGTATTTGCTTCACTTGCTAGTTATGGGTTCGGTATGAATCTTATTACGACAGTGAATATCCTACCTGGGTTTTCATTTACACAAACATATTTAGGATTCTATTTTGTAATAATTATTGCATTTATATATCTAATGGTTAGTTTCTTTCACCCCAATTTTCTTGATAAATACAAGTATAAAGATTCATATAATTTCTTGTTCTTATTGAGTTTGGCTGGAATCTTAGGAGCGTTCTTCACAGATAATTTCTTACAATTATTTTTCTTCTTTGAATTAATTATTTGGTCAACAATGTTCTTAATTCCTCAAGGAAAGAGTCGTTCTGCAGCAGTATCTTATTTTGGATTTAGTGTTGGTGGTAGTGTATCATTACTAATCGGTATATTTATGATATTCCAACAGACAGATACATTTGTAATAGCAGACGGATTAGCTTTACTTAATGGACCAACATCTGTTTTAGTATTTGGATTATTTTTAATTGCTGGTTTCGCTAAATTAGGAGCTTTTCCATTACATATTTGGTTACCGATAGCTCATGGGAATGCACCTCATCCTTTCTCTCCAGTTTTATCAGGAGCGTTAGTAAAATTAG
>JAGLYJ010000078.1 GCA_023132365.1 Mycoplasmatota bacterium
ACTATGAAAACTTATTAGAAGCAGTAGGAAAAGAAAATCTCGTTGAGATTCTAAAAGAGTCAGATTTATTCGCCACTGTGAACTGGAGCATGTTACCTCATTTAACAGAATTATGGGATAAGGTCGCAGAGGATCTCTTACCATTATTGCCGAATAAATCTAATAAGCCATATTTCTTTGTAGATTTAGCTGATCCTGAAAAAAGAGAAGATGATGAAATAAAACAAGCATTGAATATATTGAAAAAGTATACTGAACACTATTTTGTAGTTCTTGGTTTAAATAAAAAGGAAGCATATGATGTTGCTAATGTTTTAGATTTATTTGATGATGCAAGTCTAAAAAACATGCAAATATCATTAGAAGATCTTAATGTTGAACTTCAAAAATATTTGCAAATTGATTGTGTCGTTATTCACCCTGTAGATCGATCTTGCTGCGTTGTTGATGGCGAGTTCTATATGGAAGAAGGTCCATATATTTCTAAGCCAAAACTTTCAACTGGAGCAGGAGATAACTTTAATGCTGGATTTATGCTAGGGTTATTACTAGGCCTTAGTCCTGATGAAGCATTGCTTACTGGAATGTCAACATCTGGATTCTATGTTAGAAACGCAAGAAGCCCTTCATTCCCTGATTTATATGAATTTATGAAAGATTGGGCTTTGAATAAAATATAGGAGGGAAACATGTATTTAGTTAAAAAAATTGATGTAAATAAACAAGAATGGACTTTTATTATTGTTGATAGAAAAAATATATGTATTACCTTAATGAACTATGGTGCGGCTATTTACACATTGGATGTACCAGATAAAGACAATAAGATGGAAAATGTAGTTATTACATATGAAAATTTATCTTCTTATATTAAGAATAAAAGACATATAAATGCGACAATTGGACCATCAGCTGGTCGTATACAAAATGCAGAATTTAAAATTAATGGTGAAATATACCATTTGGATAAGAACTTTGAAGGAAAACATAATCTTCATGGTGGATTAGAAGCTTTAAGTTACACTTTATTTGACTATAATATAAAAGAGAATGAAGATTCAACTATTATTGAATTTGCAGCTGTTAAAAATCAAAAAAAAATTGGTTATCCTGGCAACCAAAAATTTAAGATTGTATATACTATTTTCGATAGTGAGATTAAGATAGATTTCTTTGCAAATACAGATGAAGCAACAATTATTAATCTTACAAATCATGCATATTTTAATCTATCAGGGAACCTAAAATCTGACGTTCTTAATCAGGAAATGATGATTAATGCATCCAAAAAAATGACACTTAATGAAGATATGATTCCTATAGGTGTTGAGAAAATAACAGAGACTCCATTTGATTTTCTTAATATGCATCCAATTCAAGTAAATGATTTACTAGAAATTGATGATCCATATATGTTGAATGAAGTGAATGATAAAATTATTCAAGCTAGTCTCTATGATAGAAAAAGTCAAAGGCATTTAGATATATATACAACATATCCGACAATAGTTTGTTATACAGATAATTTTCCTATGACATATCCATTAAAATATGGAGTAGAAAATATTACTCATATGGGGGTTTGTTTTGAAGCACAAAATCCTCCAAATGGAATTTGTCTAGAAGATATTGAATCAAGCATTCTATTACCTGCAGATGAATACCATCACTCAATACGATATGTATTTTCTATAAAAAAATAGAATAATAGAAGAAAAAACTCCCAGATTGATTTTAAATTAATCTGGGGGTTATTATTTATTCGATTATGAAGAATGATCCGCTGAGTCCATCAATATCTATTGCTACTGAGTTATCAGTAATATTAAATGTTTCATCAGTCATAAGATTTCTTAAAATTGTTCCATCCATAAGCCCAGCATTAACAAATATAGTTTGACTTGAATCACTAATATTCAAAACATATAGTATTTGATTATCTGCTGAGATTTTTAAGTCTGCATAGATTGTACTGCTTAAGTAAGTGTTATATCTTGTACCATTCCATAATGAGTTATATTGATCACGTAGAGCCATTATTTCACTAACATAATCAATTAAGTCCTGTTGGTTAACATCAAAACCATCAATATATCCAATCGACCTGGCTACATTGTCTCTTGCTATATATGGAAATTGATTTAATTCGGCTATACTAGTCGACATATCTTCAAATTCATCACCATACTCATCACCATAGTAAATTGTAATTGGGCCGGTGTAAGCCGCAAGGAAGGATAAAGCCATTTTATGCCGTTCATAGTATTGATTCTGATTTCCAGAAATCTGTAGTAAATCACCAAATCGTAATAAATCATGATTTGTTAAGAATAAATTAGGTTGAGCAAACTCTGAATAACTTAAGTTCATAACATAATTTAAATCAAAAAGAGTTCCAGTATATCCATTTTCATCTACAGCTAAAGCACGAACTAACTGATACCTTACTGGGAAATCAAACGCACTTCTAAGGGCGTTATAATTAAAAGCATATTTTTGAATGTTGTCTGGACTATCCCAGACTTCACCTACTAAATATCCTAATATACCCCACTCCTCGCCGGCTAATTTTCTTTCTTCACAGAGGTCTTCTACAGCATTTCGAATTTCTCTGAAGTAATTATAGTTATCTTGATATAATTGATATGATTGATCCAGTCTCCACCCATCAATTTCATATTCATCAATCCAGTATGTAGCTACATCAATAAAGTATTCTAGACTTTCAGGATATTCGACTTGATGTCCATACCATTGAGACTCTCCATCAGTTACGCCAGGAATTGTATATGAGCCATGATGACCAAAAACACCATCTAACAATACATATATACCACGGTTATGAGCTTCAGTGACTAAAGTTCTAAATAGCTCATTTGTGCCGAAATTTGGGTCTATTGTATAATAATCATCAGGGAAATAGCCTGTGGATCTACCTCTTTTTTCATAGTTATCGTAAGAAAGACTATACTTAGATTCAAAAATTGGGGTTAACCAAATTGCATTCATATTTAGTGATTGGATATAATCTAAAGAATTTATTATTCCTTGAAGATCACCATTATGATTACTAGGACCATAACCATAATCATAACCACCAGATATACCATCATTATAAGCTGATACAAAAATCTGATAGATACGCAGGTTATTAAACTCTTCAATTTGACTAAGGATTTGGTAAGGTTTTGTAAATGTAACTGTAATATCTTTAGTATCTGAATTATCAGACTTCTCAATGTAATATGTTACATTACATACTTGTTCTGTTGAACTTAAAATATTTGAACCAGTGACTGTACAGTTGTCAGAAGAAATTTCTATAGAGTCGATGTAAATATCATGTGTATTAGAATATATAGATATTCCTGAAAGCAGATCAAATGTTTCCTCAGCTGGTAAAACAATATTTCTAGTTCCTAAAATCGTTAAGTTTAAATTGACTGTAGTTGAAACCGTTGTCGAGTTAGTGTCGGTATTTGTAGTTGAATTAGTAGTTGAACTTGATGTTAGATTTGATGTTGTAGAATTTGATGTTTCTGTTGTGTCTGTGCAAGATGTTAAAGAAAAAACTAATGTTAATAATAAAAGTATTAAACATTTTTTCATAATAATTCCCCCTTGCATAATTAATTTTATTATACAACTTAATGTTTTTAAAATAAATAGTTTATCTATTTTTGGTATAAATATTAGATTATATTTATTTATCTGGAAATAATTGTTATAATATATTAGATATAAATAGATAGTTAAGAAGAGTATTCAGGAATAATTTTTATTGATTTATTATCTTCATAGTAGGAGGTTAAATTATGAATAAATATATTATCAAACAGCTTAAAGAAGAAAATCTTAATGATTATCGAGATATTAGACTTGAATTATTAAAAACTGAACCACAGAATTTTGGTTCTAGTTTTGAAGATGAGCAGAAGTTTGAAATGCAAAGATGGATTGAAAGAATTATAAAAAGTAATATCCTTACTTTAGGAGCGTTTCATAATGAAATACTTGTAGGAATCTGCTTAGTGGTTTATAATCTAAGAACAAAGACAAAACATGTTGCTGATATAAATAGTATGTATGTAAAAAAAGAATATAGAAATCAAGGGATTGCTAAACAACTAATAGATCAGTCATTAGAAGCTTGTAAATCAAAGGGTATAGAAATCGTTAATCTTTCAGTTGTAACAATCAATGATACAGCTTTTAATCTATACAAACAATTAGGATTTAAAGTCTATGGAGAAGAACCCAGGACGATTAAACATAAAAATAAGTATTATAGTCTGTATTTGATGAGCAAAAATATTTAATACTTAGAAATTAAGAGGTTAATATGGAAAAAACTATTTTGAATAGACATACTGAAAGTTTTAAAATCAATACATATGATGTAGATTTTCATAACAGAGTAACGCCAAATACTATTTTGGGTCTGATGGAAGAAGTGGCTACTAATCATGGTAAGGAAATAGGGTTTGGGTATAAAGAATCACATGAACATGGATTCTTTTGGATGTTAAGGACTGTTAAGTATGATTTTTCTTATGTTCCAAAATTAGATGATCATATAGAAATGACAACTTGGATAGTAGGGATTAGTGGATTAAAAGTGTTAAGGCGCTTCGAATTTAAGAAAAATAATGTAGTTATTGGCCAAGGATATAATTATTGGTTAATGGCTGATATCAAAAAAAGAAAACCAATTATTCACAATTACGTTAAAACAATTATTAATCAATTAATTATATTTGATGAAGATATGTTTAAACTTATTAAAGTTAAATTACCAAAAGACATGAATTTTGTTTATCAAAAACAAGTATTGAATAGTGACCTAGATTTAAATTTACATGTTAATAACGCAAAATACGCAGATATGATCATTAATGCATTACCGTTTGATGTGTTAGATAAGCAAGAAATACTAAGTTTTCAAATTGATTATCTTAAAGAATGCAAACTAAATGATAAATTAGACATATCAATTAGCATTAAAGATAATGCAATATATATTGAAGGAAAAGAAACTGATGTTTCAGTATTTAAAAGCTGCATAATAACCTAAAAAAAAGAGTAGAAATCTACTCTTTTAG
>JAGLYJ010000079.1 GCA_023132365.1 Mycoplasmatota bacterium
ACAATTATAATTTTGTCTTCTTTAAGTTCTCTTGCCAAACTAAAAGCAGCAGCAAGTGATGTATTTCCAGCTGGGCCTCTTTCGATTCCCTCAAGAATAGATAAAGCTTCAGTTATAAAGAATACTTCACCTTGATTAACTGTAACATACCTATCAATATATCTTAATGGTCTTCCTGCACTTCTTGGAACATCACTTCGATCTGGGTTAATCATAAATGGTAATCCAAATCCAGTATGACCAGTAGTAAAAGATTTTTTGTTAAAATCAACATCATTTGCCATGTGCAATCCTTTTAAGTTAACAGAAGCACCAACAATTTGTATTTTTTCATTTGTTGTTTTTCTTATACCTCTTGCGGTACCAGTTAAATTACCTCCACCAGCATTAGTGCAAACAACAACATCTGGGTTTAATCCAGTTTGTTTAACACAATCTTCTAATAACTCGGCTCCTAAAGATTCAATGCCCATTACTCCATAAGGTGTATAAAGTGAAGCATTAAAATATCCAGTTTCTTCAAGAAGTAGAAGAAATTTATAAAATAATTCAGGTCCAACACTCAATTGAACGACTTCAGCCCCATAAGCTTCGCAAGCTCTAGCTTTTTCAACAATTTCAGGTTGACCTATACCTTTTGAATCATAACATTCTTGAACTATAATACATTTTAAGCCATATTTAGCAGCTTGACTTGCAACAGCCGCGCCGAAATTACCAGAAGTAGCAGCTATAACGCCTTTAAAACCTAATTTCTTTGCTTGATAACAAGCCATACTAGCACGTCTTGCTTTAAAACTTCCAGAATCGTTTAAGGCTTCATCTTTAATAAATATTCGAGCACCATAGCCAGGTTTCGATACTTTTCTAGCTAATTCTGAAATATTTTTGCATTCTTTAAGAGGTGTATTCCCTACACCGTGTTGATTTTGAATTTTACGTACTTCAGTTAGGTCAAAACCACAGTCATTCATCATCTGTTCGTAATCAAAATTTATGTAATTACCTTCATATTTATCATAATTAATACCTACAGATGATTTCATTATTTGGTTTTTTCTTGCCATTACAGCTTCATAAGAATTATTCATTAAACTCACCTCCGAATAAGGTTTGTTTACAAATTTGATCAATTTTCAATATCTCTGGAACAAATTCTCCATAAGTATGCATGTAGCTAGGATTTTCACAAACTAAAACACCGGATTCGATGCGTCCGGTTAATGTTTTAATCTTTACTTCTGAACCAATAACTGCATCATTTTGTAAATATCCCTTTACCCACATAACTAATGGTACTTTTTTAGTAGGCTCAGGAAGATTAATGGCTCTTTCTCCTGGTTTCAGTATTACCTTTGTGATTTGTACCCATGAATTTTTTCTAATCACGGTTTTACTCCTCGTCTATTAAATTTCTTACATCTCCCATTATCGCTCTTGGGACAGGTAAATCAATCATAGTTTTTAGTCCAGGTTTTGCATTTATTACATGAGGAATCATATTAACACAAATTGCTATTGTGCCAATCCCTCCATCAACTTCAGGTGCATTAGATAAATTAATAGCTGGGCTACCTTTTATTTTAATATAATCTCCGGTATTAGTTCCTTCAAGTTCGGGTTCAATTTGTTGAGGATGAATCATATTTATTTTGGTATTATTAGATAGTTTTGCAAAACTTCTCATGTCAACACCAGCTACATCTCCAGCTTTTGCAAAACCATAAGGTGATTTGCGATCAACATTAGTAACTATAGGAGACATTGATTGTTCAAAATCAATAACATCTAAGCCTAAAGCTTCAGCTATCATATATGTTGATTCAACAAAACCAACATGACCAGATATTTCATCTCTTTCCAATTTGTAATTAAATTCTTTTAAAGACAATCCAACGCCTTGTTCTTCCATAACGGTTGGACCAAAAGGAGATAGAGAATTTATTCTTGATATTTCCATATCTTCAACATCTTCCATTACTCCTGAAATACAAATTGCTAATAAGTCCATCATCATACCAGGGTTAACTCCTGTACCCAAGATGCTTACACCGTTTTCTTTAGCTAAGCGATTCATTTCTTTAGAAAGTTCAGGCTCTTTAGCATAAGGATAAGCCATTTCTTCAGCTGTACTTATTACGTTGCATTTGTGTTCAACTATAAATTTAATTTTATCGAAAGCTTTTCTGGTAAATGAGTCAGTAGCTAGAAGAACCAAATCAGGGTTTTCTTCATCTAATATTCTTTCAATATTTTTCTCTACTAATACATCATGTTTTTGGGTATTTTTAACATTCAAAATTTCAAAAATACTTTTTCCTACAAATCCATCATAAACATCAGAAACTCCAACAATATCAAATCCGTCTTTTTTTAGAATCATTTTCGCCATTCCAGAGCCCATAGCTCCAAATCCCCAAATGGCAATTTTAACTAGTTTTTTTTCCATCTCCCGTGCTGTGTGATAAAAAATCACACGTCCTTTCATATATTTTTTCTAAAACAATCCAACAATTTTACCATCTATGACATCCATGTTTTCATAAGCCCCTGCTTTAGGAAGACCTGGCATTGTCATAACGTTACCCATCATAGCTACTATGAAACCTGCGCCTAATGATGGTTTGAAACTTCTTACCGTTACCGTAAAGTCTCTTGGTCTACCCTTTATTTTTCCATTGTCAGTTAAGGATAGAGGTGTTTTTGCAACACAGATTGGTAATTTATCCCAACCTAATTTTTTGTATACTTCAATTTGTTCCTTAGCTTTATCTTTGAAGACAACTTCTTTTGCACCATAAATTCTTTTTGCGATTTCATTTATTTTATCTTCAATAGATGATTCAGTTTTATATAGTAGAGTAGCTTTTTTACTACCTTTATTGTTAATAGCTTCAATTACTTTTTTAGCTAAATCTAATCCCCCTTCACTACCTTTAGCAAAAACTTCTGATAAAGACATTAAATGGTTATTGGTTTTAGCCCAATCAAGCATAAAGTCAATTTCTCTACTAGTATCAGTTGGAAATCTATTCAAAGCGATAACATAAGGCAAATTATATTCTAAGACACTTTCAATATGTTTTTCTAGGTTCTCAACACCTTTTTTAAGTGCTTCAATATTTTCTTCAGTTAATTCAGTTTTATCTACACCCCCGTGTAGTTTTAATGCTCTAATAGTCGCTACTAAAACAACAACTTCTGGCATAGCATCCATCGCTCTCATTTTAATATCAATAAACTTTTCCATTCCTAAATCAGCACCAAAACCAGCTTCTGTAACAGTGATATCACTAATTCTAGAAGCATAATCAGTAGCTATAATTGAATTGCATCCATGAGCTATATTAGCGAATGGTCCACCGTGGATAAGAACCGGATTTCCTTCTAAAGTTTGTACTAAGTTTGGTTTGAATGCATCTTTTAATAGCATAGTCACTGCGCCAACAACTTTTAAATCATTCACAGTAATTGGATTATGACTCCTGTCAAAAGCAACAACTATTCTTGCAAGCCTTAATTTTAAATCTTCTAAATCAGTTGCTAAGCAAAAAACTGCCATTATTTCAGAAGCAACTGTTATATCAAATTTATCAAGCCTTGGAACTTCTCTTTTTAAAGATAAAGCAACATTTATTTTTCGAAGAGCACGATCATTCATGTCCATAGCTCTTCTCCAAATTATGTTTTCAGGATCTATATCTAATGTATTCCCTTGAAACAAGTGATTATCTATAACAGCGCTAATTAAATTATTGGCTGCAGTAATAGCATGAATATCTCCTGTAAAGTGGAGATTAATATCTTCCATAGGAACTACTTGTGCATATCCTCCACCAGTAGCACCACCTTTAACACCCATTACGGGACCTAAAGAAGGTTCACGCAAACAAACCATAGTATTATAACCTAGTTTATTCAGTGAATCACCAAGACCAATAGTAGTAGTAGATTTACCTTCACCTGCAGGGGTAGGATTAATTGCACTTACTAAAATAATTTTACCTCTTGATTTCCCCTTTACTTTGTTTAATGCTTCATAACTAATTTTTGCTTTATAGTTTCCATAAAGCTCAATTTCTTCTTGAGATAAATTTAACTTTTTAGCAATTTCATTAATTTTAATCATTTCACTTTTTTGAGCTATTTGTAAATCTGTTAACATGTCTTATATGGCATAATAATTTTTATTATGCACTCCTCCCGAATTAGTTTTTAATTCTAGTTCCAGCATTTCCAAGAATTGCTTCTCTAGCTTCCTCTAAAGAAGCTATTATTGCTATTCTACCGTTTTTACCAGAAACAAAAGCTTTAGCTGCTTCAATTTTAGGTAACATTGATCCTTTTAGGAAATGACCTTCTTCTATATATTTATCTAAATCTTTAGTTGTAACATTATCTAAGCTTGATTCATTTGGTTTATTATAATTAATTTTAACTTTATCAACTGCAGTTAAGATTATTAACATATCAGCATTTAATAAATCTGCAAGTTTCGAACTAGCAAAATCTTTATCAATAACAGCAGGTACACCTTTAAACTTGTTGCCTTCTTTGATGACTGGGATTCCACCGCCACCAACTGTAATAACCAAATGTCCAGCATTAACTAATGTTCTAATTATATCAATTTCAACTACATTAACTGGTTTAGGGCTAGGTACAACTCTTCGATACCCTCTACCTGCATCTTCAACCATATCATATCCTTTTGTTTTAGCAAATTCTTTTGCGGAAGCTTCATCGTAGAAACTACCTATAGGCTTAGTAGGATTTAAAAACGCTTCATCATGCTCATCAACTTCAACTTGGGTAATAATTGTCGCCACTTGCTGACTCATATTTTGATTCTTTAATTCAGTAAGTAACGCATTTTGTAAATGATA
>JAGLYJ010000008.1 GCA_023132365.1 Mycoplasmatota bacterium
ATAACTGCTAACCCACCTAATTCTATAACACCATCTCCAAGTTTAATATCAGTACCACGTCCAGCCATATTCGTTGCGATTGTTACTGAATACATTTGTCCAGCATTCTCAACAATATCCGCTTCTCTTTCATGCTGTTTTGCATTCAAGACGTTGTGTTTTACACTACGTTTTTTTAATAATTTAGATAATAATTCTGAAGATTCAATAGAAACAGTCCCAACTAGCATTGGTTGCCCTAATTTATATCTTTTATCTATTTCATCAGCTAGAGCTATATATTTTGCATCCATACTCGCGAATATCAAATCATTATCATCAACACGTACAATAGGCATATTAGTCGGAATCTCAATAACAATCATATTATATATGTTTCTAAATTCTTCTTCCTCAGTTTTAGCTGTACCTGTCATCCCAGATAATTTAGTGTACATTCTAAAGAGATTTTGGAATGTAATTGTTGCTAGTGTACTTGTTTCTTTTTTAATTTCAACAGCTTCTTTAGCTTCTAAAGCTTGATGAAGACCTTCAGAAAACTGACGCCCAATCATCAACCTACCAGTAAAAGAGTCTACGATGATAACTTTACCATCTTGCACTACATAATCTATGTCTCTAGACATAATGTAGTTAGCTTTTAAGGCATTATTAATGTGATGTAGCAACACAACGTTAGCAACATCATATAAGTTCTCTAGATTAAAGTAAGACTCACCTTTTTTGATGCCAGCTTCATTTAAGCTAATATTTTTATCTTTAATATCGATAATATAATCTTCTTCTTCCTTCAGCCTAATAGCGAAATAATTAGCTTGACGATATAAATCAGCTGTATTCTTCGCTCCCCCTGAAATAATCAAAGGAGTTCTAGCTTCATCAATAAGAATTGAATCGACTTCATCAATAATTGCAAAATTCAATTTTCTTTGAACAATAGCTTCTTTATATATAACCATATGATCTCTTAAGTAATCAAACCCTAACTCATTATTTGTTGAATATAAGATATCAGAATTATAAACAGCTCTTTTTTCTTCAGGAGTTAAATCCCTAATATTTAAACCTACTGTTAACCCTAAGAATCTAAATAAGTCGCCAATTTCTCCTTCTGTTTCACGTCTTGCAAGGTATTCATTGACAGTAACGATATGTACACCATTTCCTGATAGAGCATTTAAATATGCCGGCATAACTGCTGTTAGTGTTTTACCCTCACCAGTTTTCATTTCAGCTATATTACCTTCATGAATAACAATAGCTCCCATTATTTGAACTTTAAATGGGGTCATTTTTAAAAATCTTGTACTAGCTTCTCTAACGGTGCTAAAAGCTTCTATTAACATTGAATCCAATGTTTCACCTGCATCGATACGCTCTCTAAAATCTTTTGTTTTTGCTTTTAACTCATCGTCAGACAAATTGCTATATTCTTCTTCTAAAGCTAAAATGCTATTAGCTCTAGACTCTAATTTTTTTAATTCCTTTTTATTCATATCAAACAATCCAAACATCAATGTCCACCTCTTAATCTATACAATATATGATACCACTTAATATATATATATTCAATAATATATAAGACAGTCTCACAAAAGTCTCATAAAAAAAGGTGGTCATAAATGACCACCTATATTACTCAGTTTCAATTAACCCATATTTCCCATCTTCTCTTAAATATAACAAGGAAGTAATTTTGTCCTCATTTTTGAAAACGAAAAAGTCATGTCCTATTAGTTCCATTTGAGTTATTGCCTCTTCAAGTGAAAGAATTTCTAATTTTATCTTCTTCTTTTTTACCGGAGAAGTTAATTCTTTTTCAAGTTCTTCTAAATTAAGATATTCATTATGAAATGCGTTTTTTAATCCTACTTTTTCTTGAAGCGAGCGGTTCATTCTATGCTTGTTTTTCCTAATTTGTGCTTCCAACTTATCAATTGCTCTATCAATTGCAGCATATAAATCTCTATCTTGAACCTCCGCCCTCATGGTAATAAATTTAATTGGAATCGTGATTTCCACTTTGGTACCCTCTCGATAAACCTTACATACTACATAAGCTTCGATTTCGTGTTGGAATACCTTATCAATCTTTTTCAATTTCTTTTCTAGATAATTGTAGATTGCATCTGTGATAACGAATCCGCCTTTGCCTCTGATGTCTAATCTCATAAAATCACTCCTTCTTATTTATTTAACCACTTTTATTATAACATCTAATAAAAACACTGTAAACGGACCTACATTTTTTTTTAGAAATAATCTATATATTTTATTAAATTATGTCTTTTAAGTGAATAGAAGTTAATGTTCTTGAAGTTTATAATCAGTGGAAAATATTCAGAAAAGTTTTTAATACTTTTCGAATCAATGAAGAGAGTTATATTTCTTGTTAACTTTTCCATCTTCTTAAATAATATTTTGAAATTTTTCTCTAAATATTCTTCTTGTTTCATATTTAATTTCACATCATCATAAAGGTAATAATAAGTTACTAACCCACCGGATACAGGTATTATTTCTTGATACACATGTGGAATATATTCCAAGCTACATGTCTCACATAACTCAGGCGGGTTAAATAAATTATACAATTTCAAATCTACAATATAATAATTATCACATAGTTTGCACTTCATTATTCTTCCTTTCATTCATGTTCACAATCTCTTTTTTGCATTGTTTCATTGAAGTTGATAGATATTTTGACAAAAATATTACTTCCCCATTTTCATATCCCACAACTCTTCCAACACGGCCAGATATCTGAATTAAGCTCTCTTTAGAAAAAACTTCATGATCTGAATTAATAACAACACAATCTATATTTGAAAACGTTACTCCTCTTTCAAGAACTGTCGTCGCTACTAAAAATAGAAAGTCACCTCTTCGAAACTCTTTTACAATAGACTTTTTATACTTTGTCTTACTTGAAATAAAGAAGGTTTTATCTTGAAGTTCAAGTAACCACTCTTTAATTATATGACCAAAATTTATTGATGGAACAAAGATAATACATTGGCGGTTTAATTCTAAACGAATTTTTAAAAACTGTTTTAATATCTTTAGCATTTGCTTATGGTTATTGTATTGAATAAATTTAGGAATGGATAAATCTCTAAAATGATATCTTGAAGCGATTGAAAAATACTTTAATTTGTTTTGGTTTATTAACTGTAAATACTTATTATTTATCGTAGCTGACATATAGAGAATAACTCCGTCTGTCTTCACTGACTTCATAACTAGACGCTCAAGAAAAATATTGTTCACAAAAGGAAAGGCATCAACCTCATCTAATATTAACAAATCAAATTCTTGAAAGAAATATATGAGCTGTTGTGGGGTTGAAAAAATAATATCAGCGAATTCAAAATCCTTATTATTTTCATATAATATTTTTATATTAGTTTTTGGGAAACATCTGATAAATCGATTATATACTTCCTTCAAAACTTCTACTCTAGGTATAATAAAAGCAATGCTTAACCCTTGATTTAAAGCCTTTAAAATTACAGAATAAGTCATCTCAGTTTTACCAGCCCCACACACGGCTTGTAAAAATCCCGGATTGTTATTATTAAAACAATTAACAAAAAAGTTTGAACCTTTTTTTTGTTCTTCAGTCAAATTATACAATAGGTTAAGAATATGGATTTTGCTTATCATTATTCTATTGCGCCTATATAACCTCATTGTTTCATTAATATCTGAATACTTGTAGCAATCTAAACAATGATAGTTGTTAAATTTATCCTTATGTAAGTTATTCCCAAAACATCTTTGACAAACACCATTTTTAATAGCTTCTATACTTTGAATACTATCTTTTGTTTTATATATACTTTCGATCATTTTATCACCAATAAAATAGTACTTAAATGTTCGGTTTTTACTACAAAAAAACCTCCCAAATTACAGGAGGTTTGTATTATTTAACAACTATATTCACTAATTTATTAGGTACAACAATTATTTTCACTATTTGTTTACCTTCTGTAAACGTAATAATTTTCTTTTGTGACAAAGCTATTTTTTCTAGTTCAACTTTAGCGGTATCTCTAGTAATTTGAATTTTATCCCTAACTTTTCCATTAACACTTATGACGATTGGAATATCATTTTCTACAGTTTTAGATATATCAAATTCTGGATAAGGCTCAAAAACTAATAGTTCCTTATGCCCTAATTTGTTCCAAAGTTCTTCACATAAATGAGGAGCAATTGGATTCAATATTTTAAGTAACACTTCATAGTCAGCTCTAGTGATTTGTGTTTGTTTGTTATATTCATTAGTTAAAGTCATCATTTTGGCAATTGCAGTATTAAATTTTAATGTTTCACAGTCTTTTTCTACACCTTGAATTGTCTTATTAATGATTAGTTCAAGTGACTTAGTATAAGAATTCAAGTCATTGACTTTTGGAAATAGTCTCCATACTTTATCCAAAAATCTTCTAGCGCCTTTAACTCCTGAATCGCTCCAAGGAGTAGACATTTCATAATCACTTATAAACAATACGAATGTTCTTAAAGTATCCGCTCCGTATTCATCAATAATATCTTGAGGATTGACTACATTTCCTCTTGATTTAGACATTTTTTCGTTGTCTGCACCAAGAATCATGCCCTGAGCTGTACGCTTTTTATATGGTTCGGCATTTGGAACAACTCCGATATCATAAAGAAAATGATTCCAAAATCTCGAATAGATTAAATGTCTAGTAACGTGCTCCATTCCGCCATTATACCAGTCAACTTTACCCCAGTAATTAAGCTTCTCCTTGCTTGCTAGTTCCTGATTGTTTGATGGATCAAGATATCTCAAGAAATACCATGATGATCCAGCCCATTGAGGCATCGTATCTGTTTCTCGTGTAGCTGGTTTATTGCATTTTGGACAAACGCAATTAACATATTCAGGTATATTTGCAAGTGGTGATTCTCCAGTATCAGACGGCATAAATTTCTCTACCATTGGTAATTCAACTGGAAGATCTTCATAAGGAACAGGAACCACTCCACAATCTTCACAATAAATTATAGGAATTGGTTCACCCCAATATCTTTGACGATTAAATGCCCAATCTTTCATTTTAAACTGCATTGCAGCTTCTCCAAGATTATTATCTTCTAAGAACTTAGTAATTTTGATTATTGCATCTTTCACTTCTAAACCATCAATAATTGAACTATTAACTAGTGTTCCACCTTTAATATCAGTATATGCTTCTTCCTCGATGTTGCCACCACTAATAACTTCTCTGATTTCTAAATTATATTTTCTTGCGAAATCATAATCTCTCGTATCATGCGCAGGTACTGCCATTATAGCGCCGGTACCATAAGTTATCATTACATAGTCTGAAATAAAAATTGGAATCACTTCATTTGTCAATGGATTAATTGCATTAATACCTTTGATCAATACTCCAGTTTTATCTTTTGATAATTCTATTCTTTCAAATTCAGATTTATGTTTTGCCTTTTCTTGATAAGCTTTTACTTCATCTAAATTTTTAATTCGTTCAGAAAACTCTTCAAGCAAAGGATGTTCTGGAGCTATAACCATAAATGTAGCTCCATAGATAGTATCTGCTCTAGTTGTGAATACTTTTAACCTTTCAGAAGTATCTTTAACAGGAAAATAGATATAAGCTCCCACTGATTTTCCAATCCATTTCTGTTGTTCAGTCTTAATACGAGTATTACATTCTAAATCATTAAGTCCATCTAATAGTTTATCAGCGTACTCTGTAATTTTAAGAAACCAAACTTTTTTCTCCATTTGAACAACTTCAGAAACACATCTATCACATTTTCCACCTTGAGACTCTTCATTAGAAAGAATCACTTGGCAACTTGGACAGTAATTAACATATGCAATATCTTTATAAACTAATCCATGTTCATATAGTTTCAGGAAAATCCATTGAGTCCATCTATAATACTCTGAATCAGTTGTATCTACCAAACGGTTAAAATCAAATGAAAACCCAGTTGCTTTCAACTGTTGGATAAATATTTTTATATTTCTGTCAGTAATTATTCTAGGATGGATTTGATTTTTGATAGCGTAATTTTCAGTAGGCAACCCAAAAGCATCAAAACCAATAGGAAATAAAACATTCTTACCTTCCATTCTTCTTTTCCTAGATATTACCTCTAAAGATAAGTAAGCTCTAATATGACCAATATGCATTCCGGCTCCAGATGGATAAGGATATTCTACTAAAGAATAGTATTTTTCTTTATCACTAAAGTCTTCTGCATTAAAATATGTTCCGTTATACCATATATCCTGCCATTTTTTATCAATCTTCTTATCATCAAAACTCGGTACAAATTCACTCATTATATTCCCTCCATAAAAAAACGCCCTAATAAAAGGACGAAATAGTTCGTGGTACCACCTTAATTCTGGATATATCCAGCACTCAAATCCTTAACGCGGAAAACGGGTTTTACTCTCGAGTTGCATAAAACCTACTCAATAGACTAATTCAAATAACTAATTTACTAGTTCACAGCTAACACTAGCTCTCTTTAAAACATCATTATTTTACTACTTCTATATCCTCGTAGTTATCAATATTATATCATAATTACTTATTTATACAACATCAAATCTAATCTAATTCATCATCCTTCGAATCTTTATCATCTTCTTGGTCTACATCTTCTTGGTCAATATCTTCAAATTTATATGATTCAATTATATCTTCATTGTTATCATTAACTTGATTGCTCTTGTGATCTCTTAATACTTTTTGATAAAACAATTCTTTTTGTAATGCAAAAATTGATCGGTAAGCCAAGAACATTAAGATGAAAAAGATGATGTCACTAAAATTCAATAAACTATAAAACATAAATAACAAAGTTAATGGTGTTACAGCAAACACAATTAACTTAAATATCTTTTTATACTTAATTTCTTTTCTAAATTTTAAGAAAGCTAATGATGATATAAATATTATTACCAACATCAAAAATATGTTTTGGATAATTGCCCCGGCTATTCCACCAATCAAAAAGAATGTGGACAAAGTTGACATCGCGTCTTCAATACCATCTAATTCATATAATGAAATATAATTAAAATTATAAAATTCACTGCCATTAAGATGTATACTTAAAGAATTATCTTGAAAAACAATACTTTGATTGTCAAAGTTAGCAATACTAGAAACAGGAACATCTTCAGGTAAGAAATATACTCTAAATCCATATAAGAAAAATAGATTATCAACATCATATTCATCGCCATCACAAACAAAGGATTCATCAACAATGTGACACCCTGTAGTTTCTTCAGTCATACTTGAATTCTCAAATGAAACGATAGATATAATCGTTCCTGCAGACATTAATAAAGTCAATATTAGGAAATATAAGAAAACAAGGAAGCCATTTTTATTAGCGTATTTAACTAATCCCTTAGGATTAAATAAGCTATCTCTAAATATATTAAACATTTTATCACCTTAATTATTATATCACTTTTCATGTGATATTTTTTTGAGTTTTAAGTATTTATATTATATCATTTTATGTTATAATTTTCTTGGTGATAATATGAATTATTTTACACATGAAAAAAGATATAATACTGTTAACGAATTTTATAAACATAAATTTGGTATAAAGGTCTATAAGATATCACTTAATGGAAATTTTACTTGTCCTAATCTAGATGGCAAGATATCTACTAAAGGCTGTATATTTTGTTCGGAAAAAGGTTCAGGTGATTTCGCTGGCAACAAGTTTGATCCCTTAGACAAACAATTTTCAGATATTTTGAAGTTAATGCAAAACAAATGGAAAACTGGAAAATACATTGCCTACTTTCAAGCAAATACAAATACATATGGACCATTAAATAAGCTTAAAAATCTATTTGAAAAATCTTTAACATTAGATCCAAATATTGTCGGTTTAAGTATAGCAACTAGACCAGATTGTTTAGATAATGCAATCTTAGATTATTTAGAGGATTTAAGTAAAAGGACATATCTAACTGTAGAACTTGGGTTACAATCTATTCACCCTAAGACCCTTAAATTTATTAATAGAGGTCATGGCTTAAAAGCTTTCGAAAATGCCTGTAGGGAATTACGGAAAAGGAACATCAATATTGTTGTTCATATAATCAATGGATTACCAAATGAATCCAAATCTGAAATGTTGGAAACCGCCAAATATCTTAATAAACATGATATTCAAGGTGTTAAGATTCACATGTTATTCATTCAGAAAAATACTGATCTTGCAACATATTTTATGGCTACCCCATTTAAGTTGCTAAGTTTAGAAGAATTTGTAGAAGTTACAACTGATCAATTAGAATTATTAAATGAAAATATAATTATTCATAGATTAACAGGAGACGCTCCAAGAGATGAATTAATTGAGCCTTTATGGACATTGAAAAAATTAGTAGTAACTAATGAGATTGATAAACTAATGAGAAAAAGGAATTCCTATCAAGGATGTGGGGAAAAAGATGAAAAATAAAGGACATATTGCTGGTGTATTATTTGCATTAATTCTTGGATTTTCTTTTATGTTTTCAAAAATGGCTTTAGAATCTCCTGATATTAGTCCCATGGGATTAATAGCTTATAGATTCTTGCTTGCCTTTATCGTTTTCGAAGTATTGAGATTAACTAAAATAATTAAAATTAGATTCAATAAAAAATTGGCTGTCCCTGTATTTCTAGTAGCTTTTTTACAGCCTGTTCTTTATTCTATTTTTGCTACATATGGATTGAACCTAACCAGCAGTTCAGATGCTGGAATGATGATTGCTTTAATTCCTATTTTTGTAGTAATTCTATCAAGTTTTGTTCTCAATGAAAAACCATCCAAGGGTCAAATTATATTTATATTAGTTTCTTTAAGTGGGATTATCTTAATTCAATTTTTTAAGCAAAACTCTAATGATTCTTCTTCCAGTTTCCTTGGGATTTTTCTATTGTTTTTTGCAGTTTTGTCGGCATCTCTATTTACTATAGCATCAAGAAAAGCATCTAAAACAGTAAGGTCTTATGAATTAACATACTTTATGATGTTAGCTGGAGCAATTGTATTTAACATTATCTATTTATTCCAATTGGGTATTAATAATGATTTAACAACTTATTATACAGCTATATCTAATCTTGATGTTATATTTCCAATAATATATTTAGGAGTAGCTGCTTCAGTAGGTGGTTTCTTGTTAATTAATTTTACTTTAGGCAGATTACCAGCTCATGTATCTAGTATTTATGCTAACTTATCTACAGTGGTAGCTGTATTAGCTGGACATTTTATTCTTGGTGATGAAATTACTATTATTACTATAATTGGTGGTGTGATGATAGTTTTAGGCGTATATGGTGTAGCTAATCTTAGTTTAAGAAATCAAATGAGAAAGGAACAACAATGATTAATATAGTTGATTTATCTCATCAAATATTAACAGAGTTCAATAATCCTAAAGTAGCTATTGATATGACTTGTGGTAATGGTTATGATACCATATATTTATCTAAAATAGCTGATAAGGTGTATGCATTTGATATCCAAACTGAAGCAATCAAAAATACAACGAAATTACTTGATGAAAATAAAGTTCAAAATGTAACTGTTATAAAAGAGTCACACGATTTATTTGATATTTTTGTTAGTGAAAATATTGATCTTGTTATTTATAACCTCGGATACTTACCAAGCGGTAATAAAGATATAAAAACTGAAACATTGATTGTTATTAATTCTTTAGAAAAAGTTCTTTATCAATTAAATACAAATGGCATTGTTGTTATCGTAATATATTTGCATAACACAGACGAAAGCAATAAAATAGAAAATTATATAAATAAATTAAGTTCTAATTTTGATGTAATGAAATATCAAGTTTTAAATAAATCTGATTGTCCATACATATTAAGAATCAATAAATGTAAATAAAAAATAAGAGGAAATCCTCTTATTCATTATCAGTATATAATTCATATTTATTCATTTTCATTATTTTTGCATAAAGAGAAAATGGAAAAATAGTAATCTTTTGGTTATAAACCAGAATAATTGCATCCCTCTTTCTTCTTGTTTTTTGCATATTTTCATAAGTTTCGATAATATATTTATTATCTTCATTATTTAAATCAAGTTCAGAATAAACCTGATCAACACATTTGATTAAAATCTTCTTCTCTTCATGAGGAAGATTTTTTATTATAACCTTGGTAAAAGCTTCTAGTTGTTTTGAACTATAAATATTATAAATAAGGTTTACAATTTTTCTAATTTCAATATGATATTTTGATCTCATTCGAAAAACTCTTTTAAAGTCTGATTTTAAATCTCTGACTAAAAATATTGATCCGATTCCAATCAGTATAATCGCCACAACAATAACTAATAATATATCAAATAATGCTTGTAACCAAAATGATAAAAACATAAAATCACTCCTTATTTCTTAAGATATTTCTTCAATATTTCAACTTTATCAAGCTTCTCCCAAGGTAAATCAATATCATCTCTACCAAAGTGTCCATAAGTCGCTGTTTGCAAATATATTGGCCTCTTTAAATCTAGATGTTCAATGATCGCTTTTGGACGCAAATCAAAATGTTTATTTATTATTTTAATAATTTCAGTTTCATCAATTTTATTTGTTCCAAAAGTGTCTATTCCAACACTAGTAGGTTTGGCTATTCCAATCGCATAAGACACTTGGACTTCAACTTCGTCAGCTAACCCTGAAGCAACGATATTTTTAGCAATATACCTTGTTGCATATGCAGCTGATCTATCAACTTTTGATGGATCTTTACCAGAGAAAGCTCCACCTCCATGATGAGCTCTACCGCCGTATGTATCAACAATTATTTTACGACCAGTTAATCCTGAATCTCCAGATGGACCACCTTTAACAAATCTACCAGTTGGATTAATTTGTATTTTTGTTAATTCATCAATATATTCTTCAGGAATAACTTTCTTGATAACATATTTAATTAAATCCATGCGAATTTGCTCTTGAGAAATATCTGAATGATGTTGAGTTGAAATTAAGATATTATCAAACCTCTTAAAACTACCGTCATCACTGAATTCAGAAGTGATTTGTGTTTTCCCATCAGGTCTTAAATATTCCAAAATTTTGTGTTTTCTAACAAAAGCTAATCTTCTAGCAAGTTTGTTTGCATAATGGTGAGATATTGGCATATAGCTTTCTGTAGTATTAGTTGCGTAGCCAAACATCATCCCTTGGTCACCAGCACCTTGCTCGTGACTAGATGATTCATCAACGCCTATAGCTATATCTGGTGATTGCTCATTAATACACACCAAAACAGATAGATTTTCAGCATCAAATCCATACTTTCCTCTATCATAACCAATATTAGCTACTGTTTCTCTGACTATTTTTTGAATATCAACATATGTGTTCGTTGTTACTTCACCTGTCACTAAAACTAAACCGGTTGAAACCAAAGCTTCACATGCTACCCTGGCATCTTTATCTTTTCTTAATATTGCATCAAGTATTGCATCTGATATTTGGTCACATATCTTATCTGGATGACCCTCAGTAACAGATTCAGATGTAAAATATTTATACATAATTCTCTCCTAATTCTAAACTAAACGATAGTAAATAGCTTCAAAGTCTTCACTGTATTTAACAAATCTGTCAACTATCTGTGGATCAAAATATGGATAGAATTCAAGTTTAATTAAATCAATAGCTCTTTGATGCTTTAATTCATGTTTATAGTTTCTTGGTTGTCTTAATATTTCATAGATTTCTGATAAAAGAATAACTTGCGATTCTCGGTTATTTTGTACGCTATTCATTTCTTTAATAAAATCTTTTGTTACAGTTTTTTCAAAGTGAGCTCTAACGATGTCCTCACCTTTTTTCTCTAATTGCAATCTTTTTATAATTACTGACCCAATTATTGTTTTTTCTCTAATTTTTAGGAAATCCTTTTCATCTAAACGATCTTTTTTATTGTAATCATCCAAAGAAAGTAAGTCCTTTTTATCAATATGAATTGTTGAAAAATCATATAATTCTTGGCAAAGTTTAGACGAATATCCTAGGAAATTACCAAGCTTACCTGCCATTTCGGCAACTCTTCTCGTTGATGTTTCCTGATTTTTTTCAAAGGTTTCATCTCCACGTTGTCTATATACACTTATTACATCAAAAACATCAGATACAACAGCTTTGAAGTCTTTTTCCATCGCTCTACGTTTAATCAATTCTTCTTTTCGCTTATTATTCATATCTTCTGAAATCTTAGCATTAGAGTACAGTGCAATCATGAAAACTGCTACCACTAATGTTCTTAAGAAAATATCGGTCAGAATAGGTCCTTTAACGTAATCCCACAAAGTAATAAAATTATTGGCATATTCATAAACTGGATATAGTACTACAAGATGAATAATTGTCATTGCCACAATTGTTACTTTAAATATAACAGATAACAATTTTGAATCTTGATATAATGCTATAACAACTAATGAAAAATATATTAAAGAATAACCGGCTTGGGTAATTGAGAAGAACCCAATACCTGTATCATCCCCAGCTGTAAATCTAAGCTTCAAATAGACAGCAACAGCCATAAGCAAGATATAAACCCCTGATATATATTCTCCCATCAATTGCTTTTGAATTGTTGTTGGTTTTTCAGAAACAACTTTTCTAATTGATTGAGAAACTAAAAACATAACTAACGAGAATATTAATGTAACAATTAAATTTACATTTCTATTACTACCTTCTGAACCAATCAATGTAAATAATAAAAATACAATATTTGTAATCCAAGTGATATTTCTAATTACTAAGTTTCGTCTGTATAAAACTTGTGTTTCATCTAATATATCAACGCCAGCTTCAAAACTAAATTTAGCAATGAAATAATTTTTCACGCGTTGGAAAAATCGTCCTATTCTATTTTTTCCCTCAACTTCTTTTTGTTTTACATTCACTGCCACTTTGTTTTCATCAAACTTATTTTTGAAAGATGTAATTTTAAAAAAATCAATTAATTTCTCAATAAAGCTTTTCTTCCTAGGAGCTTTATCAACAGATACAGTGCTAAAGTAATCATCGATTTTCTTTTTCGCTTGAGCTTTTTTATCTTTTTTCATGTTTACAGGATCATTGTTACGAAAAAATTCGTCCAATGTCTTCTCACGGTTATCCATTAATTCACCTCCTTAAAGATTGTTTTTATACTAAAATAATTTTGGTGACTCTAGTATTGTTGGATCTTTTGAAGCTTCAATTTCATTTTCAATTTGTGCTACTCTAGTAGAAGCAGCTGCTGCAATAGCACCTACAATGTCATCTAAGAAAGTATGACAAGCTGGCTCTCCTTCTTTCCCATCTGAGTTTAGTTTAGCTACAATTCCTGGTTTATTTACATCAATATCTCCAAAGTTAGTTTTTCCGATAGTCCCATACATTCCAGAAAGTTCAAGCCCAAATAATTCATCAATACCAAACATTCCTAAATCAGTTGCTAAAATCTCTTGAATAGGTCCTTCAAAAGCGCCTATTTCAGTTAATCTATCTATTTCAGCCCCTAATTGTACAAGATGAAAAACATCTCTTAAAGAGAGAATTTTTTCTACTGAATCATAACAGTCTTGATAAGAAATATCAGGATTCCATTTGCCTTGTTGGGAGAATGCAACTTCAGCTATATCTTTAAGTTCAACACCTCTTCTGTTAAGGCACTCTATATTCATCCTTAACATTTCATCTCTTGAAAATAAATTTTTGTCTCTATTCATACGTTTCACTCCTTTTTTATATATATTATATAAAACTTTATAACACTATATTATAACATAATTGAATACATAAACTAAAATTAATCAAATTTCTTACCTACTTGAAATAAGCTTTTTCCTATTCCATTCATAAAACTATTAATATCCATTCTTTTCTTTCCTTGAAGCTGTATATCCTTTAGGATTACTAATCCATCTTCTGATTGTACATACACTCCAGATTTATCTATTTTAACTATTTCTCCAGGTATACTGCTTAAATTTGATTGACTATAAGCAACAGAATATAATTTAATCTTGTTATCATCAATTAAACAATATGTTAAAGGCCAAGGATAAAATCCTCTAACATGATTAAATATATCTTTTGAATTCATATTAAAGGAGATTCTTTCTTCTTCAGGTTTGATATTGTATGCAAAGGTTATATCTTCTTGTTTTTGTTGTATAGGAATTAAAGTTTCAATATCATCCAAAGTTTTAAGCAATAGATTCATACCCAACAATCCTAATTTTTCTTCAATAGATCCTACATTATCTTCTTCTAGTATAGGAATTGATTGTTGCATCAGTATCTCTCCCGAATCCATTTTTTGAGCCATATACATAATAGTTACTCCTGTTTCTTTATCGCCATATTGAATTGCTCTATGCATAGGTGATCCACCTCTATACTTTGGCAATAAAGAAGCGTGAACATTTATTGCTCTATTCTTTGCATGAGATAGAACAACTTCAGGTATCATCTGGCCATAAGCAGCAACGATTATATAATCCAAGTCAAGCTTTAGAATTTGATTAAAATCTCGCTTAATATTTTCAGGCTGAAAAACGGGAATTCCTAATTCTAGTGACTTTTCCTTAATTTTTGTCGGTGTTAAAATTCTTTTTCTACCAACTGGCTTGTCTGGTTGTGTAACAACAAGATTAACATTATATTTCTTATTTAATCCTTCCAAAATTGGCACAGCAAATTTCATACTTCCCATAAAACATATATTCATAATATTACCTACCCAACATTTAAGTATCTATCAACTGAAATGAAGTTTTCGTTCAATTGATATTTATCCATTACTTGATTTAGAACTTCATTTAAGTTGCCAAGCTCACGGTATTTTACCATGACTTCACATATATATCTATTATTAATTCTTTTAACTACAGGCACTGCCGGACCCAAAATAATAGCATTATTGTCTAAGTTCCTTTTCATATATTTCACAATTTCTATACCATTATAAAATACATCTCTCATTCCAGAACCATAGATAGTTAATTTTACTAAATAATAAAATGGTGAATACTTAGCTAGTTTTCTAATTTTCATTTCATGCTCGTAAAATCCTATATAATCATTATTACAAGCATATTTAATAGCATAATGCTCAGGATTAAATGCCTGAACAATAACTTTTCCATTGATTTCTCTCCTACCTGACCGGCCAGAAACTTGCATTATCAATTGAAATGTTTTCTCACTTGAGCGAAAATCAGGATTATATAGATTACTATCCGCTTGTAAGATACCAACTAAAGTTACTCTAGGAAAATCTAATCCCTTTGCAATCATTTGAGTACCTAACAATATATCTCCTGTTTCTTCAAATTCATGTAATAGTTTCTCATGAGCATTCTTTCCTCTTGTTGTATCATTGTCCATTCTAACTATCTTTGCGTTTGGATACAATAAACTTAATTCATTCTCAGCTTTTTGAGTTCCACTTCCCATGTATCTTAGTTCTTTTGAACCACACTTTTTACATGAATGTGGTATTTTCTCATCATGTCCACAATAATGACATTTCAAAGAATGAGTGTATTCATGATAAGTTAAAGATATATCGCATTTTTCACATGTAAAAACATAACCGCAATTCCTACAAATAATAAAATTTGCATACCCTCTTCTATTTAATAGAAGTATAACTTGTTCTTTCTGAGCTAACCTTAATGTAATTTCAGCTTGAAGCTTTTCTGAAAAACCTGAGCTATTACCTTTAATAAACTCTTTTTTCATATCAACAACTTCTACTGCAGGCATTTTCGCATTTAATGCTCTACTTTTGAGTGTAAGTAATTCGTAATACCCTCTAGATTGTCTAGCAAATGAATCAATATTTGGTGTAGCTGAGCCAAGCACTATAACAGAGTTAAAATATTTAGAACGTCTCATTAATATATCAATAGCATAGTAATTCGGATGATTATCTTGCTTATAAGTAGATTCATGGCATTCATCAACAATTACTAAACCTAAATCATTCACTGGCGCAAAACAAGCACTTCTTGCTCCTACAACAATTTTAGCTTCACCTTTAGCAATTCTTCTCCACTCATCATATTTTTCCAAAGTGGATAATCCAGAGTGTAAAACAGCTACATCTTTATCATATATTGATTTAAACCTAGCCATCATCATTGGTGTTAATGAAATCTCAGGAACTAAAAATATTACTGACTGATTTAATTTTCTTACTTCGTCAATAGCTTTGATGTATATTTCTGTTTTACCAGATCCTGTAACACCATGTAAAAGGAAAGTCTTGTAATTACCGAGTTCTTTTTTAATCTTATTAAATGCTTCTTCTTGTTCTTCATTTAATGTTATTGATTTGTTATCTACTTTATACAAACTATCAACTTGACGATAGATTTCTTTGTGAAAACTATATACATAACCTTTCTTCTCCAATGCATCAACTACTGAAGAAGTGATATTTAAATTATTCTTTATACTAATAAGCTTGTCTATGCGATCTTTCTTGCTTATCAAATAATCAACAACACTTTGTTGTTTATTAGTTATTTTTTCTATAGGTTTTTCAGTTAAACCTACATATTTAAGAGACAAAGATTTATTCCTGGATTTAATATCATATACTTGTTTTAAATTCTTTCTTTTAATTTCCTTCTTAATTAAATCAAAATGTTCTACAGGAATAGATTCCAATAAAATATAATCTGAATATTGAAAGTAAGGTTTTAAATCTTCTTCTAACCTATCTATACTAATCAATTGCAGTTTTGCTTTATATACTACTTTCAATGCTGCTGGCAACATTGTTTCTAGTATCTTAATTAACAAAGAACTAGTTTCTAATTGAATTTGTCTAGCTAATTCTATCAATTCTTCAGTTAGATATGATTCTACATCAATAATTCTGTCAATACTCTTTAAATTATCAGAATATGAACTGGTTTCACTAAAACCTAAACAAAAGCCCATGACTTGTCTCTTGCCAAATGGCACAATTACTCTTGTGCCAATTTCAATTATATTCATATATTTTTGAGGGATAAAATAATCATATGTTTTGTCAACATTTTTTGACTTAATATCCACTAAAACTCTAGCAATCAAAACTATCCCCCCTTTTTAATAATTATAACATTTTTATATATTCTTATAAACAAAATATAAGATTTTTATATTAGTCTAATGTAATTGCATAAGAAAACAATATAAGATATAATGTTATTATCAAATTATATATTATATTTTTGAAAGGATCAAAAATGAAAAAAATAGATGCAGCAACAAATGAAATACTTATTTTTGCCTTGGGTGGTTTAGGAGAATATGGAAAAAATATGTATTGTTTTCAATACAAAGATGAGATTATCATCATTGATTCTGGTTTGTTATTCCCTGATGAATACTTAATGGGAATTGATTATGTTATACCTGATTATACATACCTCATAAAGAACCAAGATAAAGTTAAAGCTTTAGTAATTAGTCATGGACATGAGGATCATATTGGTGGCATACCATTTTTAATCAAACAAGTTCATATCCCAGTAATCTATGCAAGTGGATTAAGTTATGGATTAGTCAAAAGTAAATTAGAGGAGAAATCTAGCATTCCTGTCAATTTAAAAGAATATAAAGAAGATGATGAAATTACTATAGGAAACTTTAAAATAACCTTCTTTAGAACAAATCATTCAATACCTGATTCTTTTGGAATTAAATTAGCTACACCAATAGGAAATGTAGTTCATACTGGAGATTTTAAATTTGATTTTTCACCTACTGGCGCTGATTCTAATTATCATCGAATGGCTAAAATAGGTGAGGAAGGCGTATTATGCTTGCTTTCTGATTCAACAAATTCAGAGTTAGAAGATTTTACAATTTCAGAAAAAGTAGTTTCAGAAACTATTAAAGAGATGTTTAAGAATATTGAAGGAAGAATCGTAATTTCTACTTTTGCATCTAACATTCATCGTGTGCAACAAATCGTTGAAGCTTCCATATTAACCGGAAGAAAGATTGCAGTTTTTGGTAGAAGTATGGTTAAAAACATTGATGTTGGAACTAAATTAGGATATATTAAAGCTCCAAAAGGAACATTTATATATACTAGAAACAATCGAACAATTAATGCTGATAAATTAACAATAATCTGTACCGGGTCTCAAGGAGAACCACTAGCTGCCCTAACAAGAATAGCTGCTGGAACTCATAGACAAATTTCATTAAAACCGGGAGATACTGTTGTATTTTCATCCTCTGCTATACCTGGAAACTTAGAATCTGTTAATCGAACAATCAATATGCTATATAAAAAAGGCGCAAATGTAATTACTCAATCTCCATTTGCTGATGTTCATGCCTCAGGGCATGGTGGCCAAAATGAACTTAAACTAATGCTAAAATTAATGAAGCCAAAATACTTCTTTCCAGTGCATGGTGAATATAGAATGTTAAAAATGCATTCAAAACTTGGTATTGACACCGGTGTTTTACCGAAAAATAGCTTTGTTTTAGAAAATGGTGATGTCTTAGCTGTTAATCAAGAAAAGGCTTACGTAAAAACAAAAGTCAAAACAGCTGATGTGTATGTTGATAGTGATTCTATAGGTGAAGTTGGTTCATTAGTTATTAAGGATAGACGTGAACTTTCAGATGATGGTTTACTGTCTGTAATTATTACTGTGGATCAAGAGCATAAAGAAGTTATTTGCTCTCCTAACATCGTAAGTAAAGGATTTATCTACATTGAAGATCACCAACAAATGGTAAAAGATATGCAAGAAATCGTTATAAAAACTACCTATAAGTATTTAAATGTCGGCAAGAAAATAAATATTTCTGGTATGAAGACCGACATAACAAGACAGTTAAAAAAATATGTCTTGAAACAAACAAAAAGGACTCCAATGATTATGCCAGTTATTATGGTGCTATAAAAAATGATGGAATTTTTCCCATCATTTTTTTTCAAAATCTATTTGAACATTACTATTACAAGTATCTCTAAAGTAACCAAAAATATCTCTAGTTACCATCGCGTCTTCTAATGCATCGTGTTTTTGATTGCTTAAATCAATATCTGAATATAAGTTATAAGCATTAAATAAACCAAGATCATTTTTTAAACTAAAATATATTTTATGTAAATTTAACAAATCAACAAATTGCATTGATTTAGTAAAATTTCTTAATTTGTACATTTTATTTAATTTATTTAGTTCTAATTGATCGTTTTTACCCCAAACAAATACCATTGGTCTGTATTTGATTTCAATATCCTTCAATTTACTATAAAAATCCAAATATTCTATACCTCCATCAATATCATTTTGATGAATGTGTAAAAATTTAACTGTTCTTAGAGAAATATATGGGAATAACTTAGGTTTAATATAGCTTGAAAATCTTTCTATTTCATGATTGTTTTTATCTGTTAAAACATATCCAACTTGAATTATCTCTGATACAAAACTATGATAATTTGAATAAGGAGGCATACTCATTTCAAAATCAATAAAAAGTTTGTTTTTATTTCGATTAACAATTCTTCTTACACCTGATTTAATAATTGATATATCATAATAAATTTTTGGCTTATTATTTTTAGGAGCCAAAACTTTTTCAATATCTACCACATTCTTAACTCGGTAACCTCGATAATACCTTGAAGTATTTTTTACAGTTAAAAATACATACATACCTGATGTAAAATACATCATAAAATTTTTAAACATACCTTTACTCATATAGTAAAAATCTACTTTTTTTCTACCTCTTATAGCTATTAACCGTTTATTTTCTATTACTCCATGTAATATTCCAAATACTTGTTCTTCCATGTAATCACCTAATGTATTATAACATAAATGTTAATTTTTGTTTTTATCATTTAAAGCAAGATATAAATTATCTATTGCTTCTTCACTTATCTTCAAAGCCTTTAGTTCATCTCTTGATGCTTTTTTAATGTTATTTAAATTTTTATACTTTCTTAGAAGCTTATCTTTCGTTACTTTACCAACTTTTGGTATTGTGTCTAAAATAGAAGAATAAATTGATTTGCCAGCAACATTCCTGTGAAAATTAATAGCGAATCTATGTACTTCTTCTTGTATTCTATATAAGAGCGAGTAAACATTGCTCCTCTTATCAAGACCTATTTCCTGATTATCTGCTGTAATAATTGAATTTGTTTTATGAAAACGATCTTTCTTAAGTCCAATAATAGTGATTTCTAATTTCAAGTTTTGAAGTATTTCTTTTGCTGCATTCACCTGATGTATACCACCATCAACAATTATTAAATCAGGTTTTTCAAGATCCTCTAATAAAACATTTTGATATCTTCTATAAATAACTTCTTGCATAATATGATAATCATCACTTTTATCTACTGTTTTAATTTTGTATTTTCGGTATTGTTTTTTATCGGGTAGTCCATTTGTAAAAACCACCATTGCAGAAACTAAATCCATCCCTGAAGTATTTGAATTATCAAACACATCAATTCTTTTAATAATGTCTACTTTCAGTAATTTTTCTAAATCTGAAATAGCGCCTATGGTTTTATTCTCTCTTCTCAAAAATGATGCTAAATTATTGTTGAGATGTTCTTCAGCATTAACTTTTGCCATTTCTAATAATTTTAATTTGCGACCTCTTCTTGGAGTAAACACTGTTGTATTAAGAACATCGTTAAATATTTGATAATCATATCCATGAGGTAATATTATTTCATTAGGTATAATATTTTTTTCATAGAACTCGACAAGGTAGTTAAGTAGAACTTCTTCTGGATTCAGATAAAATGTGAATATCTTTGATTTTGCAAAAAGGAGTCTTCCTTGTCTCATAAATAGAATATTTACTGATACATAGTTATCATAAGCTACATAATTAATGATATCTCTATTTAAATTATCATTGAATACTACTTGCTGTTTTTCAGTTGTCTTGATAATTGCTGCAATTAAATTCTTAAGTTCATTAGCCTTTTCAAATTCAAGATTTTTAGCATGTTTGTCCATTTTATTTTTATATAAATCAATATACTCCTTAATATTGCCAGATAGGAAACTTCTTACTTTTTTTCTCATCTCTTTATATACGTTCTGATCAACAATGTATTCACATGGTCCTAAACATTGTTTAATAAAGTAATAAAAACACACTTTTTTTGGTAATTTGTCACATTTTCTAAATGGAAATATTATGTTTAGTACTTTCAATGTTTGGTTAGCGGATTTTGAATCTGGAAATGGACCAAAACAATTTTTACGATTTTTCTTAATGTTTCTCGAAATTATTAACTTTGGATGTTTTTCATCTGTTATTTCAATATATGGATAAGTATTGTCACCCATAAACTGGATATTATATTTAGGACGGTGTTTTTTTATCTGATTAATTTCTAAAATAAATGCTTCTTTTTCTGATGTTGTAATAATATATTTGAGATCAAATATGTCTTTTACTAGTCTAGTTGTTTTATCGTCATGGACGCCAACAAAATAAGAACTTACTCTGTTCTTTAAGTTCTTAGCTTTTCCAACATATATAATTTTCCCTGTTTTATCAAGCATTTGATAAGTTCCCGGTTTGTTTGGGAGCTTTTTTAATTTGTTCTTAATTATCATATTCATAAATAAATTATAACAAAACCATAGTACACATGCAATTAAAAAGAAAAAACTTCTATAAATAGAAGTTTTTACTTAATAGAATTAATTAAATCATCAATTCGTTTTCCGTGTTCATATGTTTCATCAATTTTAAAAACTAAAACGGGTACTTTTCTCATTTTTACTCGATGAGCTATTTGATTTTTTATATACCCATTAGCTCTTTTCAGTGCTTCTTTTGAGCGTTTTACATCATCTTCTGTGCCATATACTGAATAATATACATACATAAAAGATAACTCATTGGTGATTTTAACTCCAGTAATTGTTAAAAAACCTAAATCGTCTTTAACATCATTCCGTAGTATTTCAGTTACAACTCTTTGAACAGTAGTTTCTAAATGTCTTACATTAGCCATTTCCTACACCTCTTTCATAGTTGAAATTTCCATTACATCTCCAATTTTTATATCATTATATCCTTCAAGCGTAATACCGCATTCAAATCCTTGGCGAACTTCCTTAACATCATCTTTGAATCTTTTTAATGTCGAAATTTTACCTTCGTGAACGACAATACCATTTCTTACAAGCTTGATTAATCCGTCTCTTTGTACAACACCATTAGTAACCATACATCCTGCAATAGTACCAATACGACTTACAGCGTAAGTCTCTCTTACTTCTACTTCACCGACAACTTGTTCTTCAAATTCAGGATCAAGCATGCCTTTCATTGCAGCTTCAATATCATCTAATGCCTCATAAATTACACGATATGTTCTGATTTCAATTCCTTTTTCAAAAGCTAAATTTCTTACAGAGGCTGGTGTTCCTACACCAAAACCGATAATAATAGCTTTTGATGCTTCAGCAAGTAATACATCAGTATCTGTCACTGCACCAACACCTGTTCTTACAATCTCAACTTTTGCACCCTCAACTATAATTTTATTAATTGCTCCTCTGAATGCTTCAATTGAACCTTGAACATCAGCTTTAATAACTAGTTGAAGTTGTTTTAAGTTACCTTCTTGTTGTTTGAAAAATTCTTCAAGTGTTAATGGTTGTTTATTTTGATGTTTCTCGTCAAATTCTTTTTCTTTTCTTTGTTCGGCAATATCTCTTATTTTTTTCTCGCTATCAAATACTCTAAAAGGATCTCCTGCTTTTGGAACATCGTTTAATCCAATAATCACAACAGCTGAACCTGGAACAGCCGCCTCTATTTCTTCTCCTAAATCATTAGTCATTTTTCTAACTTTTCCATAAGTAGAACCTACAACAAATAAATCAGATGTTTTTAACGTTCCATTATTTACAAGAATTGTAGCAACTGGACCACGACCTTTATCTAATTTTGCTTCAATAACTGTCCCATCAGCAAATCTATTTGGATTAGCTCTTAATTCTAACATCTCAGAAACTATTTGAATAGTATCTAATAATTCGTTAATTCCAGTTCCTTTAAGCGCAGACACATTACAGAAAGGTATTTCTCCTCCCCAGTCATCTGGTAATATACCTAAATCAGCTAATTCTTGTTTAACACGATCTGGATTAGCTCCAACTTTATCAATTTTATTTACAGCTACAATTATTGAACATTTAGATGCTCTTGCATGATCAATTGCTTCTCTTGTTTGAGGCATAACTCCATCATCAGCAGCAACAACAAGAACAACTATATCAGTAATTCTCGCTCCCCTTGCTCTCATTTCAGTAAAAGCAGCATGCCCTGGTGTGTCAATAAATGTAATAGCTTTCTCATTTCTTATTACTTGATAAGCTCCAATGTGTTGTGTAATCCCACCTGCTTCTCCAGCTACTACTCGAGAGTTTCTAATATTATCCAACAAAGTAGTTTTCCCATGATCTACATGCCCCATAATAGTTACAACAGCTGGTCTATCTTCTAGATCTTTTGGATCATCTGTTACTTCAATTTCTTCAAACCTAACTAGATCGGTAATTACTTCATTTTGAATCTCATAACCGTATTCCATAGTTAATAATTCCGCGTTTTCACGTGAAATTTCTTGAGTTTGAGTTGTCATGATTCTCATGAACATCAACTTCTTAATAATTTCGGCTACTGGTTTTCTCATCTCTACAGCTAGCTCAGCTACAGACATTCCGATTTTATAAGTAACGATTTTATCAATTGGATCTTCTACTTTAGGTTTAATTTGGTTAACTTCATTTTTATTGTTTTTAAAGTTAGAATTCTGAATTGGTTTTTTCTTCTTGTTGCTTTTCTTGTTTGGTATATACTTTGCCATCTAACCACCTCTTTCTATTTATCTAACTGACTTAATATCATTTTTGTAAAATTCTTATCTTTTATAGCTACAACTTTTCTATTTATTGTTCCTATAGCTTTATTTAATTCCTCTGTATTGAAATCTGTATTCAGATTTACTTTATAAAAATTAGATTTATCAGTTATTCTTTTAGTTGTATTTTTTCCGGCATCATTTGCCAGAAAAACTAGCTTAGTTCTATTTGTTTTTATATAATCTAGAACTTGTTCTTCACCAGATGCTATCTTTCTAGCTTTTTTACATAGTCCTATATTTTGAAGTACTTTTTCTTTATTCATCATTAACTTCTTTCAATAATTCCTTATATATTGAATCTGGAATTTCATTTTCTAAATGTCTTGCTAGTGCTTTAGATTTTTGGGCCTTTAGAATTACATTTTTTGACTTAGAAACATATGCTCCACGTCCGTTAGCTTTTCCAGTCTTATCAAAAATCACTTCTCCTTCAGGTGTTTTTACAATCCTTAAAAGGTTTTTCTTCTCATATCTTTCATTAGTGATAACACATTTTCTCATTGGGACTTTCTTTTTATTCATCATCTTCCATAATTTCAACATCTTTATTTGTTACATCAGATTCTGATTTTATATCAATTTTCCAACCACAAGATTGTACTGCTAGTCTCGCGTTTTGTCCTTTTTTCCCAATTGCTAATGAAAGTTGATCATCCGGAACTACTACTAATGCAGATCTTAGTTTCTCATCTATTTGCACAGAAATTGTTCTAGCTGGTTGTAGTGAATTTGAAACTAATTCTTTTGGATCTTCACTAAATTTATAGATATCAATTTTTTCTCCATTTAGATTTGAAATCACATCATTTATTCTAGAACCACTTTTTCCTAAGCAAGCTCCTACCGGATCTACTTCAGAGTTATTGCTTGATACACATACTTTACATCTATCTCCAGCATCTCTTGCAAGACCTTTAATTTCAATTACTCCTGTTTGAAGTTCTGGAATAGCATTTTCCATTAATCTCTTAACCAGATTTCTATCGGTTCTGGAAACATATACTTTTGGACCTTTTGTAGTTTCTTCAACTTTAGTAATATATACTCTTATTTGATTACCCATGAAAACATCTTCTTTTAATAAATCTTTTGAAGGTATCGAAGTCTCAGTATCATATCCTAAGTTAAGTGTAACAAAATCATCATTAACTCTAACAACTTCAGCAATAATCATTTCGCCAGTTTTTTCAGTGAATATTTCGAAATTTCTTTCTCGTTCTAATTGTTTCAATCCTTGAGTCAAGATTTGTTTAGCACTTGAAGCAGCTAATCTACCAAAATTCTTAGGTGTAATCTTTTGTTCAACTACATCTCCAATTTTCGCAGTTTTTCTGATTTTCTTTGCTTCTGCCAATAATATTTGAGCTCCAATCTCAGCTTCTGGATTGACTTCTGCTACAACTAAAGATTTAGCGACCAACAATATTTCAGCTTTTTCTTCATTGAAAACTACTACAGCATTTGTTTTTCCGCCATAAGCTTTTTTATAAGCATTAATCAAACCTCGTCCGAAAATTTCTAATATTTTTTCTTTTTCAATCTTTCTTTCCTCGGCTAACACATCTAGCGCTTTAAAAAATTCTTTACTAATCATCTTAATTCTCCTAAAATTTGATTGCTAATCTTATTAGATTAACATCTTCATAATTTATTTTAATTAATTTATTTTTTATTTTAAGTACAAGTTCGAATCCATTAAAATTCTCTAAAATTCCCTCTACCTTTTGTTCGTAAGTTTCAATATGAACGAACCTACCAACAGCGCTTTTCACAGATTTTTCTGTTCTCAACTCTTTTTCAGCTCCAGCAGATGACACTTCAAGTATATACTCACCCTCTATAGGGTCATAATCATCTAAATATGGATTTAATAGATTTGATACAATAACACAGTCATCAATCATTATACCTTCTTCACGGTCAATATAAACCGTTAGAACCGTTCCATTTTTTGTTTTCTTTAATTCTAAATCATATAACTCATATTCAGTTGATTTTAGAAACTGTTCTAAATCTACCTTTAATATTTCAAAATCCATAATTCAACCCCTTTGCATTAAAAAGAGAGGGGATGACCCTCTCACTAATGCTTTTGTATAATTATTATATCATAGCAAATCAAGTAAGACAAGAAAAAACTACTGTTTTTTCTTCGTTTTTACATTAATAACTATGTCTTGATATTCTTCATGTCTTTTAAACCATTTTATAGCATATGGACATTTAGCAATAATTTTTTTGTTCTTATCTTTAATGTAATTATATGCCAATAACATTAAATCAGATGCGGCTCTTTTTCCTCTTAAACTTTGATCAATATATATATGATCAACATTGACTCTCGAATCATCTCTAGCTGGAAATGTTACCTCAGATAAAAGTAAATGATCTTCTCTTAAAGCATATATTCTATTTTCTTCATAAATATAATCCATTAACATTATTCCTCTCTTGCTTCATACATTAATATACCACCTGCAACTCCAACATTTAATGATTCAGTTGCTTGCATTGATATGCGAATATTTGTATTCATTTTGCTTTTTATAATATCTCTTACACCATTGCCTTCATTTCCTAGAACAATAACAATTTTATCATGTCCAAAAGTTACATCCTTTAGATTTTGCCCTTTTAAAACATCGGTGCCATAATAATGATAGTTCTTATTTTTTTCAATAAATTCACTAAGATTAGCTTCTATTAAGTTTACATAAAATATAGCGCCTTGAGAACTTCTGATAACTTTTTCATTAAAAAAATCTACTGTGTTCTCAGCAATAATTGTCTTAAATCCAAAAGCAGCTGCAGATCGAATCAAAGTTCCCAAGTTTCCTGGGTCTTGAATACCATCTAACATAAGAATCTTATTAGACAAATCCTTAAAATCTTGTTTATTACAGATAGCTACAACCCCTTTAGAATTTCCCAATTCAGATATCTTCAACATAACTTGATTACTTATTTGAAATGAATCTTCAATTCCATAATTATCATCTGTATAAAATATAGTCTCAACCATATTGCTTTTCTTAGCTTCAAAGACCAAGTGTTCCCCTTCAACAAGAAACTGATTGTGCAGTGATCTATATTTTTTTTGCTTTAATTTAACTAAGTACTTAATTTTTAAATTAGTTAGTGATTCAATCATATTAGACTCCTCAAATTCAAATAAATTATATCATAAAATTATATAAAGAGCTATATATTTGCATATATAGCTATAAATACTCTACAAAAGAATAAGCAAAAAAAAGGGGCTATAAATTTATAGCTCCTAATCTTGTTAATTTAAGGTAAATTGCTTATTATTCTGAACCAAAACCAAATATAGAGTCAAGATACATTACAAACGTATCTATTGATTCATTAAAGGCCATGATTGCTAATCCATCAGCAATACTTATATTTTCTAAGTCAATTTGAGAAACATAATCAGTTTGAGCAAGAATTGCATCCATTGCTAGAACTACATCGCCAATAAATGTAACAGTATCATCAACTAAAACATTTCCACCAATTTCTTGGCTCATTTCATATAAGAATGGTAATACACTATTAATTAATGCATCATAATCTAACGAACCATCGCCAAACAGCGCTGCAGTTAAATTAGCAACTGCGACTGACCAAGCATCATTATCATATTCTTTGCTTAAATAATTAAGCATTTCTACATTTACTATAAATGCTTCTAATTTGTCAATGTCTATTGATAATATAAATGCTGCAACTAATGCTGGTGAATCAAAGAAACCTTCAAAATTATTAGCAACAATAGTTTCTACAGCTAATACTTGTGCATCAATTTCAGCTTGAACTGTTAAATCAGTAGCGTTTTCAACAAATATTCCTGCCATAATTACAGCAAAACTTTCAAGTACTACCATATCTGGAGCATCAACTGAAGCAAATAAAGAATCTACTAAGTTTCCAAATACATGGATTTCAGCTATAAATTCATTTTCCGGCAACATAAGGAATCTGCCGTCAGGGAAGAACTTAACTGCGAAATCGATAACGTTAATATCTGGGTTAGCTAATAAAGCTTCAATTTCGTCAAGCAATATTACAAGAACATCCTCAGCAAGTGCTTCATTTAGTGGATCACTTAAGAATTGATGAATTGACATTAATAGCCAAGCATTATTCTCAATATTATTTATATCTTGCGAAGTTTGTTCCTCTTGACGTTGTAATTCAAATAAAGTACTAAATTGTTGATATAGTTGATCATGACTTTCAAAGTATTCAAGATAAGTCATAGATGGATTATTAATTGTATATTGATCACCATACCACATATTGAAATCTTCGTTCAAGCGAGAATATTCATAACTCCAGTAAGTAGAGTCATCTAGTAAGCCAACAAGATCCCAATAGATCCATTGTTCTTCTCCATTTATTTGATTTATTCTTTCATTAATCATGTCATAATTTTCGTTATTATGGTACTCCATAATATCTGACCATAACGTATAATCAAAATTTTGGAAATTCATGTAATAGTTTTGGAAATATTCGAAAGCAGCTTCAGACCTTTGTAATTCTAAGTATGCATTCCACACTTCAAATGCAAGTGTCTGCATATCCAGATCAACAATTATATTTAATTCTGCAATCACACTAGAATCCGTGCCTTCTATTTCAGCTTCCATAGTAGTTATTCCTAAAAGATACATTGCGTAATCAGCTTCTAATCCTGAAGTATCTGCCATATTTAGTAAATTAGGATAAAGCATAGACATAACTGCATTCATAATATATTCAGCTAGCAATTCATTATCTATTCCAAGGCTATAAAATACATGGTATAAAGCACTGATATCTTGAATGGAATTAATATTATCCATATTCATAAATGCGCTTCCTACTCCTATTAGCATGTAGAATAGTTCTTCTTCAGTCATATTGAATATAACTTCTAATTCATCAATTCTAACACCAATATCTTCCCAAGCAACGTCTCCAAAGAGTCTATATACTAATTCTTCAAGTTGGTCATATGTATAACCGAAACTTATTCCTTCTAAAATGCCTTCTGGATAACCAAACAACATTCCCATCACTTCAACTCTTTGTTGGATTTCAAATAATCCAGCAAATTCTAGAGGATCAATAGGTAACATTGGGTTAAGAAGTGCTGCAGCATCAATTTGTGTTAATGTTTCAGCTATATATAATGCCCATGCATCTTGTACATCTATTAGTACTTGAGGATCAAATTCAGTGAAATTATAATTGATTTCAAAGTATACTTCTAAATACATATCCACGATAGAGTAAATATCAACTATCGCAGTATCTAATGTACTATTAATAAATTGCGAAATTATAATTACACTTTCATATATATTGCTTCCACCACTAGTCATCATTTCCACAATATCTAGTAAGTTTTGTACATCGATAACAGTCAATCCTGCTAGGTACTCTGTAATTTCAGTTACTGTAATTTCTGCATAATCCCAATATTTAAATATTAAAGTATCTATCATTGTTATCATGTCAGTGGCTTCGCCAAGCGTTAAGTCCAATGTGCCAACATATTCTATAATTAGCGTCGAGATTAAAGTTTCAATTAAAGTCATTTCAACTTCAGTTATAGAATCTTCTCTCAAATCTAAGAATGTTACTATATCTTGTATTAATGCATGAATTTCAGATGCATTAAATGGCATTTCAAATGGTACTTGTTCTTCTGGATAGTTCTCTTCAGAAGTATTTTCTGGTACATATTTCTCTTGTGGTCCTTGAACCATTTTAACAATTT
>JAGLYJ010000080.1 GCA_023132365.1 Mycoplasmatota bacterium
TACACATTATTTGCATAAGGCTTTTTTTCTATCTAATTTTTATTGGTTAATCAAGTTGTTTTGGTTCTTCAACAATCTCAACTTCTTCAATTTCAGTTTCTGTTCCCGGTGCAGGAAATACATAATCTTCAACACTGCATGTGTTTTGGAATATTTTTTTAGCTGAAATTACTGTATGATGATTTTTACCATTAGCAATTACTTTAGCCAAACATTTATCCATCTCTTCAACATCATTAACTGTTTTATAATAAAGTGCAATACGATAGTTATAAATAAGTTTAGTAGAAATATACCCATCTTCTCTTGAGAAGTTCTTTTCAATTACTTCTCTATATTTTTCAGGATCAATATCTAAGTTTCTGATCACTTTAAGTATCTCTTGATAACTTAAAGCAAATGCAATATACTTCTTATTAACTCTATTTTTTATGTCTTCAATTCTATTTATACATAAATCAAGGGTTTCTAAATCTCCCTCTTCATATGCCGCATACCCAGTAAATGCAAATATTAATACATGATATAAGTTATTAACTTTAGGTAGATTAATTTGATTAAATGTATTAATTGCATCTCTATACCTTGCATTGTAATACAAAGCCATTCCTACATAAATCTGCACTAGAGATCTTAAAGTTTCTGTAGGTGAGTTTTCAAAATAATCCTCCGCTAATCTTAATGCTTCTTCTACGTCCAAATCATAATCAACTAACATATTAAATTTTTTAGCAAACGCTTGAATTGGACTTGATATTTTATATCTTACGAACATATAAAATATTGATAAAACGATAAAGATAACGAACCAATCTACATATTCATAAAATACCCTTGTTACTACAAGCGCTATTGAGATAATTCCAAAAATTATCAATGTCATTCTGTATTGTTTCTTATTCATTTTTAAGTTCCTTTCCTATAATATAATCTGTTTCATTAAATAAATCGATTTCTAGTGTCTCGGCAATATCCACAAATATATCTATAATGCTGTGGAAATCTAATGAACCATCAATCATTTTATGAACTTCTCTGTCAACATATAAATTAGTGTTTTCTGGAATATCATCTTTATTTGTCATTAGATTCTCAAGATAAATTACTAAATCATTAATAAGTTGATCATCGCTGCTTAAATTATGTTCTTTAAGTTCATAACGTAAATCTTCTATATATAGCAGATATCCTATTATACTGTTGTATTCTAGAAATTTATGAAAATCATTATTAAATGTTTTTTCTAGATAAACTTTACTAGTAAATATTTGAGTATGCAAATATTCAAATCCCACTTGGAATATCTTGTAAATCTCTTTTGTTATATTTTTGGGGTTTTGTAGATATTCGCCATACAAAAAATTTAGAACTTCATATATTGGCATAATCCTTGTATACAAAGATGAATCATGATTTTTCAAATGTTCGATAAATTTTTGATTTTCTTTTACCCATAATTTATACTCGTTAATTAATTCTTTCATACTCGACCTCTTCTATTATTATACATTATAAGAAAAGAAAAACCACAATATTATTGTGGTTTTTTTGTGATTATGCTTTGTTAACAGATCCAAATAATTCCATTTTTTCTGTAACTGATTCTTGAATGGCTTTTAATCCAGGGTTTAATAATTTTCTTGGATCAAATCCTTTTCCTATTAAGTCTTTTCCTTCTTCAATATATTTTCTAGTAGCTGCAGCAAATACTAATTGGCATTCAGTGTTTACATTGATTTTTGATACGCCTCTAGAAATTGCTTTTTTAATCATCTCTTCGGGAATACCTGTTCCGCCATGAAGAACTAAAGGAATTGTTCCTGTTACTTCATTAACTTCTGCTAAAACTTCAAAGTCTAAGCCTGCCCAATTTTCAGGATATTTCCCATGAATATTTCCAATTCCAGCTGCTAAGAAATCAACACCTAAGTCAGCGATCATTTTGCATTCCATTGGGTCTGCAAGTTCTCCACCACCTATAACTCCATCTTCTTCTCCACCAATGGAACCAACTTCAGCTTCTATTGATATTCCTAATTCTCTTGTTTGTTTTACTAGTTCTTGAGTCATTCTTATGTTTTCATCAATTGGATAATGAGAACCATCAAACATTATTGAAGAAAATCCTGCTTCAATTGCTTTTTTTGATCCTTCATAACTTCCGTGGTCTAAATGTAATGCCACTGGTACTGAAATATTTAAAGCTTCAATCATCGCTTTAACTAAATCAGCAACAACTTTAAATCCAGTCATATATCTTGCTGCACCTTCAGAAACACCTAATATAACTGGTGAATTTAATTCCTCAGCTGTTAATAGTATTGCTTTTATCCATTCTAAGTTGTTAATATTGAATGCTCCAACGGCATAACCTTCTGTATATGCCTTATCAAGCATTCCTTTTGCGTTAACTAATCCCATAGTCAAAACCTCCTAATTTTATATTCGCTATAATTATACATTTATCTAATTTAAAAGTAAAGCATAAATACTTATCTTTAGTAACCAATATAATATGCAAAAATCAATAATATAATTGTTAGTAATAATGTAAATAATTGTAACTTGTATGTCCATTTAAACCATTTTCCATAACTCACATTGGCAATGCTAAGTCCAATTAACAAAACTCCGTTTGTAGGAAATATCACATTTGTATATCCATCACCAAATATAAATGCCAATATTGCTAATTCTTTTGAAATTCCAATCAATGTTACAAGCGGTATTATAATCGGCATAATAAGAAATGCTTTAGCCGAAGCTGATCCAATGAAAAATTGAATGAAAAGAATTATCATATATATTCCTAAAATACCAACAATAGCTGATTTATCTACAAACAATGTTTCTAAGTAATGAAGTATAGTATCCATTATATTTCCCTCAGATATAATATATTTTACCGAGATTGCTAAAATAATCAACAATGCTGCAGGTAAAACAGTTAACATACCTTTTAAGAATGCTTTCAATATGAATTTTATATTTTTAGTCATTAAGTAACCAGATATTAAACCGCCGATTAGAAAAGTAGCAGCCATTAATGGAATTGTTGGTATGGAAATATTGAAAGCTAAATCTAAAACAGAAGCTCCTATTATAACGACAATTAATACAACAAATACAGTTGTATACACCTTAAAAATCTTATCTTCGTTTTTTACTTTAATTTCAGAATTAATTTCAAAGTTTCTGGTTTTTACTAAATCCTGCTGATAAGTAAGTGATTTTTCTGGCTTCTTCTCTATTTTTTTTGCATACATAACTAAGAATGTAGAAACTACAAAGTACATTATCACGAATATAGCAATTCTTAATAAGGCCCCAGATAATATATTAATTCCAGCAATTTCGGATGCAATACCCACAGAAAATGGATTAGTAATCGCACTTGCAAAACCAAATCCTGCAGCTAATAAAGTCATACCTAGTGCAAGTAATGTATCAAACCCCAATGATAATGAAAGCAAAATTATTATTGGCAATAAAGCTACAGATTCTTCAAACACACCAAAGAATGCTCCAAATATCATAAATATCAAAACAATAAGTCTAATTAATAAATACTTCCTATCTTTGTATTTGACTATCATTTTCTTTATTATCACTGTAATTCCTTGAGTTTTTTCCATAACTGTAAAGAATCCACCTAGAACAAATAGAAAAATACAAATCATAATAACTGTTAATCCATCTGATGTACCAAATATTTCTATAGGTGCCGTAATCAACTTGAACACTGATAGATTATCGCCTGATAAAAATGTAAATGTGTCAGGAATTATATTTCCATCAACATCTCTTATATAGGCCCCTTCTGGAATTATATATGTCAATATAAAGGCGGCTACCATTAAGGATACTAATATTATTAGTACACTTAAAAAACTTTTTTTGCTAATGTTGATAAGGTTATTATTTTTCATATTAACTCCTCCGCAATTATTAATTTAATATTATAATAACATACAACATATGGGAAGAGAAAGTAGAGAACAAAAAAAGAGCTCCAACGAGCTCTTATAATGCTTTATTTACCCGATACAGGCATTGATTTGATTTTAATAGCTGGAGAAGTTACTCCAAAATAAGTCATTTTTAACTCACTACCAACCATTGTTACATTTTTCAACATCTCAATAAAGTTACCTGCAACGGTAATTAGTGCCACTGGTTGAACTTTTTTTCCTTTTTTAATTAAATATCCAGCTGCTTGTAATGAAAAATCACCACTTACAGAATTAACTCCTGCGTGTGCGCCTTCAACATTAGTTATGTATAATCCTTCATCTAATGAATCAAGCATTTCCTCTAGAGAACTTTCTCCTGCTTCAACTTTAAAATTAACTGTTGAAATTCCACCACCAAAGCCATTTCCTGTTGATACAACTCCCGCTTTTTTTGCTGTAACTAAGTTATGTAAAAACGTTTCTAATAAACCATCTTTAACAAGGTATTTATATTTCGTTGCTACACCTTCGTCATCAAAAGATCTACTACTCGAGCTTTTTTTCATGAATGGATCATCAACGATGTTGATCAATGTAGATCCAATTTCAGTATTAAGTTTACCCTTTAGAAGTGATAACCCTTTTTGAACAGCTTGTGCTGAGAAGATATTTTGAAAAGCTGATAACAACGTTGCAAATCCCAAACTACTAAATACTATTGGATAATTTTTACTTGGAACTGGCTGTGCACCTAATGAATTCAATGCATTTTCAGTTACTTCCTTTACAAAAGCATCAACGTCATAATCTGTGAAATCATTTGTAATTTGTACATCAAATCCAGTTCTTTGATCGTTACCATCATTTACAATGATTTCTCCCACAAT
>JAGLYJ010000081.1 GCA_023132365.1 Mycoplasmatota bacterium
AGAAGTATGTAAAAAGAGTGGATATGATTTAATGAACTTGCGTGAAGTTAATGATCGCGGGACAAACGTAAAAGCTATGGCTGATGGTGCTGCAAAAATTGTTGCAGAACTAGTTGGAAAAGATCAAGTTGGTGGATTTATTTCACTAGGTGGATCTGGAGGCTCATCTATTGCTGCAGAAGTGATGAAACAAATACCAGTTGGAATACCTAAAATATTAGTTTCAACAATGGGTGCTGGGGATGTATCACCATATGTAGGTGTAAAAGACGTTATGATGATGTACTCTGTAGTTGATGTTGCAGGATTAAACAATGTATTAAAAGAAGTTTTAACAAATGCAGGACTTGCAATTGCAGGTATTGTTAAAAACAAAAAACCAATTGAAGCATCAACAAAACCTTTGATTGGAGCTACAATGTTTGGGGTTACTACTCAATGTGTTACCACAGCTAGAGAATACTTAGAAAGTCAAGGATATGAAGTTGTTGTATTCCATGCAACTGGATCTGGTGGTCGTTCTATGGAAGCATTAGCTGAATCAGGATATTTTGTTGGTATTTTAGATATCACTACTACAGAGTGGTGTGATGAACTTGTTGGTGGAGTACTTAGTGCTGGACCTACAAGGCTTGATGCAGCTGCTAAAAATGGAATTCCACAAGTAGTAAGTGTTGGCGCGCTTGACATGGTTAATTTTGGACCTGTTGCAACTATTCCTAAAAAGTTTAACGGTCGTAATTTCTACGAACATAACTCAACAGTTACTTTAATGCGTACAACAGTTGAAGAAAACCAACAATTAGGTAAAATCATTGGTGAAAAGGTTAGTAAATCAATTGAAAACTCAGCATTTTATATTCCACTTAAAGGTGTTTCTATGATTGATGCTGAAGGTATGCCTTTTATTGGAAAAGAAGAAGATAAAGCATTATTCAATGCATTACGTAAAAATATTAATAATAATAAAGTTGAATTAATTGAATTAGATAATCATATTAATGATGATGAATTTGCAATAGCAATGGCAAAAAAATTAATTGAATTAATTGAAAAAAAGGGGTAAATTATGGCATTCACAAGAGAAGAGATTTTAGATAGACTACATGAACAAATTAAACAAGGAAAAGCTATTATTGGTGCGGGAGCTGGAACTGGTATATCAGCTAAATGTGCTCAAAAAGGGCTAGTAGATATGATAATTATCTATAACTCTGGTCGCTATCGTATGGCTGGTCGTGGATCACTTGCTGGATTAATGCCTTATGGAGATGCAAATGAAATAGTAATGGAAATGGCTCGTGAAGTTTTACCTATAGCAAAAGAAACTCCTGTATTTGCAGGTGTTTGTGGAACAGATCCTTTCCGAGACATGAAATATTTTATTCGCGATTTAAAACACGTTGGATTTAGTGGAGTGCAAAACTTCCCAACTGTTGGATTAATTGATGGAAACTTCCGTCAAAACTTAGAAGAAACTGGAATGGGTTATGATTTAGAAGTAGATATGATTCGTGAAGCTCACGAACAAGGATTATTTACAAGCCCATATGTATTTAGTACTGAAGACGCTGTTAAAATGGCAGAAGCAGGTGCTGATGTTTTAGTTGCTCACATGGGATTAACAACAAAAGGATCTATTGGTGCAACCACAGCTAAAACATTAGATGACTGTATTCCTATCGTACAAGCAATACATGATGCAGCTAAAGCTGTAAGACCTGATATTCTAGTTATTGTGCATGGAGGCCCAGTAGCTGAACCTGAAGATGCAACATATGTTCTAGACAGAACAGATGGTGTTGTAGGATTCTTCGGCGCATCAAGCATTGAACGTCTACCGACTGAAATAGCAATAACAGAACAAGTTAAGAGTTTCAAAAAAATAAATATATAGAGGAGAAACAAATGAAAATTGATAAATTTTTAGTAGCGGTTTCAATTAGTATTTTTTTACTTGCTGGATTATTTAATCTAGCATATGTGTTATATGCGAATGCAGGATTTGCATTTAACTTAACTGGACTTGTAGTAGCAGGTTTCTTAGGATGGGCAACATTCTACGCAGCTGGTGCTGGTAAAGCTGGATTAATAAAAGGTATTCCATCAAATTTGACAGGTATATTTTGGGCAGTAGTAATAGTGTTCATATGGGATAAAATCTTTGGATTCAATGTATTCGGTGCTTTTCTTGCAGTAGCAATTGGTGCAGGTATGATGTGTTTCCAAGCAAATGTTAAATGGTTAAGTTTCATTCCAGGTGCATTCATTGGATGTTCTACATTTTTCGCTTTAGGTGCAACAATTAGCGCAACTACTTTATGGCCAGCTATTATTGGATTACTAGTTGGATTATTATTAGGTTATATTTCAGAACAATTCGCAAAACTTATCCATAAAAAATTACTTAAAGGATAAAAAAATCTTTTAAACATATGAAAGAAGAATAAAACATAGAAACTATCGTAACCACATAAATACATTACCCGAGAATTTAGTAGTTTGTTTACTACTACAACATTCTCGGGTTTTCTATATGAAAATGGGTTATCAAATCGAGTAGTTTGCTGGATTGGCATGAAAATTGAAGCAGCGGGGATAAAACACATTATATGTATGTGATAATATGTTGCAATTAAGAATGATACAACGAGCTGTACCACAAGTAATTGCAGCTTATGTTATAAACGACATAACAAAGACATTTTAACCGGGTAGAATATGATATTATTTACTATTGTATATATCCGGACAGGGGGTCGGAGCGGCTTAGCTCCACCAATTTTACCCGTGACCGAGGTTTTTAAGTATTCATATACTGCATATATAACCTCGATTTTTTGTTTGTGAATAATTACTAAATTCAACCTGTATTTGAAAAACTCAATTATCTAGTTATTGTGAATTGCTATCAAATAGATATAATAGTATGTAGAATCGGATTGAATAAGGATATATTTGGAGGGTGAAACATGAAGGTAGTTTTAACAATTAAAGTTTTTAATGAAGAAGAAAAAAGAAAATATATGTTTGAAAAAGAATATGCATCAATGATAGTGCCAAGAATTGGCGAAAAGATTAAGGACTCTTTATTTGATATAAATAGGGAAGTAATTGATGTTATTTATGATTTCTCAGCTGACTTGTGTTCGGTTATCATTATTGATAAAGTAGTTTCTGATAATAAATTAATTAAACATTTCCAAGATATTACAAAGCTTCATAATTGGATTCAAAAAGTATTTGAAGGCGAATAAATATAGTTGCATATGCAAGAAGTAATAATAATGTATACGTAAATAAGCTATCTCAAATTTGAGATAGCTTATTGTTTTGATTAAGTATATTATATATCTAAATTTATATTGGCAATATAATTCTTGTTGAAAAACTTGTTATTAGCTTTAAATTAATTTGATTTTAAAAATTTACTTTTATCAGATAATATAAAAATATATTGATTATAATCCCAAGTAATACTGTACCTGGTTTTAATAATATCAGGTTCAATATCAATTATTTCATTAACTTGATAGGCGTTTGAAGTCCCCCAAATCATTTCTATTAGTTCAGGTTTGTCAATAAAAGGATTCCTGTTTTCTTGGTAAGAATATATTACTTCATTTCTTAAAACTTCTTTTTCACTGACGGGGTCTTGAATATGCCATCTTAATAAATCATCGATATCGCCATATACAGGTAATTTTAAACTGCTATCCTCATCGGGATCATTAACTACTTCCAAATCCAGCACGTCATCATCATACCTTACAGCCATATAAAAAATCATTCTTGCAACATCACCCTTAACTTCATCTCTTGGTTCAAATTCCCAAGTGTTACATGTATAGTTTCCATATTCTCTATTCACAACATTTGTGTCATCTCCATCGTGACAATCCTCATAAAAGCGATTATTCTTAATAGAATTCATAACTCTTTCAGCTGCGACTAAATGATGAGCATCTGTATGAGCTCCTAAATCTGAAGCATCTGAAAAATCACCTCTTGATTTTGACCAAATATGTTCTCTATTCCACTCTACTATTTTGGTTTCTCCATAAGCTTCTATCTCACAACTCGCAGGAGGGTAGGTTGTATCCTGACAGTCCTTAGCGATTGTTAGACCGGTATAAAAGCTAACAATACTCTCTGTACTATCTGGATGTTCATCGGCTTCTCTTAAAATGTCCCAAACATCGGTATTATCACTAGTATATGGAAATTCAACATGTCCTGACACGATTAGGTTTAATCCTGTTTTTAAGTCCTCTCCCTCTAGTTCATCAATGCTGTCATAATATCCTAGTGGAATGTACATAGAACCATCAAATTCTTCCAAAACTTGATATGTATATGAAAATATAGATTTATTGTTAGCTTTATCGGTAGCTTCTAAGCTAACTGTGTGTTCGCCTAAAGTAGTTGTATCAAAACTTCCCACAATTACAACCGTACATACATCATCAATATTGTCTTCGCAAGTAACGACTAGTTCAACGTCTTCATTTAACAGATAAGAACTCCGTAATTCATCTGTATTGATTACTGGGGCTTCTTGATCTGTATAGCTAGTTATAGCTCTCATAATTCCTAAATCAAAGAAATTATCAGTAGCTATGACTATAGCGATTATCATTGTTAAAATAATTGCAATTGTTTTTATTCTTTTCTGCATTGTATCACCTCATATATATTTCTATATATATATTAACATAGATTTGTTAAGAATTGGATTGATATGGTTCTTAAACAGTGTTAAATATAACAACTATATGCATAGGATAATAAGTTGCAACTAAAATTGATATTGCGAGTTATATC
>JAGLYJ010000082.1 GCA_023132365.1 Mycoplasmatota bacterium
CTCAATGCAAAAGATATTGAATATCAAGATCTTAACTCTTCACTGTCTAACAAACTGTTGTGGACTATGGAAAAAGCAAAAAATGCATTGAGCAAGCTTAGCACTACGCTTAATGAAGAAGGTAATGCAAACAAAGAGTTCTTAGATGATACTATTAATTTATCTATATTACATCTTGTCCAATCAAAAGATAACATGAATGACTTGTTTAAGGCTTCTTCTGCTAGATTTGAGCATGAAAGAAATGTAATCAGATCTATTAGTAAAGATAAAAGAAAACCCCATTCAGAAATTAATCAAGAGATGATTAAAACTTTCGTAAAACAAATTCGCGAAGTTAATAAAAACAGACTTCAATTTGAAAAAATGATTAAAGTTGAACTTGAATTATCATTATCAAGGCTATATCCTATGATTATTCAATCAGACGCAAACAAGGATGATGTTGACTTAAGAAAATATATTTTACAAAAAGAAATAATTGAAGAAAAAGCTTCATACTTATTAGAACGTAATAAAACCATGGCGGATTTACTTATATCTAAATATCAAAATGAAATCAAAAAGATTAAAATTGATTCTTTTAAGCGTTTCGAAGAAATTAAACTAGCTTATGAGGCGCCAATTGCATTCTTACAAAACTCAGTTAATGTATATTCAAATTTTGCATTCTATTTTAATGAAACCTATGAAGATATACACCGAATACTTCAAAACTTTAAGAATTATAATACTGACTATACAAAATTTAAAACTGATTATATTCATAATTCTCAAAAAAGCTTTGAAGATTACAAAATCAATTTATTAGTTAAAGTTAATAATTTAACCAATAGATTAACTGAGTATATCTCAAAGATTGATGGATTATCAAATGAGATTGTTACCCTTGAATCAAACAACCGTTTAGAAATAGCTGAAATTCGTAAAAAAATGGAAAATCTAGAGATTTTTGGGGATTATCAAAAATACATTGCGTCATTAGAAAACGATCAATATTTCGCTATGCATCAGCATAATAATAATATTGAAAAAATTCAAGTTGAATCTAATTATACTAACAATCTACTGAGCATCAATAAAGAAGTGTTACTACTTAATCAAAATAAAATAGAATATTCTGAATTCCAAGAATATATGATAGCTGTAGCTGAACATGAGAAAGTTATTCATGAAAATGCATATATTCGTAAAATTGAAGAATCAAAAGCTTTATATATACAAAAAGCTGATCAAATAACATCTTTAAGTGCATTAGCTAAACATAAAATAATCTTTAGTGCTCATAAAACTAATTATAATTACGCAAAAAGCTATATAGATTATTTAGAATCAGAAAAACAAAAGAATAATCTTGGGTCAAGGACTGTAATTGATTTTATTCATCATGCTCAAGAACTTATTGACTTAAATACTGTTGGAACCAATAAGGTTAGTAGTTATTTGAGTAACACTGATGATAACTATTCATACCTGCGAACTCTAGAAAAGGACCGTAATGAGTTAATAAACCAGATTGATAACACAACTGAAAAGAAAAACATGATTTGCAATAGAGCTATAGATATCTATAATGATGATATTAAAGCAAAAGCTGAAGCTATTAGAAATGTATTCATTACAAATAAATCATTGCTTAAAAATCATTTATCAAAAAATGATGTTAATTTGTTTGAAGATAATACTTCTGCTTCTTGTAATGGACATCTTCAAGAGATAACAGCTGCTATTCACTATATTAATAATCAAATAGTTAATTTAGCTTATCAGTATCAAATACCAAGTGTAGTTAAAAAAATAGAATCAGTCACTAATGCTTCATTAGATGAATTTGTATATCAAAACATCACTACATATAACAAAGTAAATAAATCTAAATCTAGAGAAAGTGTTAAAAATACTCTAAAATCATATTACCTATCTTCATTTATGCTATTAGATAAATATGAATTCAAAATTAATAACGAGTTAGATAATATCTTAAAAACTTGTGTCAAGAATGATGAATTATTCATTGAAAACACTAATATCAAAGCTAACAGAACTAAGGCGTTAGTCAATAAGGAATATGAAAAACTAGAAGATAATGCTATTAAGAATAATAAATCTAAAAAAGTCCATTTAGCATCGCTTAACAAACGCTCAAAGCAAATTAATGATATTTACAAAAAACAAGTAAAAGACATTAATGAGGACTATTTACAAAAAGTAAAAGAATCTGATGAAATTGGTGTTATTATTCATAAAAAATTCTCTAAAATCATTAGTAAAAACAACTTAGAGTTAAAACGTATGTTAAAGTTCTTACATAAGTTATTTACTAAAGAACAAAAACAATTAAATAAACAATTTGAACATTTCCAAAAGTCTCTAAAAACAATTGAAGTTAAGAATGTTAGTAATTACACAGAGGAAATCACATACATAAATTCTCTTTATAAAGATAGAGATTTAGATGCTTCTAAGACAATAGATATCTTAGATAATCAAATAACTAATCTTCCCGTTGCAAAAGAGAAACATTATTTAAATATTAAAAAAGAAAAAAACTATTTGCAAAAAGTTAAAAGTAAAGAATTAAATAAACGCTATGCAGAATTAGAAAAAGATAAATTTGTTTCAAGACCAAAATATCAACAAGAAATTGAAAGTGTAAAAAATCGACTTCCAGATGATTATGTAAGATTATATGGTGAGATCCAAACCCTTGAGTTTGAATATCTAAACCAATTCTCTACAATTAATCGCGAGTACGATAATAACTATAATGATTATATTAATAATCAAACTGGTAACAATGAAATAATTGAACCAAATTCTTCTCTCTATGGTCCGTTTGATAATATGCGAGAATTCTATGAGAAGAATCTTGATGATACAACACAAGCATATAAAGACATTATTCAAAAAAGCAATAAAACCAGGGAAGACTTAAGGAAACAAGAAAGTAAATCTAAAGAAACACAGGATAGAATAATTAATGTATAGGAGGTAACTATGGCAAAACAAAAAGTTGCTAAAAACTTTGATAACTTTCAAACTTATGAAGACAAACTAAAAATGGCTTCAGATAAAGAATTTAAAATGTTTGAAGACTTCTATCAAAGTATTAAGGGACGTGCAGAAAGTCACAGACATACAACTCTAAACAACCTTCATACTTCTAAAGAATCACTATCTAAGCTGAAAGAACAGGCTGAAGAACTAAAAGATAGTGTTTTTTACCATGAAGAGGCTGTTATAGTTGACCGCCAAAGTATTATCTCTAAAACAGAACATTTAATTCACATAGAAAATCATAATATATTAGACTATGAATTCTCTCAAGCTGGAGAAAGAATTGATTCATTGGATTATTTAAATAAAGCACTAATTCAAACTAAATTTAATTTCTTTGATCACTTTAGAACTAATTATGCTAATCAAATCATGGATTATGATTATCTCTATGACTTCTACCAAAACAAAGTATCTGAGTTTGATAATATCTTAAATACATATCATAAAGATGTACTTAAATCATTCCAGGTCCTTGATGATGACATCACGGATATGGATGCAAAAATTTCCCTTTTGATTCAGCAAAAAAATTCTAAATTATATAATATAAATACTTTCTACACTAAAGAATTAGAAAATTATTTAGATAACCAGTTAACTTTCACTGTTGAAGATGATCCAACTTCACTTACAATTCAAGCTTTAATATCTGATAAAATGGTACAACTTGATGTTTTTAAGAATCATCTATTTAAGCAAGAAGAAAAAGTTAAGAATATTCTAAACGAAGAGTATAATCAAATTTATAATAAAATCTTAACCCGTCTTTTAAAACGCAAAGGAAATTTAATAGCTGATGATATTATGTTCTTCTACCATCCAGAAGATGTAATTAGAGGCTTAAAACAAGAAATTCTTCACGCTGAAGAGAATGATTATGTTTCTTTGAAAAGTTTAGTTAACAAATACAATAGAGTTATTAAATATAAAAGCATTAAAAAATCCTCAGAAAAACGTGCTAGAAGAATGACTAAGGATTTTCAAAAACTTAAAAAAGATATATTCTTAGAATATCAAAAAGACACAAGAAATTTGATATATCAAATTGAAAAATATTATAAACTATATTTAGAATTACTTAAAATTGACCCATTTTTAGCCCAAATCATTGGGGATAATTCAACTAAAATCATTAAAGATGAAATCAATTTCTTAAGAATTCTGCAAATGAACAAAGAACATAAAGTAAATGTTAACTTTGATATTAAAACCTTGAAATTGAAACAACAAATTAATGAGATTGAATCAAGACTAAAATATCAAACCGATAAAATGATGCATTTACAAGATATTGATTTATTAAATACGATAAGAGACATTCAATTATTCTATGTTGATCATCAAGGAGATTCTTCATTAGTACAAGCTTCACTTATGAAAGAGAAATATGTAATTGAACGTTTAGAAAAAGCAATTAATCATCATATGAAGTTTCTAGTTGATGAAACCAATCTCAATCGTAAATTTTTGTCAATTGTTACTCAAATACTAGAATCAAATATCAGAGAACAAGAATCTCACAACATTAGAGTTGTAGACGCAGCTAGTGATATTAGGTTAGCTTTAAAGGAATACGATGTTCTTGCACTTCACTTTAATACAATGTTTGAAAATGAGAAACGCTTCCTTGTTCTTCAATCAAATAGAGTTACTGAGGAAACTAAAATTAACAATGAATTCATCCTTACAACATTTGAAAATCAAATGCGTTTTGCTAGCGAACAGATTATGCTTGCTAATGATGAATATCGTTTAAG
>JAGLYJ010000083.1 GCA_023132365.1 Mycoplasmatota bacterium
TTTAATTAAATCATTAATATATTATATCAAAAAAAGCACAAAAAATGTGCTTTCATATCTATTTCATTACTATAATTCTTTTATCAATGTCAATAAACGTTTTTGGACCAACTTCAGTAACAATACCGCCAAAAGGCATTTGGGCAATTAATCTACAGGTTTTTGGAACTGAAAATGCCTCTGCTAATCTGTGAACTACAACTTCACTATAGTGTTGCAAACTAGCGCCAATATCATGTTCTGCTAATGAAGTCCAAACATTGGCTTGTAACATACCATTGTGTTGTTCAGTCCAAGTTAGTAGATTTTCACGGTAAAGTGGAAACTTATCAATTAAATCTTCTGTAATTGAGGAATCATCGAAGAATAGAACTGTTCCATAACCATTTCTAAATCCATTAATTTTCTTATCCGTTTTACCGAAATTCTCCTTAGGAACAATCTTCTTTAGTTCTTCCTTAAGAATGTCCCAAAACTTATGGTGTTCTTTATCAAGCAACAACAATAATTTTGGGCTTTGTGAGTTAAAGGCTGAAGGCGTATGTTTAAGGTTAAATTTAAATATATCAATTAAATCCTCATCACTTATTCCAATTTTATTCGTTAAATCTCTGATTGACCTTCTATTCATTAATGCTTCTAAAAATTTCATTACCTGTCTCCTACTCGATTTCTTTAAAGTTGTAGTCAATGTTTAAAATTGTCGCTTCAACTTCTTCTTTAGTATGCTTCTTAAGCGCGACTGTTACAACTTTCAATTCTAAATCAATTTTTATTTTCTTAACTCCTAAATCCTTTAATGCTTTTTCTATTTTTATTTGGCAATGTTTACATGTCATATTATCAACTATAAATTTCATATTAATATTCCCCTTCGTTATGTTTGACTTTATATCTTTTTAGCCTTAAAGCATTTAATACAACCATTATACTACTAAATGCCATAGCTGCCCCAGCGAGCGCCATTGATAAATGGCCAGTAGCTGCTAGTGGTATGGCAACTAAGTTATAACTAAAAGCCCAAATAAAGTTTTGATAGATATTCTTTAAAGTAGCCTTTGATAAATCAATTGCTTCAATCACTAACCCTAAATCTTCATTCATTAATGTTAAGTCACTTGCATTAATAGCTATATCAGTTCCGCACCCCATACTGATACCAATATCAGCTTGTTTAAGTGCGGGAGCGTCATTAATGCCATCTCCTACAAACCCTGCAATATGGCCATCTTCCTGTATTTCTTTTATAATTTCAGCCTTCTCGTGTGGTAACACTTCACAGAACACTTGATCAATACCTATTTCCTTACCAATCTGCTTTGCAACACCTTTATTATCACCAGTAATTAAATAAGTTTTAATTCCTCTTGTTTTAAGTTCGTTAATTACATTATAAGCTGTTTTCTTAATTTCATCTCTTAAAGCATACATTGCTTTAATTTCATTATCTACAATAAGGAAGTTAACAGTTTTTGCTTGATCTAACAACCAGATATAATCATCTTTAAATCCCTTAACATCAATCTCAAAATCATCTACTATTTTTGCGGAGCCAATATAGATAACTTGATTTTCAATAACTGCTTTTAACCCTTTACCTTTGATAGTTTCAAAATCAGATATCACTAAAGGTTTTGCGTTATTAGTAACTGCATATTCAGTTACAGCTTTACTAATAGGATGGGTTGATTCTCTTTCAATTGAATAGATATAATCTAAGTATGATTCATCACCAACATAATCTGTTACTACAAACTTTCCGTATGTAATAGTTCCAGTTTTATCAAAAGCAATAGCTGTGATCTTATTTGCAAGTTCAAAGAATTCTCCGCCCCGGTAAAGTATTTGGTTTTTAGCAGCTAACCCATTTCCTACAAGAATACTTGTTGGAGTGGCTAGCCCTAACGCACAAGGACAAGATATAACTAGTATAGCAATCGTTGTTGTAAATGAATATGTAAACATGTCCTTAATAATCATATAGTGAATTATAAAATTAAGTAAAGCTACAATTACAACCACAGGAACAAATAAACTAGCTATTTTATCAGCTGTTCTTTGGATTGGAATTTTTCTTGCACTTGCTTCTTCCACAGAAGCAATTATCTGACTTAATAAAGCATCTTCTCCTAGATTAGTTGCTTCGATGACGATACGTTCTTGCAAGTTTATTGTACTACCAACAACATTATCTTTATTTGTCTTATATACAGGTATACTCTCCCCAGTAATCATCGATTCATCAATATATGAACTACCAGATAAAATAACTCCGTCTACTGGAATCTTTTCATTAGCTAAAACAACTACTTTGTCTCCTGGTTTAACAGTTTCAATATCAACCATCATTTCTTTTTTATCAATAATAACTCTTGCTTCTTTAGCGCCTAAGTTAACAAGGTCTACTAAAGCATCTTCAGTTCTAGATTTTGCTATATGTTCAATGTAATTCCCAACTAACACCATAGTTATAATCAAAGCACTAATTTCAAAATAATACATTGGATGATCTGCAGCTGTTCCAAATAATTGTTTATAGAGTAAATATAAACTATATAAGTAAGCACTAGTTGTTCCTAAAACAACTAGTATATCCATACCTAATACATTTTTCTTAATACCTTTAAATGCTCCAGAGTAAAAGCGTCTACCTATACCAAACTGGATTACCCCAGCTATAATCATTTGAAAGATTCCATCAAGGAATAGATTTGGTGATTTTATAAAACTAGTCACTTCAATATGGCTAAACATAGCGAGTAGTAATGGAATACTTAAAAGAATAGATATAGCTAATTCTATTCTCAGTTGTAAATTCATTCTTTTATTATCATTAAGGTTTTCCTTTAAAACTGGAAAATAACCTAGACTCTTAATTATTTTAGCAATCTGCTCTAGCGAATACATGGTTTCATCATAAGTCATGATAACTTTATTCGCAACTACAATAGCTTCTGCTTTTATTGAGTTCATTGCTTCAAAGGTATTCTCGATTGTTTTTGCACACATTGTACATGTCATGCCATCTACTTTTAAAGTTTTCTTGACCATTTTTGCATCCTCCTAGCTTTGATTACATTATAGCACATACCTAATATAAACACGGGAAATATGCATGAAAAAAACACCCAAAAATGAGTGTCTTTTTCAAATCAATAACGTCAATATCTAATCTATAACTTTAGAATTCTGAAAGTATATCTCCATCATATGTCCAATATTCCCTTCACCTGCAAATCTTTTCATATCAAAGAAGTTCTGATGAATATCAAACCAACACAGTTTATGTTCTTCTTCTATTAACTTAACTTCTTTGTTAAGTTTACCGATAAAGACTTTCATTTCCATATCTAATAAATGCCATTTAAAATCAATAAAAGGGAGTAAATGAATGTCTTGTTTGGTAATACCAGATTCCTCATTTAGTTCGCGATAAGCACTTTCTAAATGATCTTCACCAGGCTCAATTTTACCTCCCAGTAAATTATACAACCCAAGATATGGTTCTTTGGAACGATGAAGCATTAATACTTTATCTTTTTCTGAATTAAGTACCATAACTAAATTGAATAATTTCATCATAACTCCCTCTATATTATTATAATGCTTCTGAAACAGTTTTACCTTGCATATGTAATACTAAATAATCTGGTCCACCTGCTTTAGAATCAGTACCACTCATATTGAATCCACCAAATGGTTGATATCCTACAATAGATCCAGTACATTTTCTATTTAAGTAAAGATTACCAACATGGAAATCTTCTCTAGCAATCTCTAGATGTAATCTATTATTAGAAATAACAGCTCCAGTTAACCCATACTCAGTGTTATTAACAACTTCTAGTCCTTCTTCGAATGATTTAACCTTACAAACAGCTAAGACTGGACCAAATATTTCCTCTTGCATAACTCTAGAATTTGGATCTAAATCAATGATAACTGTTGGTTCAATATAGTAGCCATTATCTTTATGAACGCCACCACCTGTTAACAGTTTACCTTCTTTTTTACCAATTTCAATATACTCTGATATTTTCTCTAAAGCTAAAATATCATTAACTGGCCCCATTTTATTAGTGAAAGTTTCAGAAGGTCCTACAGTAATTGTTTCTGTATATCTTCTGATTAAATCAACTACTTCATCATATACTTCTTCATGAATTATAGCTCTTGAACAAGCTGAACATTTTTGTCCTGAAAATCCAAATGCTGATTCCACTATTGAACGTGCAGCTAAATCAATATCACAATCGTTATCAACTAAAATAGCGTCTTTTCCACCCATTTCAGCGATAACTCTTTTTAACCAAATTTGTCCATCTCTTACTTTAGCTGCGTTTTCATAGATACTACATCCAACAGCTTTTGAACCTGTGAAAGAGACAAATCTTATCTTAGGATGTTTTACAATGAAGTCTCCAACAACTGATCCCTTACCAGGTATGAAATTAATAACTCCCGCTGGTAACCCAGCTTCTTCCATAATTTCCATAAATTTATATGCAATTACTTGCGTAGTTGATGCTGGTTTCAATAATATAGTATTTCCAGCTACTACAGCTGCACTTGCCATACCAGTAAGAATTGCTAACGGGAAGTTCCAAGGCGTAATAATAGCCCCAACACCTAAAGGAATGTATCTATATTCATTTCTTTCCATATCTCTTCTACTAAGTATAACATCATCTATATTAGTAGTTTTTAGCATTTGTCTTGCATAATA
>JAGLYJ010000084.1 GCA_023132365.1 Mycoplasmatota bacterium
ACCTTCATCGGCATTACAAATTACATATTTTTGATCAGATACAGATTTATTAGCAAATTCCCATTTTAATCCAGTTGGGAATCCACCGCCACCGCGTCCACGAAGCCCTGACGCTTTAACTTCTTCGATAGTTTCTTCAGGTGTCATAGTTGTTAAAACTTTACCCAGACCTTCATAACCTTGTCTTGCAATATACTCATTGATATTTTGAGGGTCAATAATACCGCAGTTTCTTAAAGCTACTCTTTCTTGCTTGGCAAAAAAAGTCAATTCAGATCTGTTTCTAAATTTACTAATGTCAAATTCACCCTTAAACAATAACCGTTCAACAGGTTTACCTTTTGCTATATGTTCTTCAACTATTTCTGTAATATCATCAAGTTTTATTCCTGAATAAAGAATTTCACCAGGATAAATTAATACATGAGGTCCTAATGCGCAAAGCCCAAAACAACCTGTAAGTATCGTTTTAATATCATCACCTAAATTTAGTCTTTTAATTTCAATGTTAAATTTATCTCTTATTTCTCTTGAATTAGATTTTCTACACTCCGAACCACCACAAATTAATATATGCATTCTATCTAACATAAGTACTTACCTTTTAATCTTCGACAATAAATACTTATCGATACGATTACCTTTCACAATGTGTTCCTCTATTAATTCAGATGCAATTCTATCTGTAACTAGACAGTATATAGTTTTTGATCCATTAGATTCAATTATTTCAACAATTGGTTCAAATGCGCATTCGCCCATACAACCAACTTGAATCACTTCAACATTGTCTAAATTTAATGCTTTTATTTCCGATACAAATGTATCATACACAGGTGTAGCACCGGCTGCCATACCACATGTTCCGTATCCTATTTGAACTCTTACACCATTAGTCAATCCGCTCATATACATTTTCTTATATGACTTTTCGCGTAATTTATTAAGTTCTTCTAGCGTCTTCATACTTTCCTCCTAAATTCTTTATTATTTATATTTTTGTAATACTTTCTTAACCATTTGTACTGATCCGTTAGCATAAATTTCATCATTCACTGTAAATATAGGTGCTAATCCACAAGCTCCGATGCATCTAGTTGCTTCTAATGTGAATAAACCATTCGCAGATGTTTCACCTACTTTAAGTCCTAACTCATGTGAAAATGAATCTAATAATCCTTGTGAACCCTTTACATAACAAGCTGTTCCCATGCATATACTAATTACATTCTCACCTTTTGGTACAATTGAGAAATGTCCATAAAATGTAACAACTCCATTAATCCTTGCAATACTCACATCTAATTTACTTGATATGATTTTTTGAATAGGTAATGGAATGCATCCAAAGATTTTTTGTGCTGCATGTAACGTAGGCATTAATGGACCCGGCTCTTTAATGTTTTCATCCATTTCTGCATACAACAAATTTATTTTATCTTCAGTAATTTCAATTTTTACTCCCACAATTTAATCCCCTTTCTTTAAAGTTCATATTTTGGCAATTTCATTATAACACAAACGTAATAAATTAAAATGCAAATTTTGCAAGGTAAACGCTTACTTTGAAAAACGGAAATTCAAAATAAGTTTGCATAGAAAAAAAACTGCTTGCTAAGCAGTTTTTAAAAATTAATTTAATTGTGTTATACGCCTATTTTTAGGCCTCTTTAACTATCTCTTTTTCTTAAGGATAACAAACCAAGAAACATTTGATATCATCAATACCAAAGCACTAATTCCTCCAATAAAATACTCTTTATATTCATTAATAAATGTATCTTCTTGAACGATCTCTCCCATTTGAACATAATCATAAGGGTGCTGCACAACTCTTATTTCAAAATCTTTATTGAATTCTTCTCCAAATTCATCTTTAAGATTAAGAGATAGATGATATGTTCCTGGAGTATTAGCGTTTCTTGTATATGAATCATATCTGATTGTTACATAATAGTCTTTTACCCCCTCAATTTCGTTTGTTGTTTTTAACAATTGTATAAAATCGGGCAAAGCCATAACTGTGTCATTATATGTTTGAATTATTGATGAATTGAAATATACTACCGGTCCCATTTGATCGACCACTTCAATGGTCACAGTTTGATAGGTTGTATTATTGGAAGAATCTGTTACAGAAAACTTCATTTCATATGTACCTAGAGCATTAGTGTTATTACTATAAGTGTCGCTCTCTAAAACTAGGTTTAAGATAGATGAATCATCATAATTATCCGCTAAAGATAAGTTGCCTATAAGTTCTTCTTCTGTAATAACTGAATCATACCCAATTGCGATAGATGTAACTCCTGAAATAATTGGTCCTTCATTATCTACAACCTCAATATTTTGATAGTAAGTTTGACTATTACCACTTGAGTCAGAAACAGAGAATACCATTTGATACATTCCAACAATATTAGAATTAATTGTATAACCATCAGTCTCAAGAACAATAAGAGCAGATATATCCCCATCATAATTATCACTAGCTGAAAGTAAAGCTAGAATATCATTCACTAAGTATGAGTTAGGATATACCGCCTGAATAGTTCCTAAATCAGTGAAAATCGGTTCAAGCACGTCCACAATCTCAACCTCAATTGTAATTTCAGAACTGTTCCCACTTGAATCACTAACACTAAAAGTGATTTGATATGTTCCAAGTGTTCCGATATTACTAGTATAATTATCAGTTACTAATTCTATACTATTTGAAAGATCACCATCAATTGCATCATAAGCTTGTAAAGCTGATTGTATTTCTAATGCAGTTATAGGTGAATCAAAATAAGAAATTACTGTGCCGGAAGTTTGAAAGTATGGAGCCGATGTATCAATTAAAGCACCTTCAATATAATCTTCATAACCAGTAAATATAGTTCCCTCTTCCAACTGTATTCTTTTATCATCATTTAAAACATAGTATCCAGCAGTATCATCTAATAATAATCCTAAATAGTTTGTGCTAGATGTTGTTTTAAAAGAGTAATAAAACCAGCCATCTACACCATCATTATAATAAGTCATAGTACCTTCATCGATATAAGCCACCTCTAATATGTCGCTGTTATCATAGAAGAACACTTCAATAGGGTCCCACATTTCATTCATGTACCCTTCTGTTATAGTAATAACATAATCAGTGTATGGCTTTACAACAAATGGCGATGTTGTTATATAATCTGGTCCTTCATGAGAAAAATTTTCCTCCGATAAGTAGTTCTTACCGTCCGGTAAATAATGTGGTGAATATGCATTTATATCTATAAAACCAATAAATATAATACTTGCCATTAATAAGCATGTTAACAATAATTGTTTTTTCATAATTATCTCCTTTTGTATAAATACTACATAGAAGAAATATGTTTTCTTTAAAAAAGTTCGTATCCTTTTAAATCCATTAAAAAAGTTATATTAGAATTTCTTCTAATATAACTCTGTTCTATTTCATTTATTTCTTAAAACAATCAAATATAACTAGCCTATTATTCTAATTTTGTAACAAGTTTGGATTTTCCCAGGTTCACTTTCTTGAACTTCCCCATCATAAGTAATCTTAAGCACATCATTAGTTCCAATGTCTGATGCATTAATAACGTCACCTGATTCATCTATTATTTTTGTATCTTCAGATATTGTTACAAAGAATCTACCCATCAAAGAAGAATCTTCATCCGCTAACACAAATATTGTTGATGAATTTGCATTAATAACTGTTGCCTCAAAAGATACTCTTGGGTTAAAGATCATAATCGGAACAATTATTATCGCCACCACACCTATAATTATCGATATCTTTCTAATAATACTTTTAATTGTCGTTTTTCTATTTTGTTTTTTCCTCATGTCAAATCTCCTATATTTAAGTATATCACATAATAGTTAGTTGTAAATGAAATGATATCTGTATATTGTGGATATGTTAAAGCTTGTGATAACTAAATAACATATATTATCTTAAGTGTGACATCGAATTGAATTGAGTCAAAGACCTTTGTCCGTAATCACTTCTCGTCAATATTGTGATTCCGCCTGCATTACCCTTTATAAATACATTCCTCAAATTCTCTATAGATATTTTTAACCAAACGCTAATCATGTATCCTATTGCAATTCCATGAGATACAATAACAATATCTTCATTATCCTCACTAAGAATATTTAGAATGAAAGATTCCATTCTTATATAGAGTTCCCTCGGCGTTTCTGCACCTTTCCATAATGGTTCATCTATGCTGAGTGTTTTTGATTCATATAATTTATTCTTACTTGCCCATTCTTTTGTTTTGCCCGCCGCTATGCCGTTATTAATCTCTCTTAACATACTGGTTTCGTTAATCTGAATGTTTAATTTCTGAGCAATATGACCTGCAGTCATATTTGCCCGCTTCAAATCTGAACTAAATAATTTACATTTATCTATACCAAGAGAGCATAATTCCTCTGCAACAGCTTTTGCCTGCTGTATCCCCAATTCAGTTAACGGAGTGTCTGTCCATCCACCCGTTAATTCATTTACATGATGCTCTGATTGACAGTGTTG
>JAGLYJ010000085.1 GCA_023132365.1 Mycoplasmatota bacterium
AAGGTTGCTTTATCTATAATTATCCTAAAGCTACATCTAAAAGCATCATGACACTAAAGCCTATCATAGCGCCAATTGTTGCAATCTTAGTATTTTTCAACATTTGTGATTCAGGAATTAACTCTTCAATAACAACATAAATCATAGCTCCTGCAGCAAATGCTAATGCATATGGTAATATATTTTGCATAGAAATTGCAAGCGCAGCTCCAGCAACTCCAGCTACTGGTTCAACAATACCACTATATTGCCCAATCATAAATGCTTTTCCACGCTTCATACCTTCTCTTCTGAGAGGTATACTAACAGCGGCTCCTTCAGGAAAGTTTTGAATACCAATTCCTATTGCAAGTGCAATAGCAGCACCAACTGTAGCTCCTGGTAATCCAGCAGCTGCAGCACCAAATGCTACACCAACTGCTAATCCTTCGGGGATATTATGTAAAGTAATGGCAAGCACTAACAAAACAGATCTTTGCCAAGAGGTTTTGACACCTTCTTTATGGTTGCTTTCCATGTGGATATGAGGTAAGACACGATCAACAACAAGTAGAAATATCCCTCCAGATAAGAATCCAATAACAGCAGGCAACCAAGGTGTCATACCTAAATCCTCTGCTAATAAAATACCTGGATTCAATAAACTCCAGAATGAAGCGGCTATCATTACTCCTGCACTAAATCCTAACATACCATTCAAAACCTTTTGATTAATTTTCTTAAATGGAAAAACCAAGGCTGATCCAGCCATTGTTAAAATATATGTAAATCCAGTTCCAATTAAAGCAGCAACTATAGGATTAATATTTCTAAAAAAATCTAGCATATTAATTCCTCCTTTTCATAAAATTATAACATATGGATAAGTATTTTTGCTTTATTTGCTTTATTTTAAACAAAATACATTATTACAAATATTCAAGATAATGCATTTATTCACAAACTACTCAATAGTTTCTTATTGCGATAGTAAAGCATTAAATCAATAAATACCATTACAGCATTTATAGCATAAAAAATAATAACAAAATTTGGATCATTAACTATTTTGTGTACGATACCAAACATATATCCTAAAATTATTACATATAAGAATAATAAACTCTTCCCAGAAATACTTTTACTCGTATAGCTTTTATATATCGATGTAGGCCATGCAAATCCAAAACATATAAGCATACCAATCTCAAAAACATCCATTTTCATCCTCCTCTAACATTTACAAAAAAGCACCCAATTTCGAGTGCTTCATTAATTATTTAGTTCCGAATAATCTATCTCCGCAATCACCTAACCCCGGAACAATATATCCTACTTCATTAAGTTTCTCATCTAAAGCAGCTAGATATATATCAACATCCGGATGTAACTCTTGAATTCTATTAATTCCTTCAGGAGCCGCTACAAGTCCAACTAGTCTAATATCTTTAGCCCCACGCTTCTTGAGTGCATCAATTGCCATAACAACACTACCACCAGTAGCAATCATTGGATCTACAAGCAACACAGCCGATTCAGGCATATCCTTAGGAAATTTAGCGTAATACTCAATCGCTTCTAAAGTTTTTTCATCTCTATACATTCCAATATGGCCTATTTTAGCTTGAGGAATTAATTTATGAATACCATCAACCATTCCAATACCAGCCCTCAGTATTGGCACAATAACAACATCTTTTGCAAGAGCTGTACCTATTGTTTCGCATATAGGTGTTTTAACTAAAACTTCTCTTTCGGGTAAGTTTCTTGTAATTTCATAAGCCATTAACCCGCCTATTTCATTGATCAAGGATCTAAAATCACGCATATTAGTATTTTCATCTCTAGCAATAGTTAATTTGTGGTTAATTAATGGATGCTTAAAAATTGTAAGTTTACTCATTATGTATTCTCCTCCTAATATTTCCATATGCAATATACTTTAATATATTGAATTATTCCACTAATAATTATAACATGATTTATTTGTATAATTAAACTAATAAAAAAATATCTTTTCTAAAAAACAGATAAGATATTATTTTCTATGAAGGAAGGGATGAACCCATAAGGGTTTTTAAAATCATCAAACTTTTAAAACTAAAATAACTTACTTCAATAAATAATGCTAATATAAACTGTAAAACCTTTTAAAGCTATACTACTATAAAAATCCTTTAAAGCAAATACAAACTTTCTTTAATTCTTAAAGCAAAATCTAATTCTAATTCTTAAAGCAAAATCTAATTCTTATTCTTAAAAATATTCTAAACATCCCCTCACTATATTTATACTACTTTTTAGCATAAATTAAAAGCGGTTTATCGATATTAACATGAATAATCTATTATCCCAATAGCATATTCTCTTTTACTCCTCTAATAAGCTCAATATCTCTTCTTTAAGCTTAATAAATCTTTCTTCTTCAAAGACAAGTTCTTTTGGATTTGCATATAATTTAGTTGTGTAATCTATATCATAACTAGCAATAATACTATTTTCAGCTCTTTGCATAACATATATTTTAGTTCCTAGTAATAAAGCTTCATCTATATCGTGAGTAACAAAGAATATTGTTGAGTTATTCTTCTTCCACAAGTTCCTAATCATTATTTGCATCTTTTTTCTAGTAAAACTATCTAAAGCTCCAAATGGTTCATCCATTAGAATTACTTCAGGATTATTAGCTAAAGTTCTTGCTATAGCTACTCTTTGTTTTTGACCACCTGATAGTTCAAAAACTTTTGAGTCTTTATATTCCATAAGTTCTACTTGAGAAAGGTATTTATCACAAATAGCATCTATCTCAGATTTAGGTTTCTTAGCTAATTTTGGACCAATTGATATATTCTGTTTTGAATTGTACCAAGGAAATAAATTAGGTTCTTGGAAAACAACCCCTCTACTTTTATCTGGACCAGTGATCTGAATATCATTCATTAATATATTCCCTTGATTAGGTGTGATAAATCCAGCGATTGCTTTTAATAAAGTGCTCTTACCACAACCAGATGGACCGAGTATACAAATAAACTCATTTTCATTTATGTCCAAAGAAACATTATTTATTGCACCTAATGTTTCTTCGTTCATATCATAGTCTACACTTATATTATTTATTTTAATTAGTGTTTTCATCATTATTCACATTCAAAGCATATGAGTTATTGATAAAAATTGAAACTTCATCTCTTGTAATAATTCTATCCACAAACTCATATTCTAATAAAAAATCAGATTGCGAGAACATTGTATCAACATAACTTGTTATAAAATCTTCTCCTTGCATCTCTTCTATGCTAGTCCAAATAGATCCAGAAACTTGCACAGTAATTTCTTCTTCACTTAATTCCAGCTCAGTAGCTAATTTAGTTATAGCATCACTTCTATTTGCTTCAAAATATTCATATGCTTCTACCATACATGCAATATATGCTGTAATTAATTCCGGAAACTCTTGGGCGAAGGATTTTCTAGCTAATTCAACATTAGCTGTCATATACCCTTTTTCAATCATATCTTCAGATGATAATAAAATTTCTCCACCATTATCTAAAATTGTTCCCAGAGAAGGTTGCCATGTATAAGCTGCATCTATATCTCCTCTTATCCAAGCAGCTGTTAATTCACTAGTTTTCATATCTAATAATGTTACTTCATCTTCAATTCCTACTTCTTTTAATGCATTAAGTAAAACGTAATGAGCGGTTGACACAAACGTTGTAGCAATTTGCATCCCAGCTAAATCTTCAACAGAGTCTATGTTTTCACCGGATCTAACAGCTAAAGCTTCAACCTCTCCTAAAGTTTCATGAATCCAAATTAATTCCGCATCTAGATTACTTCCTAAGGCAACTAATGAATTAATATTTCCCATTGTAGCAAAATCAATATCCCCTGAAACTATTGCCTTATTTGCATCTACTCCTGAGTCAAAAGTGTAATATTTGACTTCATATCCTAATTCGCCAAATTTTTCTTCAAAAAGACCCATTTGTTTAGCTAAAATTGCGTCATTAGGAACTTTTAACAATCCAATATTAATCTCATTTGTCTTTCCACCACAACCAATTAATAAAGTTAGTAGTAAAACTAATACTAATACTTGTAATTTCCTCATTA
>JAGLYJ010000086.1 GCA_023132365.1 Mycoplasmatota bacterium
AAACAATATATTGTTGAAGGTGAGTTAGTAGATATAGAAAATAACTTTTCATTGAAGTTAAAGGCTGAAAGCGGAAATGATTATATAGAAATTGAATATCAAACAGAGACTAAAGAAGAAACTGAAAAACAATTTGAGATAAAACAAGATATTAATGGAGTATATATAGAAAGAGAAATTCAGATTAAATATGAAGATGATTCTGTTAAGGTTGAAATGAATGATGGGAATGGAGAGTATAAACTAGAACAATTCAGTTCTGGTGCGGAATCTGTCTATTATTTGGAATATAATATTAACGATTCTGAAGGAGAAGTGTTTATCACTGAATCAATTGATGAATTCGATAATACACAATATCACTATGATATAACTGAAGATGGTATTGAACAACAATTCGATTTAGATGATCCTGATGATCATGATGAAGAGGACGAGGAAGATGATAAAGACTCTGAAGATATAGAAGATGAAGAAGACGAAGTAGACGAAGAAGACGAAGAAGATATTGAAACAACAGAGAGCGAAGAATAAGCTAATTAATAGATAAATTCTTACAAAAAAAATATAAAAGGAGAAAAACTTTTATTTAAATTGTATATATGTATGAAACAAAAAAATTTAGAAAAAGAGGTTATAACATGAAAAAATTAATTGTATTAGTATTCGCAATGTTTACAAGCATTGCTTTGATAGGCTGTGACAGTACAGCATTAGCAAAACTTACAGACGAATTTGAAATGGATAGTCAAACATCACTTGTGAGTTTATCTTATCTATCTGCTGGATTTTTAGATTTAAATAGCACTACAGATACTACACAACTAGGATTCACTTTATTAGCAGATGGTGAAGAGCCAGTTGTTGAAGAAGACCTAGATGAAATAAATGTTTACTTTGATTTATTGAGATCATTTATAGATAATGGTTCAACTAATTTTGGTAATATTGAACTAGAGATATCAGATAGAATTGAATTCGCAAATAAAATAAATGTTTCTGTTGGAGAAGATATCTACGTATTATACTTCAATGTTGATGTTACTACAGGTGAAATTACCGGAATCTTTGTTATCGGAGATGTAGAGTACATCATAACAGCTTCTAACTCGCTAGATGATTCAGAGGAATTTGAAGATGAGTATGATGATGAAGACGAAGATGAAGAAGAAGCTGAAATAGAAGACGAAGACGAAATGGAAGCTGAAGAAGAAACTGAGATTGTTGAAGAATATGATTCAGAAGTAGGGACTTCATCAGAAGCAACTGATGTAGCATTTAAATTATCTAGTGATTTAGATGATGAAGATGATGAAACTGAACAAAAAATGGAATTAATAGCTACAAATGGCGAAGATACAATCAAAATTACATATGAAGTTGAAACAGATGGCGATGAACAAGAAACTAAGTTTGAAGTTAAGAAGACCATAGGCGGAGTTGAAACAGAAGTTCAAGTTAAAATATCTTCAGAAGATGATGAATATAAAGTAGAATTAGAAGATGGCGAAAATTATTACCAGTTTAAACAAGAAATGGAATCAGAAGGTAATGTATACAAACTAGAATACGAAGTTGATGGTGTTGAAGGTGAAATAGTTATCACTGAAACTATTGATGAAGCTGGTAATGCTGTTTATCAATACAATATTAAAGAAGGCGACAAAGAAAAACAAGTAGATAAGGACGAACCTGAATCTGAAGGTTTTGATCACGATGATGATGAAGATGACGAAGAAAATGAAGACGAAGAAGAAATTGCATTCATAATGTAAACGTCAAATATATGTAAAGAAGAAGTATAGTAAATTTACTATACTTTTTTTTATGAAAATTATCGGAAATCCTTTTGACTTAAGCTCAAAAAATAGGTATAATAATTGTAAAGTTTTTGAAGAAGAAGGAGACTACAAATGAGAATAGGTGTCATCGGACCAATTGGTTGTGGAAAATCAACATTATCGAAGTTATTATCAGATTATTACCATGTACCATTAATTGAAGAACCAGTAGAAAAAAATGAGTTTTTACCATTATTCTATGAAGACAAGGAAACATTTGCACTTCTTAGTCAAAATGCATTCTATAGTTCTTTATTCTTATTAATGTGGAGAACAAGAAATGAGAAAGCATGTGTCTGTGATTCAACACTATTTTCAAACTTAGTATTTACAGAGTTACTTAGATTAGAAGGTATTATGTCTGCTTACGAAGTAGCTTTAACTTATGCTATTGCTGATGAGCATCTAAAAAGAATTCCTGATGTTGATATGCATCTAGTTATCGTTAGAAAAGAAGAACAATTATTTGAAAATGTAAGAAAAAGAGGTCGTGAAATAGAGAAAGATCAACATGACTACTTAAAATTTCATTATGCAAACTATTATGATGTGCTTGATAGAATATTTAAAAGTTATAAGGTACCAAAAGAAAAAATTCTCTATCTTGAAGTAGATGATATGTTCCAAGGTGAAGAGTTTGAAGAGATAGTTAAAGCTATAGAAGAAAGATATGCTTCATTGAAAGAAAAAGGATTAACAATTTTTTAACTGAATTATAAAATATAAGTGGACAGTTTATTTTAAACTGCCCACTTTTCATATTATATTAAATTATACTATATTATAAAATTACCTTCATTGAAGATAACAACTTCTTTACCTTCTTTTGTAATACCAATTACTGAAAGGTCTTTACTTCCAAACATGAAATCTGAATGTGATAGTGAATAATTAAATCCATTTTTAGCCATATCATCTGGAGACATAGTTGCACCACCTTCAATGCTAAATGGAATACCTCTACCTAATGCCATGTGACAAGATGCATTTTCATCAAATAAAGTATTGTAAAACAATATATTAGAATTTGAAATTGGTGAATCAAAACTAATTAAAGCGATTTCTCCAAGATATTTACTACCTTCATCTGTATTTAGTAAATTATCTAATGCTTCCTTATTTACTCTTGCATCATAATCAACAACTTTACCATCCTTGAATATAAACCAGAAGTCTTCGATTAATCTTCCTTGGTAATTTAATGGTTTTGTCGCAACAACTTTACCATTAACACCTAATTTATGTGGCATTGTAAAGCTTTCTTCTGTAGGAATATTTGGATTGAATGTTATTTTGTTAGTAGTAAGTTCTTTACCACCTGCCCAAATGTGTTTATCAACTAATTTAACAGATATATCAGTTCCTAAACTGTTTTTAAATACTAATGAATCAAAATGATATCCATTTAAAATTTCATTGTGTTTATGCATTTTTTCATTATGATCTGCCCATTCTTTAATTGGATTGTTATCCTCAGTTACTCTAGAGGCTTTTAAGATTGCATCCCATAATTTACTTACAGCTTCATCACCTTTTAAGTTAGGAAATACTTTTTCTGCCCAAACTTCATTTGGTGCAGCAATAATTGTCCATTGGCATTTTGAAGCCATCATATGCATGTAAAAGAATCCCAAAGCTTTTCTTTGTGCAAGCCCAGCCACTTGTAGTTTTTTGGGATCAACCTCTTTGTTTAAATCTGGGATTGGTGAAGTGATACTAATTACACAACTATCTTCTTTAATAAAATGCTTAAATTCGTCAATTCTCCATGGCATCACTTTACTTAAAGCTTCCTCTGACTTATATATGTAATTAAATTTACTTACATATTCGTCATTCCAATTGACTTTTACATTACTTGCTCCAACTTTGTATGCATGTTCTACAATTAATCTAACTAATTCCCTGTTTTCTGTAGAAGAATTGATACCTACTAGTTGACCTTTCTGCACATTTGCACCAACTTTAACTGTTAATTCTGCAAATTTGTTTAATAATTCTTTTTTCATAAATTTTTGCCCTCCATGAATCAAATTATACTTAATTATGTAAGCGTTGTCAATGAAAATTTTTATAGATATTATGAAATCAATAATCGTCTTTACAGAAACATAAATATTATTGTATATAATTCGAATC
>JAGLYJ010000087.1 GCA_023132365.1 Mycoplasmatota bacterium
CATGCATTTTATTGCTAGGAACAAAAGCATATGAACCTGATTTAACTTTTGTTACTACTCCTTCTATCATTAATTCACCAATTCCTTCCACCATATAATTTATATGTGGCCAAGGATGTGAATGTTTTGGTGTAAAACCATCCTTTTCAACGGTTACAAGTCGCATTACGTGACTTTCCCAACCTTCTTGAGATGAAACCAAAACTTGCATATGAGAGTCTCTAGCTTCAGGATGTTTTATTTCGTTACTTAGCAATTTTTCAATATTACCTATCATATTTTCCCCCAATTAATTCAAATTATTTTCAAAACGATAAATACTTAAATTGATTTTGTTATTAACCACCTTAATTCCTTCTTCAGACAGTTTTTCTATTTGATAAAGTCCGCCTTCACCTTTTAAACTAATTTCGCCTTTTGCATTGATAACCCTATGCCATGGCAGATGATATTTATTTGACATTGCGTGTAGTATTCTCGAAATCTGCCTAGCTCCCCATGGGTTACCAGCAACGCTAGCTATCTGGCCATAAGTCATAACTTTACCAAGTGGTATTTGTTTTATGATTTTAATAACCTCTTTTGTAAATTCATTCATCATAACCACTCCTAACTATTTAATTTTAACATATAATAATATAATAAATTAAAAAAGCACTTCGAAAAGTGCTTTTTAAATAAATAATATATAGAAAATAAAGGAAAGATGTTAAAAAAGTTTATACATGTATTTTAACTCTTAACAGTGTCTTTAATATGAAATAATTATGTAATTTTTGTGAAATTATGATTCCCTAAGAAAAAAGAATCCTACTGGGTTCAATCCATATATTTGTAAATAAAACAAAAAAGCACCTAATTTAGGTGCTTATCTTTTACATTTGCCCGATCATTTTTGGTTTTCCTAAGCAATTCTATTATATCAATCTCGCTCAACACTACCCCCAGAAACACCATTACCATACCGATTATTAGATTCACATTAAATATTTCGTGATATATTAATATTGCAAAAATTGGACCAAATACACTTTCTGTTGAAATTAGTATTGCAGCTTCTGTCTCGTTTGAATGTTTTTGACCGATACTTTGAAAAACAAACCCAATGAAACTAGCAAAGAACCCAATAAGAATACCAGATAATAATATTTTTAAACTATCCCACTCGCTAAAATCAACTATTGGAATACCCGCTTTGATCTGCATTGCTATAAATGCTAAAATACTAACAACAAGTAATTGAAATGCCATTAAGACCACTGGGTCTTTTTTCTTTACAACTTTTCCTAAGAGATAGATATGGATTCCCCAAAAAATCGCTCCTATAAATGTTAAAAAATCTCCTATATTTATACCACTCTGAATGTTTTTAAAATCAACGGAAATTACTATTATTCCTATAAATGTAATTAGTGCAGCTAGTAGAGTTTTAATCTTAACTATCTTTCTTTCAAATATATATATAATTAATGGTAAGAACACAATATATCCTGCTGTTATCAATGCGTTCTTAGATGCAGTTGTTTCTTCTAAACCCCATGTTTGAAAGAAAAAACCTAAAAATAAGAAGATTCCAAGAAATAATCCACTTTTGATAGTTTCTTTATCTGTCTTAATTATTCTTCTTAAAAATATTGCGAATATAAATATTGCGGCTGTAAAAAAGCGAACAAATAAAAGTTGAGAGTCATCCCAACCACTGTCTAGTATGTATTTGTTAACTACAAAACCAAAGCCCCAAATTAATCCAGCACTCAATAATACAACTCTTGCAATATTTCTATTCATATAATCCTCTTGTTATCTATTAGAAAAATATTCTGATACGTTTTCTAGTTCTTCTAACTTAAAAACTGTTAACCATTTTTATAATTTTACTAATTAAATATCTTGTAATTTCTTTCTTTCGCAATTGAAAGTAATGCATTGTCTGGATTTACTGCTATAGGATTTCCAACTAATTCAAGAATAGGTAAATCATAATATGAGTCAGCGTAAGCTTTGCTATTTAAAAAATCAGCATCTGGATATCTTTCTCTTATAATCTTCTGTTTTATATCATGAATAATAATTTCCACTTTTTCTGAAGGTAAAATTTTATTATTTATTAAAACATCACTTCCTATTACTTCATCAAAACCCTCACTTATAAACGGATTCAATATTATATTGAAATTACCACTTAATAGTATAGAATAAAAACCTTCTGATTTATCTAGTTCAAGCTGCTTCTTTATCTTTTTATTAATATAGGGCTTTAGATACTGATATAAATTCAATAAAAAATCATCTAAAACTGATCTATCAACTGATTTGAATAAATCAGCTGTTAGCGCCATAGCATTAGCTCTAAATGTTTGTTTATTCCATCCAAAAAGGTTGAATTTATGATAAATATACCTGCGAATGATTCTACCATAAATTTTTCGGTATGATTTCATATTCAATTTACTTATTTTCCAAAACTTATATATATGTGGCAAGACTTGTATTTTCATAAAAGTTCCATCAAAATCATAGATTGCTAGTTTCATATTACCCTCTATCCTTCTGTTTTCTATTAAACTACTTCATTTATTTAATTACAGCTTATATTATTCTACATTATCAAATACTAAATTACAAGTAATAAAATACTATTTCAAATATAGGTTAAATACCCATATAATGGTACTTTTTACATTCTTTTTGTTGCTAATATTTTGTAAATGTTCTATAATTTTTACAGAAGGGGATGATTTCATGATAAATGATGTATTATTAGAAAAATTAGCTGAATTAGCGGTTAAGGTTGGTGCAAATGTACAAAAAGATCAACTTGTAGCAGTTAATTCATCTACAGAAAACAGAGTTTTAGCAAGAAAAATAGTTAAACATGCTTATTTAGCAGGTGCTAAAAAAGTTGATGTTAATTGGAATGATGAATATGTTTCAAAATATGGATTAGTTAATAGAAGTGAAGAATCACTTAAAGAAGTTCCTGAATTTGTTGTTGATAGATACAAACACTTCATTAAGGAAAAGGGATGTGCTATAAGCATTGCTTCACCAATTCCCGATTTAAATAAAGATGTACCATCAAACAAACTTCAAGTATCAGGATTAGCTTTTAGTAAAGCGTTAACTTTCTACTACGATCATATGATGTCTTCAAAATCTCAATGGTCAATTATTGCTGCTCCAAATAAAATATGGGCAGAAAAAGTATTTCCTGACTTAAAAGGTGATGAAGCTGTAAATAAATTATGGGATGCTATTCTAGAAGCATCAAGAATTACTTTAGATAATGATCCTATCGCAGAATGGAATGCACATAACGAAAGACTATTAAAACATAATAAAGTCCTTAACGATTACAATTTTGATATTTTATACTTCAAAAATAGTTTAGGAACTGATATCTCAGTTAAACTTGTTCAAGATCACATTTGGGCTGGTGGCGGAGAATATACACCTGAAGGTATACTATTTAATCCTAACATTCCTACAGAGGAAAACTTCACTATGCCGCATAAATATGGTGTGAATGGTAAAGTTGTAGCTACAAAACCATTAAATTATCAAGGTAAATTAATTGAAGATTTTTGGTTAGAATTTAAAGATGGAAAAGTAATTGGTTTTGATGCGAAAGTTAATAAAGCAACTTTAGAAAACTTGATCAACTTTGATGAGGGAAGTTCATATCTAGGCGAAATAGCGTTAATCAGTTATGATTCACCAATATCAAATTCAGGAATTCTATTCTATAATACTTTATTTGATGAAAATGCATCATGTCACATGGCACTTGGCCGTGCTTACACAATTAACTTGGTAAATGGACCTAATCTATCTAAAGAAGAATTAAAAGAAAAGGGATATAACAATTCAATGTCTCACTCTGACTTTATGTTTGGTAGCGAAGACTTATCAGTCTACGGTGTAACAAACGACGGTAAGAAAGTAGAGATATTTAAAAACGGAAATTTTATAATATAAA
>JAGLYJ010000088.1 GCA_023132365.1 Mycoplasmatota bacterium
CATGCCAGAATTTTTGAAAGAAATTCGTTGTAGCTTTAGGCATTTCACTTTCTTGACTATGAACATAAATACAATCAACGCTTAGAGGTTGTTCTGAAATCATCATAACCCATGTACCTAAAGCAGAAATATTATCATCTAACTTATTTAAACCTATTTGAATATTCTTTTCTGATTTTTTAAATTCTTCTAATTGATATAGAACCTTTTCAAAAGTTGATATTAATGAACTTCTATTTCCAGCAATGCTGATAATATCAGACATAGCTCTTTCTATATTGTTTATTGATTGATTAATCATCTCTTGTAAATTTTCAATTCTTTGATTTAACATATAATCTTGATATTCATCAGGATTAGTTCCTGTGATCATAACAATCTGACGATACATAGAATTTAAAATTTGAATAGTAGCTTCGGTATTTCTAATAATATTATTGTAGTTTCCAATTGATGCTTCAAGAGATATTATATTATCTCCTGCTTCTAAGTAAAACCAGTAGTCCTCTTCGCCGTTACCTAAAGTTACATTTTGCCAATCACTATCATACTTGAATTCAATTATTCTTGCTTCGACAAAAGGTACTTCTCCATTGATTTTTAAAATTCTACTGCTTACGGAACCCTGTTTATAGCTTTGATTAATTTTAAATGTTAATTTGTATAACCCAGATTCAGGAACTTCTATGTTCCAGGAAATCCAATCACCTGCAACTCTCCATGTAGTCCCGCCAATAGTATTATATCTCATCATAAATTTTTCATATGGATCAACTTTGTATGAACTCCAATTTGCAACAGGTGCCAGTATTGGTGAAGACTTTTCATAAGCATTTTCACCTTGTACTATAGTGTATTCACCATTATCAAATAAATTCTTTTCAATTTGTTGATAACCAGATGAAGTATAGTCATCTAATGTTTCATTATATGACTTTTCAACTTTAGATTGATATAAAACAATCTCTGAAATAATAACAGGTTCTTTATCTTGAACAAGCGTAATTTTATGATTACCTTCTGTGAAATAAAAATAATAAGATTTTCCTTCATAATAGCCTTTTGAATCTGAGATATCTTCTGTATTCCATCTGGTTTTTTCAATTTGCTCAGGCTTTAAATCGTGTTCTCCCTCGACTCTCTTAGATGAAACATCGAAGGCATCTTGCCATATACGTGATAAAACAAAATTTTCAGATTCTGAAAACGGATAAATGTCATCAATCTTTATTCCCTTTGATATATCAGAACTCCTACCTTCATAAGCCGCATATTTAATTTTTATATTATAATAACCTGCGATTTCTATATTCACTTCCCATGATATATCCATTGTCTCAGGAATAAACAAACCTTCGATGCCATTAAACACCACTAATCGTTCAACTTCTTCGTTAAAGTCATTAACAACTTCAGTGTAGTCTCTAGCATTAATAATTATTTCTTCATCAGGAAATACTTGTTGGTCTTCTTCAAGGTATTCTTGATATCCAGACATATAAACATCAGTTAAGTCTAAAGAAGTACCTTCATAAGCTCTGACAGTATATACGTTTCCATCTCGTGAAAATAAATATCCACAAAAGGATATTGAAATTATTATTAATGTCAACAATACTATCAGTTTTTTCTTCATCCAAAGTCTCCTTTTTCAATATTCGATCATACTGAGTGATTTTACACCATCAGCCACAATAGCACTATATTTTTTATTGATACTTAAGGCAAATACATAAATTACTGTAGAAAACCATATAAATACTAATATGATTGGGAAAACATAAATCCATAAAACTGTTAATCCTAAAGCAGTTAATAATAAAAGTCCCTGAAGTGGTATTATTTGCAACAATTTAAATGAATATTTTAATATCTTTTTTATATCTAAATTAGGAAAATATACAAATACAAAAGCTGCGTTTATAGTTCCTAAAATAAGAAAAACATCAACAATCAAGAATATGTAATAAGCTGTTTGGTATATCACAGTTGGGTTTTCTTCTATTGCCAAGTAAAAGAAAATTGTATTGAAAGTCATCAACCCACCTATTATTGTAAAAAACAATGAAAGTTTGAGTGCTTTTACATAATGTTGTTTAACTTTAATTATCCACGTTTTAACAATCGAATACTCTTTATCATCAATTAATGATTTGATTCCTAAAACCAAAATAATTAAACTTATCATATAACCGAATATACCTAAACCTATAATAAATGTTAGTACGAACAACATATTTAAAACTATTAATTTATATAATTTCTCAAAAAGACCAAAAATTGCACTGTTATATATTTTTTCAAACATCTTAATTCTCTCTTTCTAACACATTATGCGTCGGAATAAGCCGGGATAATCCCGGCTTATTCGTTTGCATTTTTAATGTAAATATATATTTATTCTATAGTTTGTATTGCAAAAACTACTGTAGTAGGATCAATTGCATCAGCAACCAATACATTTCTATGATCGCCTGTATAGATAGCAGCTCCTAAGTTAAAGAATACTTGATTTCCAAGCACGTCTCTATAAGATGCGCCAGTTGCTAAGCCATTGTCATATTGCCCACCAAGAATCATAATATCTCCAACAGCAACTCTGTCTTTAATATATGAAACATAATCATTAGCTCCAAAAGTCCAACCAGTAGCGTTCACTGTCCAACCATCAATAGCATTCCATTCATTACCCCATCTATCAACGATATATTTTACGTTCATATCTGAGCCTAAAAGAATTACATATCCACCACTGAACACTAAATCAGTATCGTTATAAGTGCCAATGTTTTCTACACCAGTTACTACAACTAACTCATGAATATTTGCAGCACCTGGATCATTTCCAGCATATGTCATCCAGTCTTCAAGAGTAACATATCTGAAATCCATTAATGCGTTACCAATTCTAAGAACTGTTTGAGTTTCTTTTATAGAAATTGTTACACCAGTAGGATCAATTGCATTAGCTAAATCAACATTACGATGATCTGTAGTTACAACTCCTAAATCAAAGATTAAAGCATTACCAAAGTAGTTTCTATATGTTCCTGCAGGTAACCCAGAACTATATTGTCCACCAAATACGATTGAATCTCCAGCAGCCAAGAATGGTTTAAAGTATGAAGCATATAAAGTAGCTCCGTATGTCCATCCACCACCATTGGTTGTCCAACCATCTACTGCATTCCATTCATGTCCCCAACGATCAACGATATATTTAACGTTCATATCTGAGTCTAGAATAGCTGCATATCCTCCAGCAAAAATTGGAAGAGTATCATCTAATAGAGCAATTCCTTCTGCACCTTTAACAAGTACAAGTCCCGAAATATTGCTAGCACCTATATCATCACCACCAGCTGGATCAATATAATTTAACCAAACATCTAATTCAAAATCATATACAGGAAGATCATTCGTTCCCATACTAATTGTTTTTGTTAAAATTACTTCTCTTAATTCGATTTCAACAGTCAATGGATCAATAGCAGCTAATAAATCAACACCTCTATGATCTGTAGTTAAAACTCCTAAATCGAAAATTAAAGCATTACCGAAATAATTTCTATATGTTCCTTCATCTAATCCAGTTGTATATTGGCTAGCAAATACAATTGTATCTCCAGCAACTAAGTGTGATCTGAAATATGATACGTAAAGATTTGCACCAAATGTCCATCCACCAGCATTAGTTGTCCAACCATCTACTGCATTCCATTCGTGACCCCAACGGTCAACGATGTATTTAGGACTGCCTGCAGAGTCTAAAACAACTGCATATCCTCCAGCAAATACTCTTGTTGTGTCATCTAAGTCTAAGAATCCTTCTGCATCATGAACAACAACTAAAGCTTCTATAAATTGTCCACCTACATCTCCTGCTTCAACATATCTCATCCAAGACGGTACAATGAATTCCTTAATTGGTAATACATAACTTCCAAGGACAATTTCCATTGGAATTACTTC
>JAGLYJ010000089.1 GCA_023132365.1 Mycoplasmatota bacterium
ACAGTGGCAACAAACGTTTTTCTTTAGCTTAAATAATAATCAAGTGACTATTATGCATCTTAATATTGCTTATCCATATGATGATGCAATTATACCAGAAACTCTTTATGATTTTCCTGTAACCGCACTGGATAATTATATACTGTCAGATTCACAAGTAAGAAATGTGTTCATACCTAAAACAGTATTACAAATATCATCATTAACATTCTCCGGCTATATGGGGTTATCTAGTGTGACAGTGGATGAAGATAATCCATTCTACACATCATATGAAGGTGCATTGTACAGTAAAGATATGACAAAACTTATTGCTCATCCTCATAGAGCTACTGGAGAATATATCATTCCAGATACAGTTACTGATATAGATTCAGATGCATTTATTGGTTCTTACAGAATATCTAGCATTTATATTAATGAGAATTTATCTTCTATAAAATTATATGAAATTACAAGTCTTCTAAGTATTAATGTAGATCCAAATAACCAAACATTTACAAGTGTAGAAGGAGTTTTGTATGATAAATCCTTAACTACTTTGATAAGTTATCCAGTAGGGCGTAACTACTTATCATCAATTCCTGAAACAGTGCATATTCTAGGTATGGAATCATTTAGGAATTCAAGAGTTACTTCAATAGTTTTACCTAATCAAATCACTGAAATAGGGCATGCAGCTTTCCGTGAAGTTGAGTCATTAACCAATGTAATATTACCTGACCAACTAACAGAGTTAGGTTCCATGGCATTTTGGGGATCAAGTGATTTAATAGAAATAGATATACCTGAAGGTGTTACAGTGATTCGTACAAATACTTTCACCAATTGTTCAACTCTTAAATCTGTATTCTTACCGAGTTCAGTAGTAACAATTGAGAATTATGCGTTTAGTTATACACGAGAATTTGAAAAATTAATCTTTAATTCCTCTGTTAGAATGAACTTTAGTTCTAATATCTTGGATAGTTCAAGTGATAACTATTATATTTATGTGCATGAGCATTTACTAAGCGAGTATACAAATGCATATAGTATGCTGGAAGGTACTTTTGTTCAGATAATGGAAATTAATATCGCTTTTATGGATAGAGATAATATATATTATGAATATACAGCTATGAATTATGGTGACTTAGAGTTTGCGTCTACACCTACACATGAGCACGCAACTTTCATGGGTTGGTATGATAATGTAGAAATATCAGGAACACCTATTTATACCGTTCCTGGCGGTCTAGTAGCTGATTATATTTTGTATGCAGGATGGGAAATGGATCAATATACAATTACCTTCAATACAAATGAAGGTTCTTTGGTTGAACCTATATCTCAAGACTATGGATCTGCAATTGTTCAACCAAATGATCCTACAAAATCTGGATATACCTTTGAAGGTTGGTATACAGACGCTGAATTAACTCACATATATTACTTTGAAGAATTGGTAATAAATGAATTTACGCTGTATGCTTCCTGGAGGGAAATAATTGCTCCTAACATAGATGATTATACATTTGTATTAAAAGACGATGGAACCTATGAGATTTCAAGTTTTATAGGAACTGACTCAGAAATTCTAATTCCATCATCCTATTTGGGAATAGCTGTTACTAGTATTGGAAGAAGGGCATTTTATTATTCGGATATTGTAAGAATAATCACACTTCCAACCAGTATTACAAGTATAGGAGAATATGCATTTTATAATGCAACTTCATTAAAACAAATTATAATACCGAATAATGTTAATGTAATTGATAGTAGCGCATTTGGTAGTTCAGGAGCTTTAATATATACCCCATTCGAAACTATCCCAGCTGGCTGGAATACAGATGGAAATATATTCGAATCACAAGTCGTGTGGGGATTTGTGGAAATGGGACGAAATGGCGTGTTTGAATATGCTGTGCTTTCTAACAATACTGTGGCTATCATGGGAATGATCGAGAGTAATGTTGATTTTGACATTCATATTCCAGAAATAATTGATGGAATGGAAGTTCGAAGAATTCTTCCATTTGCATTTTATGGGAATTCAATTATTCGGTATTTGACTATGCCTGATACTATTGAAGCTATAGAGCAATATACTTTCTCTTCTAGTGGGATAAGAAGTATTTATATTTCTTCTACAGCTAGCTATATAGGAGTACATGCGTTTTCTTATACATCATTAACTAGTATAAACATCCCAGCAAGTGTAACAAATATAAGATACCGTGCATTTTATTATACATTATCATTAGAGGAAATCACTTTTGCAGAAGGTAGCCAGTTAACAAACATAGGAGAAAATGCGTTTTATTATGCTAGAAAAGTAACTAGCATAAACATCCCAGCAAGTGTTACAAGTATAGGAGATGGTGCATTTACCTATTCAAGTTTATTAACCACAGTCACATTCGCTGAAGATAGCCAGTTAATAAGTATAGGAGAATCAGCGTTTTCTCGTGCAACATTATTAGCTAATATTAACATTCCAGCAAGTGTTACATTTATTGGTCGGGGTGCATTTAGTTATGCAACATCATTAACAAGCATATATATCCCAGAAAGTGTTATAAGTATAAGTGATTATGCATTTATCTCATGCGATAATTTAACAATTTATGTAGAAGCAGTCAGTAAACCAGTAGGATGGAGTTCCTCTTGGAATTATTCAAATTGTCCTGTGATATGGGGATATGTTTCGTAGTAATTAAAAAGTAGATAGCTTTATTAAAATAAATGATGGAATATTTTAGATTGTTTAAGAAATATTATAAGAGAACTTAAGCCGAGATTGATGCTTCATTAGCGGAAAACGATTAATAATTAATAAGGCTAGATACAATTCCTGTATCTAGCCTTTATTTTATTGTGATTGATTATGTAGTTTTTTTCTGATAATAAATATGAAATAGAGATGTTAATAACATTATTACACTAACCATAATAAATGTGTAAATATATCCAAATAGATTTATTACTAGTGCTGCCAGTAATGGTAGAATAATCATGAAAACATTTAATGACCCTCTAATACCTAAGTATTCTATTCGTCTTTCTTTTGGCGCTATATCTAGTAAATAAGGAGAGAAGCCGATCTTTCTACCAGAAATAATAAAGCCAACAAAGAAAAATACGATTCCGAATATAATTGGTGAAAAATTTGATAGTGCTATAGCTATAATAGGAACAATACCTCCTACTGTAATACAGACAGTAACAATAGTTTTTGCATTCCATCTTTTACCAACATATCCCCAGAAGAATGTTGACATCAGTTTTCCAAATAAAATAATTAATAGATAGATTCCTATATATGAATCATCTATAGACATTTCATTTCTTGCAAAGACAATATAGAAAGGAATTATCATAACTCCAAATGAAGAGAAGTTATCAATTATGATATACTTTCTGAATTCGAAATCATTCTTAATTATTTTTGGTATTTTCTTTAAGTAATCCACAAATGATTCACTAGATTCATTAACATTAGTTTCTGCTGGTTCTTTAACAAAGAAATAACCAATAGAAGCAATTAATAAACCTACAAAACCAATTAGAAGACTCAATGAGTAATTAATAGGATAATTTAAATCTTTTGTAAAAATATAAGTAATTATTAATCCGCCAAGAAAAGCAGCTATAGAAGAGAAGAACTGAATGTATGTAAATAATTTAGTTCTATCTTTAGTGTCTGGTAAAGTTTTACCAATTAAGTCTGAATAACTAATACCAGCAAATCCAGCACTAATACTAAACATTAATAGAAAGAAATAAAGACTCATAATTGTTATCCAAGGGTTATTTTCAGCGAAGAAGTAAACGAAAATACCAATACTAAGGAATGAGAAAGCTCTCAAATATATTCCTAGAAGTAAAAAGTTTCTTTTTCTTTTTGCTCTTCTTAAAAAATGACTAAACAATAAATTAAAAATTAAAGGTGTACCTAACATAACAGTTAGTAAACTAGCAAAG
>JAGLYJ010000009.1 GCA_023132365.1 Mycoplasmatota bacterium
GTTGATAATGAAGCTTATACTAATTCTATGATAAAGAATAGTCTTGATGCATTAATTAAATGTGTTGCTTTTGCGAAACAGTTAGATAAAGTTGAAGCGACAAGATGGATGAAAGAAACTGGGTACGTTAAATTATTAGATGAAGTAAGAGAGTTAAGAAGAAAACTTTATACTAAAAAAGAAAATATAGATTACTTAATTGAGAGTTATGATAAGTACTTTAATTTAAAAAATGTAAGTGTTTCAAGCAATAAAAAGATTAACTTTCTAGAGAATAAAAGAGTTAAGAACATTGAAGAAACTAGTTATTTAAAAGATGCAAATGTTTTAGTATTGCAAGCTCTATTTTTAAATGAATTTTCACCTACAGTTAATAAATCAAATTATGATTACTATATGAGAAGATCAATTAACCCAGAATACCTTTCAAGGATAATGTATATTATTGATGCTTGTGAAAATGGATATCCTGAAGTCGGATATGAAATGTTTCAAAAGATTGCTAGACTTGATATTGATAATGAATATTTATTTAAACAAGGATTAAACTTAGGGTTATTAGGCGGGATTTATTTAGCGATTATTTACGGCTTTGCAGGTCTAAAACATAATGTATATTTAATAGAAGCTGATTACAATTCATCAAAAAAAATAAGAAGAATTGAATTTAAAGTTAAAGTAGCTGACAATATAGCTGATATTAAAATTAAAAGAAATTCAGTTAGCGTACTTTTCGGAGATGAAATTGAGGTGGAAAGTAATGAATAAAGCAGTAATTTTCGATTTAGATGGAGTTATTGTTTCTACTGATGGATATCATTATAAAGCTTGGAAATTATTGGCTGATAGAGAAGGTATTTATTTTGATAAAGATATTAATAATCGATTAAGAGGCGTCTCAAGAAGAAAATCATTAGAAATAATTCTTGAAAAGTCAAATAGTTCATATTCAGAAGAACAAATCAATGAAATGTTAGAATATAAGAATAACATTTATCGAAAATCATTAAAAAGCCTAACAAGAAACAACATTATAGAGAACTTTAATGAATTATATAACGTTTTAAGAACAAATAACGTTAAATTGGCAATTGGGTCTTCTAGTAAGAACACAAAAACAATTTTACGTCAACTTGAATTATTAGACAAGTTTGAAGCAATTGCTGATGGGAATGATATTTCAAAATCAAAGCCAGATCCCGAAGTGTTTCTAATAGCTGCAAAAAGGCTGAATATGAATCCAGTTGATTGTTTTGTGGTTGAAGATGCTATTGCTGGAATAAAAGCTGCTAAAGCTGGTAATATGATTGCTATAGCCATTAATGATGCAACAAAGTCTGCGTTAGCTGACTATAAAATAGAAAATTTATTAGAAATAAAAAATATTGTTTTAGGAGGGAAATCATGAGAAGACATAATATTCTAGGTACAATTTTACTTGTTATAGGAGTTGTTGTATTATTAAATGCACTTGATATATGGGCAATAAACATATTCTTTGATGGTTGGTGGACTTTATTCTTAATAATACCCGCTGTGATGTCAATGTCAAGACAAGGTATGACTTCAGGTAATTTAATTCTATTAGTTTTAGGAGTTGGATTCTTACTAAATGAACAAATCGGTTGGGAATTGAAAAAATATTTTATTCCAGCTATATTCATTGTGGTTGGGTTAGCAATTATCTTTAAAAAATAATTAAAACAGGGATTGCTCCCTGTTTTTTTCTTATCAAAAATTATTTAAAATACAATATATTGTTATAGAAACCCTTACATAACAAATATAGATGTAATTTATTTTAAAATATTGTATAATATTAATAGTATTTCAAGGAGGAAAACATGAAAAGGAAAACAAAAATTATTTGTACGATTGGTCCAGCAATAGACTCTTATGAAATGATTGGTAAGATGGTAGATGCGGGAATGAACGTAGGAAGACTGAATTTCTCACATGGGAACAAGGAAGAACATACAAATAGAATAAAAATGATTCGTGGGTTAGCGAAAGAAAAAAATAGATATATCGGAATTATGGCTGATACAAAAGGTCCTGAAATTAGGACAGGATTATTTGAAAATAATCAAGCTATTTTTGCTAAAGGCGATTTAGTTGAAATAGTTAAAGAAGAGGTATTAGGTAATAATGATAGATTTCATGTTACAGCATTAGAATTGTTTGAGGATATTAAAATTGGTGACTATGTTTTAATTGATGATGGAAAAATGAGATTGGATGTTGTAGAAAAGAAATCTGGCAGTTTTATCTGTAAGATATTTAATCCTGGTGTAATTAAATCAAGAAAAGGTGTTAATGTTCCAAACGTTAAATTATCAATGCCATTTATTTCTAGCAAAGATGATGAAGACATTCGTTTCGCATCAAGAAAGAAAGTTGATATGATTGCACTTTCTTTTGTAAGAAGAAAAGAAGATGTCTTAGAAGTTAGAAAAATTCTAGAAGAAGAAGGAAATGATTCAATAGAGCTAATTGCCAAAATTGAAAATCAAGAGGGTGTTGACAATCTTGATGAAATATTACAAGTTGTTGATGGAATTATGGTTGCTAGAGGTGATTTGGGAGTAGAAGTATCAACTCAACTTGTACCAATATATCAAAAGAAAATTATTGCTAGAGCAAATGAGGTAGGTAAACCAGTTATTACAGCAACTCATATGTTAGAGTCAATGATATTATCACCTAGACCAACTAGAGCTGAAGCTAGTGATGTTGCTAATGCTATATTAGACGGTTCAGATGCAATCATGTTATCTGGTGAATCTGCAGCTGGTAATTATCCAGTTGAAGCAGTATTGACAATGGATACAATTGCTAAAGCTATAGAAGAAATAATTGATTATGATAAAAAGTTAGATCGAGCAATTAGTACTAGTCAACAAACTATCAATGATGCAATTAGCATTGCGGTTTGTAGATCAGTTTTAACTCTACCAAATGTTCCTGTGATTATTGCATTTACTGAAACTGGTGGAACGGCAAAGAGAATTTGTAAATTCAGGCCTAGTGTACCTATTATTGCAATTACTGACAGCGTAGAAACTTGCCAAAAACTTTCTTACTATTGTGGTGTTTTTGCTACAATTGTTGATGATATTGAGGACATAAACACACACGATAAAGTTGCTATGAATGTAGCAAAGGACTTTGGATTCAAAGTAGGAGAAACATTAGTAATTACTTCTGGATGGGGCCAAAAGCATGGTAAAACTAACACACTAAGAATAATTGATATAGAATAATATAAATGCTGCTTTTGCAGCATTTTTTTTATAAAAAAAAATACTTTCAAAAATTGAAAGTATTTATCTAATTATTTCATCCCATTCAAGTTTGCATTTCAGATTCAGCCTATCAAATATCTTTTCTAACCCTTTAGCAAGTTTAGAATTTCTTACTAACCAATATGCTACTTCAGCAATAGCTAATGCAACTATTGCATCGATAATGTAATGTTGTTTTGTCGTTTGAGTAGAAATTATAATTGCTAGGTTCATAATCCAAGTAAATATTACTAAGCCTTTCGGTATTCTTTTATCCATTCTTATACCGATGATACAAATCCAACTAATTAATGTATGCATTGATGGTAAAGCGTTTCTTGGTCCAGCTGACATATATATCCACATTACAATTGATTCTGTGAAATTAAGATCTGTTCTTGGTGTTAGATAATTACCATCTAGGAATAAACCCGAAGTAACTCTCCAACTTTCAACATCTGATTGAAATAATAACCACCAGATACCACAAATAATAAATGTGACTAAAACAACGGCCATAATGTTATATAGATTCTTTTTAGAATAGTACCCAATAACAAAAACTCCAATAAACCATACTGGATAAGCTAATATATATGGATAAATGGTCCAGTCTAAAAAAGGAACTATTTGATTAAATTTTAAGAAAATATAACTGTAATCAACTCCTGGGTTTCCAAAAACTCCAGCGTACAATTGATTACCAAAGTATGTTATAAATAGCAATAGTAACATAAATAAAAATGGTATTACTATATATCTAATTCGTTTCCAATTCATTAAATCACCTCAGCATTAAAATTATAACATATCTTTACTGATTATATATATTCAATTTTTCATTGTTTATAAAAAAATTGCTTATATGTTTTTTTTATGATAAAATCTATATAAATTATACTTAGGGGGAACTCAAATGTTTGGATTTAGAAGTGATGGAAAAAGAATTAAAAATATCGATCCTTTTATGAAAATTGTACCTCATATCATGTTTGAAAGAACTGATGCAATGGTAAGCCAATTTCAAGACTATGATTGTGAAGGTATTGATAAATATATTAAAGAAAAAAGAGAAACTGAAGGAATTCGTTTTTCATACCTTGATATACTAGTGGCGGCTATAGTGAGACTCTTGTCTCAAAGACCAAAATTAAATCGATTTATCTCTAATGGTAGAATCTACAAACGAAATACTATTCAAGTATCTTTTGCGATTAAAAAGAAGTTAGTTGATTCAGCTGAAGAAACAACTGTTAAGCTAGAGTTTGATGGAACAGAAAGTATTTATGAAGTAAAAGAAAAAGTTGATGCTATCGTTAAAGCAAATAAAGGTATTCATAAAAAGAATAAAACTGATAAAATAGCTGACGCTATTGTGGGCAGAATGCCTAATTTTTTGATTAAAATATTAGTATGGATATTCAAAGGAATGGACAAACATGGGGTACTTCCTAAAGCAATTATTGAAGCAAGCCCGATGCATACATCTGTATTCTTAGTACATCTTAAATCAATTAAAATGCCACCTGTACTACATCACATCTATAACTTTGGTACTACAGGAGCTTTTATTTCAATAGGACAAGAGAAATATGAACCTGTTGTTTTAAACAGAGAGACTAAAGAAATTGTTGTAAGAAAGATGTTAAAAGCTGGAGTAGTTATTGATGAAAGAATTAGTGATGGATTATATAACTCATTATCTCTAAGAATATTTAAGTCAATAATTGAAGACCCTAGCGTACTAGATAAAAAGAATGATAATGTAATTAAGGATTTAGACTAATATGATGGATATATTTCTTAAAATATTAGGGTTCTTGATAAGTTTTGCATTTATCTTTATTGGGTTAGTATTTTGTTTTAAACCAAGAAAAGCAATTCAAAGTGTACAGAGGATAAAATATAAGTCCACATCAGAACCGAGAAAAGTTGAAGTAACTGTATCTATTATATTTGGAGTTATATTATCATTAATAGGAGTTTACTATTTAACTATTGTTATCCTTTCAATAATTTATCCAGAATAAGGAGCATTTATTTGCTTCTTTTTTTTTTTACTAAAATAAATATTGTTATTAGGGGTTAAATTTGTTAAAATAGTAATAGTAGCGATATTTAACGCTAAATTAAGAGATTTAGGTGGTGACAATATGAACTTACTAAAAATAAATAACCTAAAAAAAACATTTGGCGGTAATGTGCTTTTTGATAATTTGTCACTCGAAATAAATACCAAGGATAAAGTTGCGCTCATAGGGCGGAACGGCGTCGGTAAGACAACTTTGATAAAACTGATATTAAACGAAATTGCCCCAGATTCTGGGGATATTTTTATTTTTGGGCAAGCAAAAATTGGCTATTTATCCCAGAATATAATCAAATCACTGGATAATACTATGTTTGAGGAATGCTTGACTGTTTTTAGCAATTTAGTAAAATTAGAGAAGCAATTACATGATATTACTGAACATTTGAAAGTTGATCATTCAGATGCGATACTGAAAAGGTATGCTCATACTGAAAATGAGTTTCAAGTTAAGGGTGGTTATGAATACCTAACAATGATAGATATGTTCTTAACGAAATTTGGTTTTACTAAAACCGATTATGATCGCCAAATTAAAACTTTTTCTGGAGGCGAAAGAACAAGGATAGCATTTGCGAAGTTGTTAATGACAAAACCAGATTTATTACTTTTAGATGAACCAACAAATCATATGGATATCGAAATTATTGAATGGTTAGAGGAATACTTAAAAAGATATAACGGTGCAGTACTTGTAATAACTCATGATAAGTATTTCATTAACAAAGTTGTTAATAAAATCTATGAAATTGATTTTAATAAATTAGAGTTATATCATGGTAATTTTGATTATTATGAAGAAGAGAAAGTTAAACGCTATGAACTCCTTTTAAAAGCACACTTGAAGCAACAAAAACAGATTACGCATCTACAGAGTTTTGTTGATAGATTTAGATATAATGCAAAAAGAGCTTCTATAGCCCAAGATAGAGTTAAAAAAATAAATAGGATTAAGCGTATTGAGAAACCTAAGAATGCGCATAGTCATGTAAATATTAAGTTTAAAACGAAAAGACCAACTCAAGTTGAAATTCTTGAAGTCGAGAACTTAAGCATTGGCTACACCTTCCCATTGATAGAAAACATCAATTTTAAAATGAGAGGCACTGATAAAATTGGTATCATTGGTAGTAATGGAACTGGTAAAACTACGCTAATAAAAACATTAATGGGTAAACTAAAATGTCTTCATGGAAAATGTAATTTTTATAGACAAATGAAGGTAGGATATTTTGACCAAAATCAAATGACATTAAACGAGAGTTTAACAGTAATGCAAACGATTCATAATGTGTATCCAGGAAAAACAGTAGGTGAAGTTAGAAGCGATATAGCTAAAGTATTATTTAGTGGTGAAGATGCCTACAAATCTGTATCTGTTTTGTCTGGCGGGGAAAAGGTAAGATTATCAATTTTACTATTAATGTTAGAAGCGCCAGAAATACTGATTCTCGATGAACCCACAAATCATTTAGATATAGATACAAAGAATATTGTTGAAGATGTTTTTGAGAGTTATGATGGGCCAATAATATTTATCTCGCATGATAGATATTTCATTAACAAAGTAGCTACTAAAATATTAAGTGTTAAAAAAGATATTGAAATATTTGAAGGAAATTATTCAGAATATGTTTCTATTCAAGAAACACTCAAATCAAAAGAGATTAAGCCTAAGAATTCTAAGATAAAAACATCTAAATATGAAGACAAAGAGAAAAAAGTTAGAAAGCTTATAAAGCAAGTAGATAATCTTGATATCAAGGTTGATTTGCTAAAACAGGAATTGTTTTTGAAGGATGTTTATATGGATAAAAATATATATGAAAAAAAAACTGAAGAGATAGCATCAGTTGAGAAACAGATTGAACAATTGTATATAAAAATTGAAGAATTAACGATTTAATATATTTTTACATAAACATTTGTTTATGTGCTAAAATAAATAAGTATACTTATTTAATAAGGGGGAGATATTATGATTAATAATATTAAAAATAGAATTAAGAAAGAATTGGAACAAAAACTTAATGACAAATTTGATCAAAATGTAATAGTAATAGTCGAGGAGCCTAAAAAAGCTGAACAAGGCGATATCTCTATTCCCGTTTTTTCTGTGGTCAAAGTTTTAAGAAAACCTCTTCCTTTGGTAGTAGAAACAGTAAAAGAATTTTTAGGAACCATCTCAGATGCGCATTTAATTGCTAAAGTTGATAGTGTATCTGGTTTTATAAATATAACACTAGATAAAGAAAAATATGCCGCATTAGTAATTAACAACTATAATTTAAATTCAGAAAATTATGGAAGTAATAAAATGGGTCTGAATAAAACAGTTTGTATTGATTATTCGTCACCTAATATTGCTAAGCCATTCTCTATAGGACACTTGCGTTCAACTATTATAGGACATAGTATCGGAAATATTATGGAGAAATGTGGATATAAAGTTGTAAGAATAAATCATTTAGGTGATTTCGGTACTCAATTTGGTAAAACAATTTATGCATATCTTAACTGGGGAGATGAAGCTAAAGTTAAAGAACATCCTGTAGCTGAGCTCGTAAAGTTATATGTTGAGTTTAACGATCGTGCAAAAATCGACAAATCAATTGAAGAAGAAGCTAGAAAAATATTTACAGAGCTTGAAAAAGGAAATCCTAAGTTTGTAGAACTTTGGGAATTCATTCGTGAAGAATCTCTAAAAGAATATATGAAAGTGTATAAGTTGCTTGGAGTACAATTTGATTCATATAATGGTGAAGCATTTTACAATGATAAAATGCTAGCAGTTGTAGATGAATTAAAAGAAAAATCATTACTTAAGAAAGATCAGGGAGCTATGATAGTTGATCTAGGAGAACAAATTCCACCTGCATTAATTCAAAAGTCAGATGGATCAACACTTTATATTACAAGAGATTTAGCAGCTTTATTTTATCGAAAAAACACCTACAATTTCAGCGAAGCACTATATGTGGTAGGAAATGAACAGAAATTACATTTCAATCAATTGCAACAGGTCGTGGGATTAATGGGATATGATTATTCAAGCGATATCCACCATATTAATTTTGGACTTGTATTGCAAGACGGTAAAAAGATGTCTACTAGAAAAGGAAAAATTGTAAAACTTGAGGATGTTTTAAAAGAAGCATCAAAACTTAGTTTAAAATATATAAATGAAAAAAATCCTGGGCTAAAAAACAAAGAAGTTACAGCCGAAAAAATAGGGATTAGTGCTGTTATATTCAATGATTTGAAAAATTATCGAACAAATGATTTTGAGTTCAATCTTGAAGAAATGGTTAATTTCGTTGGTCAAACCGGACCATATTTACAATACACTTCGGTTAGGATTAAATCAATATTAGATTCAATTAAGGAATCACAAAGTGAAATAGATTATAATCTCTTCACAAAAGATCACATTTTTGAAATTATTAAAAACATTAGTCAATATGAAGATATTATTATTAAGAGTAAAGAAGAATACTCTCCTTCTGTAGTGGCTAAATACTTATTAAACTTAGCTAGCTTATTCAATAGTTTTTATGCAAAAGAAAAAGTTATTGTGGATGATCTAGTTGAAAGACATACAAAATTGTGTCTATTGAGAATGGTAAAAGACATTCTTGATGATGGCATGGGATTGCTAGGAATGAGTGCAATCCAAAAAATGTAATTACGTAGTCCATATCAATGAGGGGGTGATCAGATATGGAAAAATTAGATATTAAAAATCAATCCAAAAAAGGTATATTGAAAACTTTAGGAACGATGTTTAAGTGGATGGGCAATCTATGGCCACTGTTAATAGTTGCATTTATTTTCTTATTCATTGTGTCTTATGTTAGGACGCTATTACCATTATTTGGACAACATATAATCGATGTAATATTAGGATTTTCAGATGGCGGTACAAAACTACCTGCATATATTGCAAGATATATTGTGGCTGATACATTAGTAAAAGAATTGATTATCGCTGCGGGTATGATTTTAATACTTGCAATATTTAGAGCAATATTTATCTTTTTAAGAAGATGGATATCGGCACATTTTGGAGAAAATATTGGGTATAGACTTAGAAATAAGTTATATCGTAAAATTCAGAATGCAGATTATTATTTTCATTCACATTCAGAAACAGGAGATTTAATTCAAAGATGTACTAGTGATGTTGATGCTTATAGGAGGTTTGTAGCTGAAAGAATTGTTGAAGTGGCTAGATTACTATTGTTAGTGGGATTATCAATTTGGCAGATGTCAAAATTGAATACTGATTTGACATTAATATCATTAGTTTTAGCACCAGTTATTTTATTAGTTGCAACTGTATATTTTAAAAAAGTTAAGAAGGAATTCGCATTAATAGAACAAAATGAAGCAAATATGACAACTCATGTGCAAGAAAACGTTTCAGGATCAAGAGTAGTTAAAGCTTTTGCTAATGAATTATATGAAGTGAAGAAATTCAAAAATTTAAATCGCAAATTTACTGACTCAGATTACAAATTGATTAAGAAAATGGCGTTTTTCTGGTCATCAACTGATTTTATTAGTTTTATGCAATATTGTTTAATTGCTGTATTCGGTATTATCTATGCCTCAAGAGGTGTGATTTCACTAGGAACATATATAACATTTTTAGCATATGCGGGAAATATTATCTGGCCTATGAGACAACTAGGTAGAGTTGTTGGAGATTTCTCAAAAACAACTGTTGCTGTTAATCGTTTAGAGCACATAATTGATAATAAAGATGAATATGATGATTCAGAACCAAATTCAAAACCTAAAATATTGGGTCATGTTAAATTTAAAAACGTAACATTTAAATTTGATGATTCAAATAAACATCAGTTAGTTAATGTTGATTTCAATGTAGAAGCTGGTGAAACTGTTGCTATTATTGGTAAAACTGGATCTGGTAAATCTACTTTGATGAAACTGTTAGTTAGAATTCTTGACTATCAAGAAGGGGATGTATTTATTGATTCAACTTCAATCAAAGATATTGAAAAACACTATTTAAGAAGTAATGTTGGTATTATTTTACAGGAACCATTCTTGTTCTCTAAAACAGTAGAAGAAAATATCGGTATTGCTGATAAAGAAGTTCAAACTGATCGAGTTGAGAATGTAGCGAAAATTGCTAAAGTTCATGATGATATCGTTAATTTTGAAAAAGGATATAAGACTCTTGTTGGTGAAAGAGGAGTTACACTGTCTGGTGGTCAAAAACAGCGTGTTGCCATTGCCAGAATGTTACTAAAACCAAAACCAATACTAATATTTGATGATAGTTTAAGTGCAGTAGACACTGAAACAGATATTCAAATAAGAAGAGCATTAAAAAAAGAGTGGAAAAAATCTACTGTATTTATTATTACACACAGAATCACAACTGCTAAAGAAGCAGATAAGATTATCGTTTTAGAAGACGGCAATATAAAAGAAACCGGAACTCATGATGAATTAATCAAGATTGATGGTTTATACAATAATATATGGAAAATTCAATCTAGAATTGATTTTCAATTAGAGGATGGTGAAGACAATGAATGATCACTTACACGACGAAGAGTCCTTCACATCTCAAAAGATTGATTGGAATGTATGGAAAAAGATATTAGTATTCATGAAACCATTGAAGAAATATGCAATTTTTGCAATAATATTCATGATTTTACTTGCAACAACAGATGTGGTTTATCCGTTGATTTCAAAATTTGCTATTGATGATATTATTAGGCCGAACATGAATGGAGCAGATGCTGATTTATCTAAATTAGCAGTATTTATTGCTTTGTACATTGGGTTTATGATTATTCAAGCTGTTAGTGTATTTATGTTTATATTATTTGCGGGTAAGATTCAAACAGAATTAGCATATAATATTCGCAAGGAAGCTTTTCATCACTTACAAGAATTACCATTTTCATATTATGATAGAACAAGAGTTGGCTGGATCATGGCGAGAATGACAAGTGATTCAAGAAACTTAAGTGAACTATTCTCATGGGGATTAATTGATTTAACATGGGGATTTGCACTAATGATTATCTTAGTCGTAGTAATGTTTATTATCAATTGGTTACTAGCATTAGTTGTAATTGTTTTGGTACCAGTAATGGCCTTAGTATCGATTTTCTTCAGAAAATATATACTAAAAGCACATCGTCAAATTAGGAAAATTAATTCTAAGATTACAGGTGCTTATAATGAAGGTATCACAGGTGCAATGACGACAAAAACTTTAGTGCTTGAAGATAATAATTATAATGATTTTGATGATTTAACTGGTGATATGAGAGTTCGTTCAATTAGAGCAGCTATGATACAAGGGTTGTATTTCCCTACGATGCTATTCTTGATAACTTTAGGAGTTGCATTAGTGTATGTAGTTGGAGGTAATTTAGTTTTTCAGCTAACAATTTCAGTTGGTACATTATATTTGTTTATAAGCTATGTTTGGCAGTTCTTTGAGCCAGTTAATGAATTAGCAATGCTTTATGCTAATTTCCAACAAGCACAAGCATCAGCTGAAAGAATAGTTTCATTAATTGAGACAGAAGCTGATATTTCTGATTCGCCGGAAGTTATTGAAAAATATGGAACTTTATTTGATTACAAACTTGAAAATTTCGAGGAAATCATAGGTGATGTAAAATTTGATAATGTGTCGTTCAAATATAATATTGGGGAACAAGTTTTAACTGATTTTAAATTAGATGTTAGAGCTGGTCAATCAATTGCCTTAGTTGGACATACAGGTGCTGGTAAAACTACTATTGTTAACTTAATATGTAGATTCTATGAACCAACAAATGGTAAAATACTAATAGATGGTAAAGATTATAAAAATCGTTCTATGGGCTGGTTACATTCAAATTTAGGTTATGTATTACAAGATCCACATTTATTTAGTGGGAATGTAATGGAAAACATTAGATATGGAAAGTTAACAGCTACGGATGATGAATGTGTTGCAGCGGCTAAAGCAGTTGAAGCGCATGAATTTATTATGAAATTTGAAAAAGGCTATGATACTGAATGTGGTGAAGGTGGATCAAGGCTTTCAGTTGGTCAAAAACAATTGATCAGCTTTGCAAGAGCAATTCTATCTGACCCTAAAATATTAGTTCTTGATGAAGCAACAAGTTCTGTGGATACTGAAACTGAACAAGTTATTCAAGTTGCTATAAATAAATTACTTGAAGGAAGAACTAGTTTTATTGTTGCACATAGATTATCTACTATCGTGCATAGCGATAGAATATTAGTGCTTGATAAAGGTAAAGTAATTGAAGAGGGAACACATAGAGAACTAATTAAAAAATCTGGAGCTTACCACAAATTATATACAAATCAATATTCAGAAGAGATGTTGGAGTTGTCAATAAGGTAATAAGATAAATAGATACTAAGCATAGTCAGCTGACTGTGCTTTTTTCTTTTTAGTAATATTTTTATAAATAAGAATATGTTATAATACTATCGAGAAGAAGAAAAAGGTGATAACATGAAGAAATTATATATAATTATAGTAGTACTATCTGTAATAGGTATTGCACTTTTCTTCTATTTTTTACCAAGATCTAGAGAAAGAAACGATATCTTTTATCACACTATTGTTACTTATGAAGATGTAATCTATAAAAATGTTAAAGATGATGAGCTCACTTTGGATATAATTATGCCTACAACCGAAGTGTATTCTGAAACTCCTGTTCTTGTTTTTATTCATGGAGGAAGCTTCACTGAAGGCCAAAAATCGGATTTAACAATGGACTTGGGAAGAGATATAGTTACTGATATTTTGGATGCAGGGTATGCAATCATTTCAGTTGAATACCGGTTGTTATATGGAGATAATGTATTTCCTAATAATTTAATTGATGTAAAAGACTCTTTAAGATATTTGATTTCTGTTTCAGATGATTACAATTTTGATATTGATAATTTTGGTATTTGGGGAGAAGGCTCTGGAGGGTACTTAGCGTTAACTGCTGGTTACAGCGCTAGTGGTGTTGATTTAGGCGATTATACCTTGAGAAACTATTCATATGATATAAAATATGTAATTGATTTCTCTGGAGTAACTGAAATTAGTAGTCTGTATGATTTAGAAATTATGAATAATCAAGAATTGTCTGAGATACAGGGAATTTTAGATGAACTATATGGAACAGCTGAGTTTGATATTTATAATCTTTCAGTACTTGATTATGCTAGTATTAATCTGTACAGTCCTATATCATATGTATCAGTTGATACAATACCTACATTGATTATTCACGGTGCCTCTGATGAAATTGTTGACTTGAGCCAATCAGATTTACTAGTAACTAAGTTAGACGAATATAATATTGAATATGAATATCACAAAATACTAGGTGCCAATCATGATTTAAATAACATTATTAGTTCAGAAATTGAATCTATTAAGGCTTATGTTTTAGAATTTATGGAAGGTTATTACGTATCATAATATATATATTAAAACACTAGCTTAAACTAGTGTTTTTATATAAAAACATTGAGGTGAAATATGAAGTTACCAGGATTTATAGATAGTCATATGCATTTTTTAGGATTAGGATATGTTAATTTTAATACTGATTTATCATCTGCAAAATCGATAAAAGAATTACAGTCAGAACTCAGTAATTCGAAGTCAAAGAATATAATAATTGGCCGCGGGTGGGATCAAGAAAATTTAATTAATAAAAGGATGCCAACAAAAAGAGATTTAAACCTTATTTCTAGGGATTTGCCAATTGTTATTATAAGAGTATGTGGTCACATTCTCGTTGTTAATGATAAGATGTTAGAACTAGCGAATATATCTAATGAATCAAAACAAATACCAGGCGGGAGTTTTGATTTTGAAACAGGTATCTTCACTGAAAATGCAATCTATATAATCTATAATAAAATGCCCAAACCTACTAAAGAAGATATTATAAAATATTTAATGACAGCTAATGATATTTTGTTAAGTAAAGGAATTACTCAAGTTGCTAGTGATGATTTTTCAACACTACCTCTTGACTACGAGTTTGTATTATCTACTATTAAAGAATTGTATAAAAAAGGATTATTACAAGTTAAAATTACTGAGCAAGTAAATCTTAACTATAATTTATTAAAGGATTTTATCAGTAAGGGGTATGTTAATAAGAATTTCGGGGGTTTTAGAATGGGACCATTGAAGATTTTGGCCGATGGCAGTTTGGGTGGCAAAACTGCTAGTTTAATTAAACCTTATGAAAATGAACCAAACAATTATGGTATAAAAACTTATTCTGACGATGAATTGTTTAAACTAATTAATTTAGCAGATTCTAACAATATGGATGTAGTGATTCATGCTATCGGAGATGATGCTAGTGAGCAAGCAATTAATGCACTTATTAAATCACTTGAAGTAACAAAAAGAGAAAATCATAATCATGCAATTATTCATGCTCAATTAACTACCAAGAGACAAATTGAGAAAATGAAGAAATGGAATATAGGAGCCATTATCCAACCAATATTTCTGAATTCAGATATTCAAATTATTGAGTCAAGAATTGGCAAAAGGCATCTTGAATCTTACTTATTTAAAACAATGTTTGATTCTGGAATAAATGTAGGTTTTAGTACTGATTCACCAATAGAACCAGTAAATCCATTTGCTAATATCTATACAGCAGTTACAAGAAGAAGTATCAAATTCCCTGAACTTGAGCCTTTTCTAGTTGAGGAATCACTTACGGTGAAAAACGCTGTTATATGTTATACCAGTAATAATGTTAGATATGTATATGAAAACAAATTGAATGATGGAGATTTCATTATTACAGATGAAAATATATATTCATGTCCGTTTGATAGAATTAAGGACATAAAAGTATTGGAAACATATATTGATAATAAATTAGTATATAAAAACAAGGAGGAAGTATGAAAAAATTTTTTAAAGATTTTAAAGACTTCATTAGCAAGGGTAGCGCACTGGATTTAGCTGTAGGGCTAATTATAGGGACAGCTTTTAATGCAATTGTTAAAAGTTTGGTTAATGATATATTGATGCCATTAATTGGATTGATTTTAAATACTGATATAGCAAATTTGTATGTTGTTTTGCGAGGGACAGCAACATTTGATGTTACTACAGGAGCATTGATATTGAGTGAAAATGCAGTACTTTTAACTTATGGTAACTTTTTACAAACTATAGTTAATTTCTTATTGATTGCACTTTCAATATTTGTAGCCATTAAAGTAGTAAAGAAACTTCATGATCAAATTGACGATATTAAAGACTTTTTAACAGGAGAAGAAGAAACAGAATCACAGGTTGAAGAAATAAAATAAATAGTGTGTAATATTTAAAAGCAGTGCATTTTCTGCACTGCTTTCATATTTTTTGCACCTTTAACCAGACTAAAAACATTTAAAATAAGTCCTATATAGAGAGACTTTAATATTTGAGCCTTTTTTTATTTGTCTGGTCAGTCATAAGCTTATTGAAGATGTTGATTATTTCCATTTTGCATTATTTAGAAAGGGAAATCAAATAAAAAATAGCGACCAATTTTGTTGGTCGCTATATTTATATTTAAGTCACTGTTTCATAATTCCAATAAATTATACCGCCCATATCATAGATATTTGTATATCCTAGTTCGACTAATTCGATAGTTGCTTGATTACTTCGATTTCCTGAACGACAATAAATAATATATGTTGCATCTTTGTCAGATAATATGGTTTCAGCGTTATCTTCAATAGTATCTAATGGAAGCAAAATAGCAGCTTGAATATGTTCAGTATCATATTCATATTGCTCTCTTACATCTACAAAAACAACAGAACTATCATTATCTCTCATCGCTTTGGCTTCACTAGCTGTAATTTTCTCAAAACTATTTCTATCACAAGAAACTAAAAATATTAATATTACTAATATAAATATTGATAATATTTTCTTCATATTAATCCCTCATTTCAAAAATATTATAGCATGTTATTAGTTGATTAGAGAAACAATATGCTTCTTTGAACTAATGCAAATAAAAAAACGCTTTGGCAAGCGTTTTATATTTTATGGCTCTTTATAAATAGTTTTTCAATACCTTTTGTTCTTAAATAAGGTATTACTAATATTACTGCTAATATTAAAGTTAAAATATTTGCGAAAGATTGAGATAACATTATACCATCTATACCTAAATATCTAGGTGTTATCAAGATAATTGGAATAAAGAAGAAACCTTGTCTTGCTACACTCATAAGCATGGCTTTAATACCCTTTCCAAGAGCTTGGAAGAAGATAGTGACAGTGTTAATAATCCCTAGGAATAAAAGACCAATTGAGCTATATCTAAGAGCTAATATGCTATATTCCTCAATTATGCTTGTGGTTTGAAAAAGTTTGAGGATTAAGAATCCAAAAATACTAAAGATAAAAGCGGTTGATACCATTACTATGGTTGTAACTTTTAAAGTGTATTTAAATGAATCCAAAACTCGTTTTGGTTTATCCGCTCCATAATTATATCCAGCAACAGGTTGAAAACCTTGACCAAAACCAAAAATGATATATGAAGGCAATGTAATAGTTTTAATTACAATGCTGAAAGTAGATAGTAAATCTTCGCCTCCGTAATCAGTTGCCGTATTATTAAGTAGTTTCATAGAAAAACTAAATAATAATTGTTTGAAAAAGGTTGGAGCTCCTACTTTTAATACTTCGATATAAATATCTTTTTCAGAACTAATATTTTTCATTTTAATTTTTAACATTGTTTTCTTTCTTATATAAAATGATATTAGTATTAAAACGGATACGGCATTACTAAGTGTTGTTGCTATTGCAGCACCTGCAATTCCCCAGTTGAAACCAAATATAAATATTGGATCTAGTATTATATTTAAAAGTGCACCAATTCCCATTCCAATCATTGAATATTTTGCGCTACCTTCTGATCTTAAACAATTGTTCAAAATCATACTAAGAATCATAAATATATATCCAAATAATATATATTGACCATATTCAATCGTTAAATCCATTATTTCAGGAGTGGCACCAAAGAAACTAAAGATATCTTCCATAAAAATGTAATTAAATATAGTTGCTAATACTCCAAAGATTGCTCCAAAAAATATTACTGTTGCCGCTACTTTCTCAGCTTTAGATTTATTATTCATGCCAAGAAGCCTAGAAATATAGCTAGCACCACCAACACCTAAAGATAAGCCGATAGCTGAAGCAATTAACATAACAGGTAAAACTATCTGTGTTGCACTTGGTGCAATTGGGTCAACCCATGATACAAATATAGTATCTACAAAATTATATACTGCCATAACTAACATACCGACTATTGCTGGAGCTGCTAGCTTATTAATCGCTTTGTTAACAGGTTCATCTCTTAGTATTCTAATTCTATTATCATCCATTATATAACTCCTATATGTCGTATATATTATAAACTAAATATATTTATTTTACTAGAATAAAGTAAAGGCAAAACATATATTATGTGAAATAAACACCTTCGATAGGAAAAAAAATTATTCATAATCAATAAAATGTGGTATAGTTGTTTGTATGCTTTTCGCAGGGGGTTTTTAAATGAGAAATAAAAATATAATAAATGTGGCTGTAATTGCTCATATTGATGCTGGTAAGTCAACGCTAGTTGATGCATTATTAAATCAAAGTGGAGTGTTTAATGATAACGATGTTATGATTGAGCAAGTAATGGATAGTAATGATATAGAAAGAGAAAGAGGCATTACAATCTATTCCAAAAACTGTGCTATTGAGCATTCAGGAACAAAGATTAATATAGTGGATACCCCAGGGCATGCAGATTTTTCAAGTGAAGTTGAAAGAATTATCAAAACGGTGGATACTGTTATATTATTAGTAGATTCAAGTGAAGGACCAATGCCCCAAACAAGAGTTGTCCTAGAAAAAGCATTACAAAGAGGATTAAGACCAATTGTATTCATAAACAAAATAGACAAGAAAGATCAAAGAGCTGAAGAAGTTGTAGATGAATGTTTTGATTTATTTGTTGATTTAGGAGCTAGCGATATACAATGTGATTTTCCAATAATTTATGGAATAGCTAGAAGCGGAATAGCCGTAAATGACATTAATGATAAAGGTGAGAATCTTGATCCATTGTTTGACTTATTGCTTAGTCATACCAAAAGCTATCCAGATAATTCAGATGAATCTTTAGTACTGCAAATTTCAAGTCTAGGGTACGACGATTATTTAGGAAGACTTGGAATTGGAAGAATATCAAAAGGAACGATAAGAGAAAAAGCTAACTATGTTGTAAGTAAACGTGATGGTAGTGTAGTAAATATAAAAATTGGGAAATTATATGTTAATGAAGGTCTAAGTAAAGTAGAAAAAGAAATAGCTTATGCTGGAGACATTGTAACCTTTAGTGGAATACCACATATATCAATTGGTGAAACAATATGTGATAAAGATAAAGTTGAGCCAATGGAAATGATTGAAATTGAAAAACCAACACTTGTTATGAATTTTCTTGTTAATGATGGTCCATTTGTAGGTCTAAGTGGAAAGTTAGTAACAACAAGACAAATCAGAGCGAGATTAAAAAAAGAATTAGAAACAAATATTGGTCTTGAAGTTGAAGAACTAGAGGGTGTTGAAGGATATAAGGTAAGTGGAAGAGGAGAATTACATCTTTCAATCTTATTAGAAAATATGAGACGAGAAGGCTTTGAGTTATGCGTAAGTAAACCTGAGGTATTGTATCATTTTGTGGGTGAAGAAAAGCATGAACCTTTTGAAAGAGCTATTATCAATGCTCCAGATGAATTCATCGGAACTGTAATTAACGCTCTTAATCAAAAAAAAGGAGTTATGATTTCTTTAGATACTGAGAATAAAAGAACGAGGTTAGAATATCTTGTGCCAACAAGAGGATTAATAGGATATCGTAGTGAATTTATTAATACAACAAGAGGTCAGGGAACTCTAGAAAAATCGTTCCATTCATATATGCCTTATGCTGGTGAAATTGATAATAGAAGAAATGGTGTATTTATAGCTAAAGAGAGAGGAAAAACAATGGCTTACAGCTTATTTAATCTCTCACAAAGAGCTAGAATGATAGTTGACCCAGCTGTTGAAGTGTATTCTGGGCAGATTGTTGGGCTTAACTCAAGATCAAATGATCTAGTTGTAAATCCATGTAAAAACAAGCATTTAACAAATACAAGATCAAGTGGGACTGATGAAGCTGTTAAACTACTGGATCCATTAAAATTCACTTTAGAAGAAGCTTTGGAATTTATAGCCGGTGATGAACTTGTAGAAATCACACCGGATACAATTAGACTCCGTAAAAGAATACTTAATGAAATTGAAAGAAAAAGATTCAATAAAATATATTTTGGATACTAAAGACTATATAAGTAGTCTTTTTTATTTTAGGTTTTTTGTGAATAATTAACTTTTAATATATAATTAGAGTATATTTGGAAAAGGAGGATATTATGAAATTTTATATTAAGCAAAAAGTTTTTTCATTTAAAGATAAATTTAGAGTCCTAGATGAAAATGAAAACCTACAATATGAAATTAAAGGAAAGGTTTTTAGTATCACAAATAAACTTGAGTTTTTAGACAAAAATGGTGAAGTTTTATTTAGATCAAATCGCAAAATTTTTACATTATTACCTAAATATTATATTTACAACCTACGAGATGAAGAAGTAGCAACTATCCAAAGGGTTTTTAGTTTAAGACCTAAATTTAATCTTTCTATTTTAAGAAAAGAGATGAGAATGGACGGCAGTCTATTTGCGCATTCATTCACAATCTACGACAATGATGAAGTTGTGGCCACTATCCGCAAAAAAATAATTTCTTGGGGGGACACATACGAAATAGAAATATTTGATGATGAGAATATTGAGTTACTTTTGTTCTCTGTAATTGTATTAGATCAAGTTTTCCACGAAAAAAGAAGAAGATAAATATAATAAAAATATTAAAACAAAGTTATCTATAGCTTTGTTTTTTTTTGATAAATTGATATTACTTAGCAAATGTTTTCTTCAAATATCATCTTTTAAATCAAATATGTTATTATAAATATATATTTTATTATATAAAAAGGGATAGATAGAGGTAAAATATGAACGATAGATATGCAGGGATTAATAGATTATGGATATTCATCAAAAAACACCAACAATGGGTTGGCTTTTTGGTGGTTATAATAGCATTGTTATATTCCTATATTAGTGTTTTATTTAGCCCTAGAGAGTTATTTTTAGATATCATATATGGAGTATTATTTGTTCTTTTAATTTCTGGACTAGTTAAATCATTTAGACAAGAACAAGAAGAAGTTAAGAAGATTAAATTTAATAGTTTAGACGGCTTATTTGTTATTTTTGGTGTTTTTGCTACTTATAGTATTTCTCATTTCTTTGGTGTTTCAGTTGTTATAGGGTCAAGTGTCATAGGACTACTAGGACACTTCTTTGCTAGAAAGTATGAAGTAGCAATATATTGTGGGTCTTTCGCAGGTATGGTTTCAATAGTTATTTTTGGATTTCTAGAAGTACTAGTTTTAGCATTAACTTGTGCTTTCATATATATTTTGACTAAACCATTACTTAAGGGCTATGGAGGTAAACTTGGTACTATTGCGTTTATGTCTTCTCTAATAGTACATAGTATATTTGCTGATGAGTTCTTGGTAGTTGTTAGTAGTTTGCATTTTATATATTTAATAGGCACTACTATATCTGGTGTTCTAGTAGCCTATTGTGTTCAGCATTACTTAAAACAAACTCCAGTTTTTGCTTCAGCTCTTCCCAGTTTGATTTTTGCAATTATTTTTATCTATATATTTCCAGAGCATATAGATTATGTTGTTGTCTTCTTTTCAGCAAGTTTTATTGGTATGTCAAGCAGAGAAAGGCTACCTAATCTATTCTATGTGATAATATCTGGATTAGTCCTTGGTATTATTTACTATATATTTATTCATTATTTTAATGGGCTTGGTGGGAAATTAGGTTTGGTAGCTTTGATTAGTGTAATTATTACTTCAGGACTATCAGATATTTTTATGCTTCACAGATTAGAATAAAAGCTAAATTTGAATGTAAATTGCTTTACAATGATTGAAAAAAAGTAAAATAGATGTATAATATACATAAAATAATAATTGTATATAACTAATATAGAAAAACTTATTAGTTGTTTATTAATGTTATTTATGGGAGCATTTATGAAAAAAACTACTAAGAGATCAATTATTATTATAATCACACTTCTATTGATGTTCTTTGCAATGATGTCATTATTATTTACATATGCAAGAGCAACAATTCTAGACAAACAACTACAGATTCTAACGCTGAACCGCGATATTTATGTAAGTCAGGTGGGAAATAAATTTAGTGAATTAGACACTTTAATTTTGAGTGTCGAAAGTTATATAAATACTCAATCAGATGATAGTGAATTATTACAGTATTTAGTGGATTTGGATGAGAATTCTAATGTGATAGCTTCAATATATTTTGGAATGCCAGATAAAACCATGATTAACTCTAGCGGATTTGTACCACCGCCTTCTTTTGATTTAACTACTAGAATTTGGTATCAAATGGCATTAATAAATGATGGTGTTGTGTATACTAATGCCTTTATAACTGCAACTAATGATAGAGTTATAATAACCGTTGCACTTGCAGTATATGATGTTAATAGCAGTGAATTATTAGGTGTGATTGGAATGGACATAGATATTAGATCTATCACTTCATTTATTAATGATATTACTGACAACGCTGGTGGGTATGCATTTATGTATGATTCTAATAATAATGTGATTGCTCACTCTGATCAAATTTTAAATGATATTTCCATCTTTTCTACATCAGATTATTTTATACCCGATGAATTATTAACTGAAATTTCAGGCATATCTGAAGTTGTAGAAATCGACGCTACTGAAGGTAGAATAGCTTATTCAGATATAAATAATACAGACTATACCTTTGGTTTATTTATGTCAAATAGTGAACTTTTTCAAAGTGTTAGAATGTCCCTAGTTATTATATTAACATTGATAGCTTCATTTATTGCTGTTGGTGGAGCGATATTAGTGATTGTTAATTTGATAATTAGTAAACCCTTAGAAGCATTGATTCATGATATTAAAAAGATTACACCAGAAGATAAATTTAAATATCGTTTACCTGTTAATAGTAAACTTAGATTATTAGATGTTAGGCAAGCACTGAATGAATTGTTACATGTCACTGTTGATTACCAAAACCAAGTAATTAAAGGGGCTGATGAAATTTCGTTAAGTAATCAAAAATATAACTTGTTACTTGATTCAGCTTCTGACATTGTATTTCAGACAGGGTTAGATAAACGTTACAAAGAAATATATGGTAAAGGAATTAAAACACTTGATAAAGTTGAAAGTGATTTTATTGGTAATACTTTTGAAGAAGTATTCGGAATAGAAGTATCTGAAGAAAGAGATAAAAAATATAATCAAGCATTAGCTGGCAAAAAAGTATATTATACTTGGGAATATATGGTTAATGAAGAAATAGTTTATTTTGAAACAGTTATCTCACCCCTAAAAGATACTAATAAGGAAATAATTGGGGTTGTAGGTGTTACAAGAGACATTACAGAACAACAGTTAAGATATGAAAAAATGCATTATATAAGTACACATGATTATTTAACTGATCTGTATAATCGCAAATTCTATATTGAGACATTAGAAAGATTGAATGAATGGAAACAATATCCATTTGGAGTTGTAAATTTAGATGTTAATGGTTTAAAAATCATTAATGATGCATATGGGCATTCTTATGGAGATATAGCATTAAATAAAACAGCAGAAGTATTACTAGAAACATGTGAAGACAACTGTATTATATCTCGAGTTAGTGGTGATGAATTTGCAATTGTCATTCCAAATGCTACTAAGGAAATGGTCCAGAAATTAAAAGGTAATTTGATCAAAAGTTTTTCGAGAGTGAGGATAAGTAACTTGAATCTCTCAGTAGCTATTGGGTATTATATAAAAACTGATGATTCTATAGATATTGATGAAGTGAGGAAATTAGCAGAAAATGATATGTATCGTCAAAAAGTATCTGAGAGAAGAAGTGTCAAAAATAAAGCTATTTCTGCGATTTTAAAAACATTAACTGAAAAATTTAGTGCTGAGAAAGTGCACTCAGAAAAAGTTGCTGAGTACTCCTATAATTTAGGGGAGTCATTAGGGCTTGAAAAAGATGATTTGCGTGATTTAAAAACAGCAGGATTATTTCATGATATTGGTAAAATTTCTATTCCAGATAATATTATAAATAAACCAGGTAAATTAACAGATGTTGAGTATGAAATTATGAAATCACACACTGAGGTGGGTTATGAAATATTGCGTGCTGCTGATGAGTACTCTGATTTAGCGGTACATGCGTCAAGCCATCATGAACGTTTTGATGGAAAAGGGTATCCAAGAGGGTTAAAAGGGGAAGACATACCATTGTTTTCTAGAATAATCTGTATCGCAGATGCCTATGAAGCTATGACATCAGACCGTCCATATAGAAAAGGGAATACTTTAGAATATGCAGTTAGTGAAATGATTAGGGGTGCAGGAACGCAATTTGATCCTAAACTTGCTAAAATATTTGTAGAAAATGTTTTAAAAGAAGAATGGAAAGTAAATAATAAAAAAAGCAAAAAATAGTAAAGTGGACCCTATGTTAAGGACATATAAAAAAAAGTATTAAATGAAATTTTTAGAGATTATTGAAACTATAGATCAGTTAGAATTTATTAGAAGTATTGGAGCACATTATTATCAAGGTTACTTACACAGCAAGCCTATGAGTTATAAGGCATTGGTTAAACATTTGCAGGAAGGATTTAAATTTTTTTACAAAGAGTTAGATACATAGTATTTAACTCTTTTTTTTGTAGATTTTGCTAGAAATATATCAAATCAAATTAGGGATTATGTGTTATAATTATATTAGGAGTTGATAGGATGAATAAAGGAAAAATTGGAGTGCCAGTAGGCATAATAGCTTTTATTGTTGCAATGACTTTTATATTTGTAGATTCTGAAAGTATTAGCTTTTCAAGGTTTACTCCATTTATATATATTATTTTGTTTTCGGTTTTTATTCCACTTTTAAAGAAAAAGGGAAATGAGGACAATAATAGAAGAGAAACAAAAAGTTCAAATAACAGTTATAATAGTTCTTTTACTAATCAAATTCATTGTCATAAATGTAAAACCCTTATTGATAACTCATGTAAATATTGCCCTGAATGTGGAGCTTCTCAGCGAAATACGATAATTTGTCAATATTGTGGACATGAAAACACAAAATCAAATGCATTATGTGAGAAGTGTAACGGATTCTTATAATATATAATGTCGACTTTTGAGTCGACTTTTTAAAATACATTTTTTAGTATTTTCAGGACCAATAATACTACTTAGGAGAAAATCATGATTAGTACAGAAAAAAAAGCATATAAAAGAAATATTATATTGGATTATATTCATACTTTTTTTAGAAATACAAATTTTACTCATGGAATCTGGGTTGCCTACTTATTGGTAAGAGGCTTCGATTTGTTAGATGTCGGTGTTTTTGAGACAGTATTTCATATATCAAGTTTAACCATGGAAGTTCCTACTGGCGTCATTGGTGATCTTTTTGGTAGAAAAACTAGTAGAGCATTAGGGATTCTAACCTATTTTATTTATATTGCAATAATGTTATTGTCAATGAATTATTTTTTAATTATTATTGGATTCATTTTCTGTGGAATATCTTATACTTTTGAGTCAGGTAGTGGAGATGCATTGGTATATGATAGTTTGAAAGAAATAGGCGAAGAAGATTCCTTTATGAAAGTTAACGGTATAAGAGAAGTTATCTATCAAGTGTCTGCAGTATTGGTTTTAGCTTTAACTGGACTTTTACTTGAAGGAAAACACAATATTGATTTTTTATTAACTGCAATTATGTTCTTGTTAGCTTTGGTTTCTATATTAATGATGAAAGAGACTCATATTCCTCATGAAACAAAAGGATTAAGTTTTAAACAAAGAGTTAATGAACATTTTGTTAAAACCTGGAAAGTAGTAGCTTCTAATAAAAGATTGATGTTGTTGATTGTTATTGGAGCCTTATTATTCGCCCCTGTAACAAGTTTATTTATTTACGCTCAGGATTTTTTCCAGTATAATGGTTTCTCTGAAAGATGGATGTTATGGTTCTTAGCTGGTCATTCATTGACGGCTGCTATTGGTGGGTTTTTAGCTAGTAGGATTGAGAAAAAAGTAGGAGAGAAAAAACTATTATATATTCTTCCAATTGTCTTAGCTATGTGTTTTTGGGCAACCCTTATTCCGACTTATGGATTTATTGGATTCATAATAATTGGTTTTATAGATAGTTTATTCTTTGTAGTAATATTTGATTATATTAATAGGCTGATACCATCCGAAACCAGAGCTAGTGTTTTAAGCTTTTTTGGAATGTGTTTTAGCTTTGTAATGATTTTAACATTTCCTATCATGGGAATAATTGGAGATTCTACTAGTATTTGGTGGGCATTTCTATTTATCGCAGTAGTTATTTCTTGTGTTGTTTTAATTTTGTTATATATATTAAAAAATAACCATCTAGAGAAAAGTGAAAATGATTAAGAGAATGAGTATGATTATTCTGATCTTATAATCTTTTTTAAGGAACACTTTCATTTGGTGAGTCCTTTTTTTATTTAATAGGAAATTATTTGATATTTTTGATATAATATTTATGAAAAGAAATTTGATAAATATATAAATTACGGGAGATTATTTTGAAATTAAATAATATTATTATTGTTGGTGGTGGAGCTAGTGGTATATTAGCAGCTATTGTTGCTAGAAGAAATGGCGCTAACGTAACCATCTTAGAAAGAAATTCAAGAATTGGGAAAAAGATATTAGTAACTGGTAATGGAAGATGTAATTATACAAATTCTTTGACTAATGTTACTGATTACAATAATCAAGAATTTGTAGCTTATGGGTTAGGTGTTTTTAATCCAGAAAGAACTATGTCATTTTTTAGTCAATTAGGAATAGTACCAAAAATTGAAAATGAAGGAAAAACTTATCCTTTAAGCGAACAAGCTTCAAGTATGATAGATGTTTTTCTTTATGAATTAAAACATTTAGGAGTGAACATTATTACTGATGCACTTGTAAATAACATTATCAAGCGAAATCAAAGGTTTACTGTCTTTTTAGCAGATGGAAGTAGATACGACGCTGATAAAGTAATAATTGCTACAGGCGGTAAAGCAATGCCTAAAACCGGTAGTGATGGAGTAGGTTATGAATTAGCAAGCAAGTTAGGTCATAAGGTTGTGCCAATATTTCCAGCATTAGTTAAACTAAAACTTGAATGTCCTTATTTAAAACATTTAGAAGGTATTAAAATGCCCGCTAAAGTTGAATTAATTCACAAGAATCAAGTAATCCAAAAAGAAGAGGGAGATATATTGTTTGGTAACTATGGTATTAGTGGTCCAACTATTCTTCAGATAAGTAGAAAAGCAATGGATTTATATCATAAAAACCAAAAAGTATATATTAAAATAATCTTAGTCTCATCTTTAACTAAAATAGAAGTCAAAAAACGATTTATGAATGCAAAAGAAAAACCAGTAGATTTTAGTCTTATTGGTTTGATTAATAAAAGATATGTTTCAGCTATCTTAAAAGAAGCAAAAATATTTAAACAAAACACTCTTGTAAAAGATTTGAGTGATAATCAACTAAATGCATTGATTGATTTATTGTTTGATTGGCGTTTTTTAGTTAAAGGTAGTAAATCATTTAATGACGCACAAGTAACTGCTGGTGGTGTATCTTTAGAGGAGATAAACCCTGAGACTATGGAATCATTAAAAGTAAGTGGATTATATTTTACTGGAGAAGTTATGGATGTTGATGGTAGGTGTGGGGGCTATAATTTACAATGGGCATGGTCAAGCGGCTATCTTGCAGGATTAAATTCAAGTAAAGGATAGTGAAATCTAAATGATAAGAATTACTAATCTTAAACTTAATCTAGATGATGCAATTGATTATGCATCTGAACTGGCTAATTTGCGAAAATTAGTTTGTTTAAAGTATAGGATTAAATCTAATAATTTACTGTTACTTAAAATATATAGAAAAGCGATAGACGCTAGAAGAAAAAGCAATGTTCATTTTGTTTATACAGTAGATGCCGAAATTTGTGATGAAGAATTATTTCTTAATAAGAATATAAAAAACATTGCAAAAGCACCTGACTTAGAATATAAAAAAATTAAAAAAGGAAATAAAGATATCTTTAGTCAACCGGTTATAGTTGGCTTTGGTCCAAGTGGATTATTTGCGGCACTTCTTTTATCCAGAAGAGGATATTCTCCAATTATTTTAGAAAGAGGTTTGGATGTTTCAAAAAGAACCAAAGAATGGAATGATTTTTTAGAAAATCGTACGTTTAAAGATCACGCTTCAATTCTTTTTGGAGAAGGAGGCGCAGGAACTTTTTCTGATGGAAAGCTTACAACTTTGATTAGTGATGTAAGATGCCGTTTTGTGTTAGAAGAATTTGTGAAAGCGGGAGCACATCCTGAAATAATGCATGTAAATAGACCGCATATAGGAACAGACGTATTAAAAAAAGTAATCAAAAATATTAGAGATGAAATTATTAAAAATGGTGGAATAGTTAAGTTTAACTCTAAAGTAACTGATTTTATTATTCAAGATAATAAGATTAAAGGATTAATAGTTAACGATACTGAAAAAATATCTACAGAAGTTTGTTTGCTTGGAATCGGACATAGTGCAAGAGATACTTTTAAAAAACTTCTAGAAAAACAAGTTAAGATTGAACCGAAAGCTTTTAGTATTGGTCTAAGAATTGAGCATAATCAAGAAATGATTAATAAGTCTCAATATGGCGATTTTTATAATCATGTGGCTTTAGGAGCGGCTGATTATAAGCTTAGTTATCATTCTGATAATGATCGATCGGCTTATACATTTTGTATGTGTCCAGGTGGATTTGTAGTTAATGCATCAAGTCAACCAGGTACAGTAGTAACAAATGGAATGAGTTTTTCTAAAAGAGATGGAGATAATGCAAACAGTGCGCTTTTAGTAAATGTTGCCCCCAAGGATTTTGAATCTAAACATCCTTTAGCGGGAGTAGAATATCAATATAATATCGAGAAAATAGCTTACAATTTAACTAAGAATAATTATGATATACCAGTTCAATTAGTTGGTGATTTTCTAGAAGATAAACCTACTACTAAAATTGGAAGCATAGTTCCTACATATAAACCAGGTTATGAATTTGTAGAGCTAAAAAAAATACTACCAAAATATGTAACACAGACTCTAAAAGAGGCTATTGTATATTTTGATAGAAAGATTAAGGGTTTTGCTTCTAAAGATGCAGTACTTTCTGGACCCGAAACAAGATCTTCTTCACCAATAAGAATAGTAAGAGACGATTCATATCAATCAAATATTATTGGGTTATATCCAATGGGTGAAGGCGCAGGTTACGCAGGGGGTATTATGTCTTCAGCTGTAGATGGAATTAAAACCGCAGAAAAAATAATTGAAGAATTTATTTTTTAAATAAAAAAGTCCAAATGTATTCAATACATAAGGACTTTTTCTT
>JAGLYJ010000090.1 GCA_023132365.1 Mycoplasmatota bacterium
CCTAGAAATCCCGCTGTTATTGCTGATAATGTTGGGGATAACGTAGGAGACGTTGCTGGTATGGGTAGTGACTTACTTGAATCTTATGTAAGTTCAATTATTGGTGCAGCTACAATTGGTGCTCTATGGTATCAGCTTAATGGAGTAATCTTCGTAATAATAATTGCTGGTTTCGGTATTCTATCATCAATTATTGGGTCTCTATTCGTAAGAGGAAAAGAAGGATCTAATCCTCATAGAGCTTTAAAATTAGGAACATACACCAGTGCTATTATATTTGTATTAATAGTATTAGGTTTAAACTGGTATTTTGTTAGCAAAGGACTCTTCATAGTTGATGCTGACCACTTGCCATTTGCTTATGGACCATTCTTTTCTGTAATTATTGGTTTAGCTGTAGGATTATTCATTGCTTTCATTAGTGAGTATTATACTTCTGCAGAATATAAACATGTTAAAGAAATTGCTAAGCAATCAGAAACCGGTCATGCTACAAATATCATTGGTGGTATTGCAACTGGAATGCAAAGTACTGCATTTCCTGTGATAATGATTGCTATTGGTACTGTATTTGCTTTCTACTTCGGTGGATTATACGGTATTGGTTTAGCAGCTGTTGGTATGTTAGGAACCGCTGGTATGACAGTGTCAGTTGATGCGTACGGACCAATTGCTGATAATGCTGGTGGTATTGCTCAAATGGCTAATCTTGATGAAAAAGTAAGAGAAATAACTGATGAGCTTGATAGTGTTGGTAACACAACTGCTGCAATTGCAAAAGGATTTGCAATTGGTAGTGCTGCTTTAACTGCTCTAGCATTGTTTAATGCATTTACAAAAGCAGCTGGTTTGACTGGAATTAACATTACCAAACCTAATGTGATTGCAGGATTAATGATTGGTGGAATGTTAGCCTTTTTATTTAGTTCACTAACTATAAAAAGTGTTGGTAGAGCAGCTAATAAAATGATTGATGAAGTTAGAAGACAATTTAGAGATATTCCTGGTATTATGGAGGGTACTACAACTCCTGAATACGCAAAATGCGTTAGTATATCTACTACTGCAGCATTAAAGGAAATGATCTTCCCTGCAGTAATTGCAATCTTTACACCTTTAGTAGTAGGTTTCTTATTCGGAGCCGAAGCACTAGGTGGGATGCTTGCGGGTACATTGATTTCAGGTCTTATGCTAGCTATATTTATGGCTAATTCAGGCGGTGCTTGGGATAATGCTAAAAAATATATTGAATCTGGCAATAATGGTGGACGAGGTAGTTTAGCTCATCAAGCCGGTATCACAGGTGATACTGTTGGTGATCCTCTTAAAGATACAGCTGGTCCAGCAATTGATATTCTAATTAAATTAATGACTACTATTAGTTTAGTTTGTGCTACATTATTTGGATCAGGACTTATTTAATAAAAAATATTATAACAAAGACTATTGGAACTTATTTAAGTTTTAAATAGTCTTTTTTTTGCATATAATCCAGCTATATAACTAGTGTTTTATATACTTATATGATAGACTTATATTAACAAAAAATAGTGAGGTGCAATATGAAATTTAGTGAATTTAAATATCAAAGACCTGATATTGAGTCACTTCAAAAGAAAATCAATGATTTAACAGCTTTAATTGGTGAATCTAATTCTTTTGAAACAGAACTTAAGGCAGTAAAATCAATGTTTGCATTAGAAGATGATTATGACTCAATGCAAACACTAGTAACTATTAGAAATTCAGTTGATACAACTGATAAATTCTATGAAGATGAACAAGATTTTTTTGATGAAAACAATCCTAAATTACAAGAATTTTTTCAAAACTTCAATAAGAAAATTATCATATCAAAACATCGAAGTTTATTAGAAAAAGAATTTGGTAATCTTATGTTTGTGATGATTGAACAGGAGTTGAAAACATTTAACCCTGAGATTATTCCTGATTTGCAAGTAGAAAACAAATTGCAAACAGAATACCAAAAACTTACAGCTAGTGCAAAAATTAGCTTTGATGGTGGTGTTTATAACCTTAGCCAAATGGGACCATTCATTCAAAACTTGAATCGCGATGTAAGACATAGAGCCCAATTAGCAGTTTCCAACTTTTTTTCTATTAAGGAAACTGAAATTGATAGAATCTATGATGAAATGGTTCAAGTTAGAACTAAGATAGCTAAATCATTAGGTTATAGCAACTTTGTACAACTTGGATATGATCGACTTAGAAGAGTTGATTATACCGCTAAAGAAGTAAAAACATACAGAGATCAAGTATATCGTGATGTTGTTCCAATGGTTTCAGAATTAGTTGTTAGAAAGGGTAAAAGAATTGGGATAGAAAATCCGAAATCTTATGACTTACCTTTATCTTTTAAATCAGGGAATCCAAAACCAAAAGGAAATAGAGCTTGGCAAGTAGAAAGAGCTATTAAGATGTATGATAACCTTTCACCAATCACTGGTAAATTTTTCAGAAGAATGGTGGATATGGATGTATTAGAATTAGATGCTAAGCCTGGAAAATCAGGTGGAGGATATTGCACATTTATAACCAATCACGATACACCGTACATATTCGCTAACTTCAATGGAACTCAAGGTGATGTAGAGGTATTAACTCATGAAGCTGGGCATGCGTTCCAAGTTTATCAAAGCAGAAATTTGATACCGCCCTATAGATGGCCAACTTATGAGGCGTGTGAAATCCATTCTATGAGTATGGAATTCATAACTTGGCCATGGATGAAAGACTTCTTCCTAGAAGATACGGAAAAATTCAAATTCAATCACTTATCCGGGGCTATAAGCTTCTTACCATATGGAGTAGCTGTAGATGAATTTCAACATACAATTTATAAAAATCCAGATATGACTCCTGACGAAAGAAAACTAGCTTGGAAAAATATCGAAAATAAATATCTTCCATTTAAAGATTATGATGATGACGAGTTTATGAAAAAAGGTACTTATTGGTTCAGACAATCACATATTTTTGCTTCCCCATTCTATTATATTGACTATACATTAGCTCAAGTATGTGCATTTGAATATTGGATTATGTCTAATAATGATCCTGATAAAGCATTTGAAAGCTATCTAAGCTTATGTAATTTAGGTGGCTCTAAAAGCTTTGTTAATCTATTAATAGATAACAAACTTAAAAATCCTTTTGTAGATGGAACTATCAAAGAACTAATGAAACCAATCAAAGCATATCTAGACAATATTGATGATATGAAATTATAAAAATAAAGGGCTATGAATAGCCCTTTAAATATCAGAGGTGAGTATGAAAAGAATATTAGTAATCGGATGTCCTGGAAGTGGCAAATCTACGTTTTCTAAACAGTTATCTAAAGCTTTAAAATACCCTGTTTTACATTTAGATAGGATATTTCATATTGATAACAAAAATCAAATATCGAGAAATTTGCTTAAAACAAAAATTCAATCATTCATTAATGATAACAACGAATATATAATAGACGGTAACTATTCAGGTACACTTGAATATAGATTACAATCAGCTGACACAGTTTTTTACTTTAATATTGATTTAGAAATTTGCGTTAACAACGCCATAAATCGTTGTAATAACAATATAATTAGAGATGATATAGCTTCAGGCTTTGATAATAGTATTATAGATCCTGAATTCATAGATTATATTAAGAATTTCAATATAAATTCGAAACCAAGAATAGAAGAAATATTAGCCAATTTTAAAGGTAGAATTACAAGATTAAATAATTATCAAGAAGTCGATTCGTGCTTAGAAAGCATAATAAGAAACTAAAGCAAACGAGTTTGAATTATGATAAATATGTTGTATAATATATTTGATAAGGAGTGATATTATGAA
>JAGLYJ010000091.1 GCA_023132365.1 Mycoplasmatota bacterium
TATCAGGAGCGTTAGTAAAATTAGGAGCTTTTATTGCAATACTAGCTCTTGTAAAAATAACACCATCTACAGTTATGTTTGATGCAATTGGATTACCAATTGGTCATTATATTATTGCATTACTTGGTGGTCTATCTATTGTATTTGGTACACTTATGGCTATTAAGGAAGATGATGCAAAGAAATTGCTTGCTTATTCTTCAATGAGTCATGGTGGTTATATATTAGTAGCATTTAGTTTATTAAACTCTGTGGCATTTGCTGGTGGGTTCTATCATATTTTAGCTCACGCAATTGCTAGTGCTTCAGGATTCATGGCAATAGCAGCTGTAGCTAGAGCTGCCGGAACTACTAAGATGAAAGAACTTGGTGGTATAATTCATAAAATGCCAATTACATACTTAGCTTACTTAATAGCGATTATTTCAATGGCAGGTATTCCACCAATGGGAGGTTTTATTTCTAAGTGGTTAATTTTCCAAGCAGTAATCGACAAAGGACTTGTGTTTGTGGGTATTGCAGTATTCTTTGGTAGTATAGGATCATTCCTTTATGTATTTAGACCACTTGCTGCATTGTTCTTAGGACAAGAGTTAAAAGAGTATAAAAAGATTAAAGAAGTTCCTTTATTAATGATGATTCCAACAGTAATTTTAATGATTATGAATATTTACACAGGAATCTTCCCAGCTGGAATATTAAAATTTATTAACAATATAATTGTTGAAATGGGGTATATGCCTTTAGGTGTTACAACATTTGAAATTACTGGATTTAATGGTATTTTAAACCCTGCATTAATTGCATTAGTATTTGGTGTAGGTGTATTTTTAGCATTTATAATTTTTATAGTATTAAAGAAATCAAGAAAAGTAGATTTAATGGATACATATACTGCAGCAAACTTTGTGCATGATGAGCATCTATTACATTACACTACAGATTTCTACGCGCCACTTGAAAGACTATATGAAAAACAATCTAACTGGATGACTAAGTTCTATAAAGCTTTAGCTCAAAAAGTAAAAGATATAGGCAGATTAGGTAAATTCCTCTTTATGAATAAAAATATGGCAGCCACATTATTGTGGATAGTTGCTATATTAATCTTCTTGTTATTGGGGGTAATCTTATGATAGTTAATATTCTAGTAGGATTAGGTATCGCTTTATTTGGGTTTGTTCTACAAACAGGTATAGCGGGTACGAATCGTAAAATTATCGGTAGACTCCAAAAAAGACATGGTCCTAGATGGTACCAAGAGTATATTGATATCTTTAAATTGTTAAGTAAAAGAAGTGTTAGTCATGGCTGGATCTTTGATTTCGGTGTGATTATGGCTTTAGGTGGAATCATTGGTACTGCAATGTTTATGCCTTTGACATCAAATATTCTAGCATTTGAAAACTATGATAATTTCTTTATCTTTGTTTATTTGCTAGCTGTTGGTATGTTAGGTATGGCAATGAGTGCAAGTGGTTCAGGAAATCCTTGGGCAAGTATTGGTGTTATGAGAGCATTAACAACTATGCTTGCATATGAAGTTCCATTTATGATTGTTGTATTAACGATAGTTAAATTATCCGGAACTAGTTCCATAACAGGAATTCAATTATTCCAGCAAACTGCTGGTAACAATTGGTTCTTAATTGCACTGCCTCTGGGCGGTATCGTTGGATTCTTATCATTAATGGGTATGCTAGGTAAAAAACCATTTGAAACCTATATAGCTCCTGCGGAAATTGCTTCGGGGCCTATGGTCGAGTATGGTGGAAAACAACTTGGCATGCTATTTATTCTTCATGAGATTTCAGTATTTATCGAAGTCAGTTTATTTGTCCATTTATTCTTAGGTGGAGCAAGTAATATATTTGAATTTATTGCTAAATACTTTGTTGTTTATACATTAGCTAATTTAATTTCTAATGTTAATGGTAGATTTAAAATTGATCAAGTTGTTAAATTCTTCTACAAATGGCCATTATTGATGGCTGTTACACAAGCAATTGTCGCAATCTATTTTGGGTGGGTGATATAATATGAAAAGCACAAAATTTACACCAAGAACAATATTAAGCAATAAAGAAATAGATCGTAAATGGTGGGAAATTGGAGATTTCTTTAGAAGAAACTCTTTATGGTTATTAATGTATTGTACAGGTTGCTGTGCGATCGAACTTCCACCCGCTATGACATCTGCTTATGATATGGAACGTTTAGGAATGGGGCCAATGGCTACGCCTAGACAAGCTGATATTTTGTTAGTATCAGGTTATTTGTCATTAAAAACTTTAAGAAGATTGATATATACCTATGAACAAATGAGTGAACCAAGATATGTAGTTGGACTTGGATCTTGCACAATCAATGGTGGTATCTATCATGACTCTCACGCAGTTATTAATCAATTAGATCAATATATTCCTGTTGATGTTTATGTTGCTGGGTGTATGCCTAACACAGAAGCGGTAATGAATGGATTTGTTGATTTGATTGAACAGATAAAATTGAAAAAAGCAAATGGTTGGAAAAAGTACCATAAAAATTTTGATTGGTACAAGAAAAACCAATTAGACTCTCTTGGGGAGGTGATCGTCCATGATGAATTCCATCAATAATGTTGAATTGGTAAATAACTTAGTTAATAAAACTATTGAAGTATTAAAATACGAAGTTATTGATAAATACCAAGTTGCATACGAAGTAGAAAAAAGAGACGTTCATCATCTGTTAATAACATTAAAATCTCAAGGTTGGAAACAGTTATCTTACTTAAGTGCAGTTGACTGGATTGCAGATAATGAATTTGAAGTTGTATATATCTTATTTAATTGGGATAAACCAGTGCATATACAAATTAGAGCCAGAATAGATCGTGAAAATCCAGTAATGGAGACGATTTTACCAATATTCCCTGGAGCTAAATACTATGAAAGAGAAGTTCACGAGTTTTTTGGGATTGCTTTTCCAGGAAATCCTGATTATCAAAAACAACTAATTTTAGAAGGTTGGGATGATATCCCACCTTTAAGAAAAGATTTTGACCCTCAAGCTTATAGTGATAAAAAGTTTCCTAAAAGAGAATATCCTCAGGATTATTCTGTTACGGATCCAAAAAATCAAAGAAAAGCTAAAAGAGATGCTAGAAAAGAACGCGCTACGTCTTTAAGAGGAGGTAAAACACAATGAAACAAATGAAATTGTTTTTAGGTCCTCAACATCCTGGTATGCATGGTAATGCATCAGTGCATATGTTCGTAGATGGTGATATTATAAAGAAATCATATTTATTACCTGGAATGTTGCATAGAGGTTTTGAAAAAGGAATGGAAAGAAAACTTTGGGTTCAAAATATTGGGTTAATTCCTCGTGTTTGTGTTCCTGAACCAGATCCTAATGAAATGGTTTATGCTCTAGGTGCTGAGAAATTACTAGGATTAGAAGTTCCAGAACGAGCGCATTGGATTAGAATGATTATACTAGAGTTTGCTAGACTTTCTGCGCATTTAATGGCGTATGGAGGTTTAGGTGGACCAACAGGTAACTATACTTTAATGTATCATGCTCATGCTGATAGAAATTTAATACTAGATATTTTTGAACAAATTACAGGTGCTAGAGTTTATCACCAATATATTGTTATTGGTGGCGTAAGACAGGATTTGCCTGAAGGTATTGAAAAAGATATGCATAAATTCTTAGATAGTTTAGAATCTAGACTTGAAGAAT
>JAGLYJ010000092.1 GCA_023132365.1 Mycoplasmatota bacterium
TTAAAAATTTATCTAATCTCATATAAACCCCTTTTTGTAAGAAGAAGGGATACAAATGTATCCCTATTTGTTATTGTTTAATCTCTTTTGTTTGTTTAGTTTCTTTCGGTTCTGGTTTTGCATCTAATTCGGTGATTAAGACATCATCCCATCTAGATAATTTTCCAGTTTCAACAATTTCATCGATATCTTCTTTAGTTAGTGTTTCAACTTCTAGTAAGTAATGTGCAATTGTTTTTAATAACTCTAGATGTTTTTTAATAAGCACTTTAGCAATTTCATAACATTCATGAATAATGCCTCTTACTTCTTTATCGATTTCCGTTGCTATATTTTCTGAGAAACTACTTTGCTTACCATAGTCTCTACCAAGGAATACGGTATCTTTATCTCTTTCATAAGTGATAGGACCAAGGTTTTCACTCATTCCATATTGGGTAACCATCGCTCTTGCAATAGCGGTAGCTCTTTCTAAGTCATTGTGAGCGCCTGTAGAAATTTCATTAAACATAACTTCTTCAGCAACTCTACCACCTAGTAATCCGGTGATTCTTTCGCGAAGATTTTGTCTAGTTAGAAGGAATGCTTGTTCCTCTTCAGGAAGCATTAAATTATAGCCTCCAGCTTCACCCCTTGGAATAATTGTTACTTTATGAACAATACTAGCGTTATCTAATTTTAATCCAACAACTGCATGTCCAGCTTCATGATGAGCAATAAATGTTCTTTCTTTTTTGGAAAAAACTCTTGATTTCTTTGCTGGTCCCATTAAGACTCTATCCACAGCTTCATCAATATGATTTAATTCTATTTGATGACGATTTTCTCTGGCAGCTAAAAGCGCAGCTTCATTCATGAGATTTTCTAAATCAGCTCCAGTAAATCCTGGAGTTCTTCTTGCAATTTCTTTGAAAGTAACTTCGGGATTCATTTTTTTGTTACGAGCATGTACTTTTAATATTGCTTCTCTACCTTTTACGTCTGGTTTACCGATATAAATTCTTCTATCAAAACGACCAGGTCTTAATAGTGCAGGGTCTAAAATATCCACTCTATTTGTAGCGGCTATTACAATAACACCTGAATTATGACCAAAACCATCCATTTCAACTAATAGTTGGTTGAGGGTTTGTTCTCTTTCATCATGTCCGCCACCAAGTCCAGTTCCACGTTGTCTACCTACTGCATCAATTTCATCGATGAATAGAATACAAGGTGAATGAGATTTAGCTTGTTTAAACATATCTCTAACTCTTGAAGCTCCGACACCTACAAACATTTCTAAGAAATCAGATCCAGAAACGAAATAGAAAGGTACTTTTGCTTCACCTGCAACAGCTCTTGCGATAAGAGTTTTACCTGTACCAGGAGGTCCTACAAGGATTACACCTTTTGGAATTCTAGCACCTAAGTCGACATATTTTTTAGGGTTCTTCAAGAAATCGATAATTTCTTGTAACTCTTGTTTTTCTTCTTCAGCTCCAGCAACATCTTTAAAAGTAGTTTTTTGATTTACACTTATTTTTGCACGGCTTTTTCCAAAGTCAAATGCTTGACGATTAGAGTTTGCACCATTACGCATCATGAAATAAATCATAAAAATAAATCCACCAGCTATTAGTACAATAAAAATAATATTAGCGAAATTATAATTTGATGCAGGAATAAATGTATAAGTTATATCGTTTGAAGTTTCAGCATCGCTATTGAATATATCAATTCTAGCTATTGCGTTATCTAACTCTGAATCATTAGCAAAATAGGTTATATATTCACCGCCATCATTGATAAATTCACCAGTTACTTTGTAAGCTCTATAATTTGAGTCTCCTGATAAAGGTGATATTTCAACGGTATTAATAACCTCACTATTTAAATATGTTTCAAATTCAGTATTTGTTAATACTCTTGGAGAATTTGTATTAGCAAAACTATAGAAAATAGTTATGACAATAACAATAAGAACGAAGATAGCCAGAAACTGTGTAGTTCTACTCGCCTTCGGTTTTTTACTTGTTGGTTTTCTGTTTTGTGTTGGCATATGTTCCTCCTTACTTAGTGTATATTTCTTCCTTTAATACACCGACATATGGTAAATTTCTGTATCTTTCGTCATAATCTAGGCCAAAGCCTACAACGAATTCTTTTGGAATTACTACTCCAATATATTTTGGTGTGAATTCAACTACTCTACCAGCTGGCTTGTCTAATAAAGTTACAACTTCTACTGAATTAGCCCCTCTATATTTGAGTAATTTAGTTATAACGCTAATAGTTTTTGCTGTATCAACAATATCTTCAGCGATTATAATATCTCTACCTTTAACAGGAATGTCTAAGTCTCTTGTGATTTTTACATCACCAGTGGATTGAGTTCCACCATGGTAACTTTGAACACCCATCAATTCGATTTCAATGTAAAGGTCAATATTCTTTATTAATTCAGCCATAAAAGGCATGCAGCCCTTTAATAACCCAACAACTAACGGATTCTTTCCTTCATAATCCTTAGTTATTTGCTTGCCGAGTTTGATGCATATTTCTTCGATTTGATTTTCTGAAACTAATACTTTCTTAATGTCTTTTTCAAGCATTTGTTTTACCCTCCTGATAAATAATATATAATTCTTTATTTCCGGTTGTTTTAGCTTTAAAAATATTTGGTATCCAAAGTATTTCTTGATTTTTTCCTAAAACAATTGGTAATTTGTTTCTTACTACCATCGGAATTTTCTTGTTAATGAACATGTCTTTAACTTTTTTGGTTCCGATAGCGGTTAAAACTTTATCTCCATTTCTACGATTTCTGATAGAAATTGGGAAAATTAAATCTAAATTATTATAACATAATTTGTATATAATACCATAATATTTGTTAGGATTATTAGTTATTATAACTAAACTGTTGTCAGGCAACAAAATTTCTTGATACTCATTTATAACAAATTCATAATCTACAAATTCTTTTAAAGCATCTGTGAAAATAAGGTTGTCATAGCTTTTATAAACATATAAATTGTCATCAAGATTTATAGAAATGTGTGGTTTCTGGTTATTAATTAGTGATAATACATCGTTAATATTTTGATATGATAATTCCAAAGTATTATCAGTTTTTTTGTTAATAACTTTCTTAATGACTTCAATTTGAACAATCCTATCAAGAACCAATACTGATGGTACATCTAGATATAAAGCATTATCTTTTTCAACTAGATTTTTTTCCAGGTATATATTAGACAAATTATTGATAAGTTCATATGACATTGTTTGATATTCAGAGAACTGTTTAAACTTATCTAAAAACTTTGGATTTTCTTTTTCTAGAAATGGTAATACAGTATGTCTAAACCTATTTCTTGTATATGTGCTTTTGGAATTAGAAGAATCTTCATTAAATTTTATAGCATATTTTTGTTGGTAATCAACGATTTCTTCTCTAGAAACAGATAAAATAGGTCTTATTATGGAAATGTCCTTGTATTTTGATACTGGCAAAATGCCTCGATATCCTTCAAAAGAAGAACCTCTTGTGAGTCTCATTAATACAGTTTCTGCGTTATCATTTAAATTGTGTGCTAGAACAATTTTATTAGCACTCATCTTATTAGCGATTCTAAAAAAAA
>JAGLYJ010000093.1 GCA_023132365.1 Mycoplasmatota bacterium
AGAAGAACCTCTTGTGAGTCTCATTCATACAGTTTCTGCGTTATCATTTAAATTGTGTGCTAGAACAATTTTATTAGCACTAATCTTATTAGCGATTCTAAAAAAAAAGTTATATCTTTCTTTATGAGCATAATCATGAAAATTTTCTGTTTCATTATCAATAAGTTTTTCTGTAAAGCAATCAATATTTAATTCCTTACAAGTACTTGTTACTAATTCATAATCTAGTTTGCTATCATCGCGTTTTTGATGATCCATATAAGCAACTGCAATTTGAATATTCATTTCGCTTTTTAACTCATTCATATTATGTAAAAGAACCATTGAGTCAATACCGCCGCTTACAGCTAGTAGTAATCGATCATGATCGTTTACTAAATTTATATTTAAATTTTTAAGCAAAGGTATCACCTCCCTGATTATTCTATTATAATAGAATATTTAAAATAATGAAATGTTGCATATGAATTTTAACAATAAAATGTGATATAAGTATGTTGTTTTTGTATTCAAAATCAAAAGTTTATATAAAAAGATAATCTTTTGGTATAATGTATTTAATAGATTGAGGTGCAATATGAAAAGAATTATTTTAGCTAGCAATTCCCCAAGAAGAAAAGACCTAATAAAATATTTAGATTTTGACTATGAAATAATAGCTAGTAATGTTGATGAAATAATTGATCCAAAACTTGAACATGAGGATTTAGTTATGGATTTAGCCTTTCAAAAAGCTTATGAAATATTTAAAGAAAACAAAGACGCAATTGTTTTAGGCTTTGATACTTTGGTTATTGTAGATGATTATGTACTGGGTAAACCTAAAAACAAAGAAGAAGCTAAAATATTCTTAAGAATACTTTCTGATAGAACTCATAAAGTAATGACAGGATGCAGTATAATTTCTAAAGGATATTCAAAAGCTTTTCACACTGAAGCTATTGTAAGTTTTGCAAAGCTATCCGATGAAGAGATAGATACATATGTCAAAACAGAAGAACCCATGGATAAAGCCGGAGCTTATGGCATCCAGGGTTATGGAGCTAAATTTGTAAAAGGGGTTTCGGGTGATTACTTCACAATTGTTGGATTCCCAATCGCAAAGTTATATCAAGAATTAAAGAATGTAATAGACTAATAAGGCATTTTGTCTTATTTTTTTGTTGATTTTATTATAGCTTTAGCTATTACACCCACTACTTTTTCATTGAATATGCTTGGGAGGATATAGTTTTCACTTAATTCGTTATCTAAAACCATTGAAGATAATGCATTCATCGCTGTATATTTCATGTCATAAGTAATAGATTTAGCTCTTGATTCTAAGACTCCCTTCATAAGACCAGGAAAGACTAGAACATTATTGATTTGATTTGGATAATCACTTCTACCGGTTCCAATGATTTTCGCACCAGCTTCCTTAGCTAATACAGGGTTAATCTCTGGGTCAGGATTAGCTAGAGCAAAAACTATTCTTGTATCTGACATTGATTTAACCATTGATTTACTCAATATGTTTTTAGCGCTAACTCCTATAAAAACATCTTTGTCTTCAACTAGTTTTCCTAATGTGTCTATTTCAATGTCTGGAGAGATAATCAATTCATCATTTAACATGTCTTTAACTACCTCGTTATAATCATCTAATTTGCTTTTATGTACAATACCATGTCTGTTGTAAGCATATATCGAGTGAACTCCAGCGAATTTTAATAACCTTATAACTGCATTACCAGCTGCACCAGTTCCGCTTACAACTATCTTTAAATCACGGAAATCTTTACTTAAAAGTCTCGAAGCATTTTTAAGCGCTGCACCGACGACGATTGCAGTGCCATGTTGATCGTCGTGAAAAACCGGAATGTTTAATCTCTCTTGTAAAACATTCTCTATGTAAACACACTCAGGAGCTTTAATATCTTCTAACATTATTGCGCTGAAAGTAGGAGCTATTTTGATGACTGTATCAATAATCTCATCGGGAGTTTTAGTATCTATACAAATTGGAAAAGCTTGTATTTTTGAATATCTATATAGTAAAGCAGCTTTACCTTCCATAACAGGTAAGGCAGCTTCTGGACCAATATTTCCTAAACCTAAAACGGCACTTCCATCAGTAACAATTGCTACAGTTTTACCCTTTAAAGTGTAATCGTAAGCTTTTTCTTTATCTTCATATATTTCCATACAAGGAATAGCCACGCCGGGAGTATATGCCATATTCATATCTTCTATTGTGTCTAAACTTACATTAGGAATTACATCAAGTTTCCCTATATTTTTTTTATGTAAATCTAGCGTTTTTTGCTTGAAATCTCTCATAATTCACCTTTTCATATAAATATGTATTTATTATATCACTATAATTATAGCATTTCATACATTTTTTCTCTTGCTTTTTAAAATATTATTTGATATAATACTTTTGCGAAAGATATATACTTACCATGAAAAAACAAATCATGGCAGAAGGGAAAATAATATGAGAAAAGGAATTCATCCGAAATATCACCAAATCACTGTAACTTGCTCAACATGTGGAAATACATTTAAGACTGGTTCAACACAAAAAAGTGTACATGTTGATACTTGTTCAAACTGTCATCCATTCTATACAGGAAAACAAAAATTTACCGTAATTGCTGGTAGAATTGACAAGTTCAATAAAAAGTATGGTATAAACGAAGAAGAAAATAAGTAAAAGCCAAAATTTATTGGCTTTTTTTATTAATTTTTTGGTATAATGAATTACATAATGAAGGAGAGATTATTTTATGTATTTAACACAAAAAGATGGATGGATTGAAGTTATTACCGGCCCAATGTTCGCTGGTAAAACTGAAGAGCTCATTAGAAGAATAAGAAGATTGCAATTTGCCAATCAGAACATTATTGTATTTAAACCCGCTATCGACAACAGGTACGCTTCAAATGAAGTTGTGTCACACAATGATAGTCGAACTCAATCAATCAACATTTCTAAAGCTAGCGAAATAATGAAACATGTCACAATGAAAACAGATGTTGTAGCTATAGATGAAGTTCAATTTCTAGATGAAGAAGCTATAGAAATATGTGAATACTTAGCAGATCATGGAATAAGAGTAATAGTTTCAGGGCTAGATAGAGACTTCAGAGGAGAACCATTTTCATTTATGCCTAAGTTATTGGCTATAGCTGAATATGTAACAAAATTATCTGCTATATGTGTTAAATGTAGTACCCCAGCAACTAGAACTCAAAGAATTATTAATGGAAATCCAGCAAAATATGACGACCCAATTATTTTAGTTGGAGCGAAAGATACATATGAAGCAAGATGTAGAGATTGTCATGATGTGCCAAGAAAGCCTAAGAGATATGACTCGCTTGATAAATGATGAATTTTATATGAAAGAAGCCCTTAAAGAAGCTCACTTTGCTTATGATTTAAAAGAGGTGCCTGTAGGGTGTGTTATTGTAAAAAACAACGAGATAATTGCTAGAGCCTATAATTTAAAGGAATCTAAACAATCTAGTTTAGCTCACGCTGAAATGTTAGCTATTGAAGAAGCTTGTAATAAACT
>JAGLYJ010000094.1 GCA_023132365.1 Mycoplasmatota bacterium
CAAAAGTCATTTGAAGACATGAGTGATTTCACTAATGAGAATTTCAGTGGAATCAGTGTTGTAAAAGCTTTTGTTAAAGAAAAAATAGAAAAGAATGAATTTAGTAAACTTAATCATAATTTAAAGAATAAGACGATTAGTTTTGTTAAATATTCTACATTATTTGATATATTTATTCGTACACTAATATCAAGTGTATTTGTGATACTAATTGCATATGGTGGATATATTCTTATTAATAGTAATGCTTCATCTAGTACTGAAAGTCTATCAATTAGTGAACTAGTATTATTAATACAATACTTTGGCATGCTTATTTGGCCTATGCTTGCAATTGGAATGGTAATTAATACAGCAAGTCAAGGAAATGCTTCACGTGTTCGTATTGAAGCGATACTTGATGCAGTAGTAGATGTTAAAGATAGAGATAACTTAATTGAAATAGAAAATTTAGATGGTAATATCGAGTTTAGAGATTTAACATTTACATATCCAGGAGACAGTAAACCAGTTCTTAAAAACATTTCCTTTAAAGCAGAAAAAGGTGAAATGGTAGGTATCCTCGGAAGAACTGGATCTGGTAAGACAAGCTTAGTAGATCTATTACTGAGAATTTATAATATTGATGATAATAAAATACTTCTAGATAATCATAATATTATGGATTTATCTATTGAGAAAGTACGTAACCAAATAGGTTATGTTCCTCAAGATGGATTTTTATTTAGTGATACTATAAATAATAATATTTCTCTAGGTATAGATAGAGACGGAGATTATCTTGAAAACATTATTGCTAGCGCTAAATTAAGTGATGTTCATGATAATATCACCAATTTTAGCGATGGGTATGATACGTTAATAGGCGAAAGAGGAGTTACTCTTTCTGGGGGGCAACGTCAAAGAATATCAATTGCTAGGGCATTGATAAAAGAACCGCCAATATTAATTCTAGATGACTCAGTAAGTGCAGTTGACACAAACACTGAAGAAAAAATACTTAAGAATTTAAGAGAAATACGTAAAGATAAAACAACTATTTTAATTGCACATCGTATTACTACGATTAAAGATGCAAATAAAATTATTGTCATAGATGATGGTAAAATTATCGGAATTGGTACACACGCTCAATTATTGTCTTCATGCGCTTTCTACAAGGATATGGTAGAAAGACAAAAATTAGAAGACGAATTGGAGGTGTTGTAATATGGCTAGAAGAAAATTACCTTCAATTGAAGATAGAAAATATACAATGAGTGATAAAGTCATAATTAAACGCCTTATGAATTATGCAAAGCCATATACTCTACGTTTTTTAGTAGTTTTAGCGTTAATGATTATTACGGTACTACTTGGATTACTAGAACCATTTATAATCGGTGAAAGTATAGATTTACTTACTGCCGATAATGTAGATGTAAAGACGTTTATCTTGTATTTAAGTATTTTTAGTATATCAATATTAGTAACTGCTTTTGTTACTTTTTATCAAGTATTAATGCTTCAAAAGATTGGACAATCAATTGTCTATAATATTAGAGAAGAAGTATTTGCCCATCTTGAAGAGCAAGATATAGATTATCATAATAAAAAACCAACAGGTACACTAGTAACGAGGGTAACTAATGATACTAATACATTAAATCAAATGTATACATCAGTAATTATTAATGTTATTCGTAATGTATTGATGTTGATTGGTATTATTATTGCTATGGGCTTCATAAATTATAGACAAGCGGGAAACTTTAATCTTACATTAATTGCAATGGCAGTTATGCCTTTTGTAATGGTTGTCTCTTTTATATTTAGAAGATATTCACGTAAGGCTTATCGTTTAGTTCGTAAACGTTTAGCCTTAGTTAATGCATTTTTAAGTGAACATTTATCAGGGATGAAAATAATCCAGATATTTAATCAAGAGAAACGCAAATATAAAGAGTTTCATGGGAAGAATGATGATTTAAGAAAAGCATACATGAAACAATTATTCATATTTGGAGTATATAGACCGACTGTATATATGTTCTATATAGGTGCTATGATTCTAATTTACTACTTCGGAGGTATTCAAGCTATAAACGGAGTCATAACCGTAGGATTCTTAGTTGCTTTTATTTCATATATCCGTAGATTTTTCGAACCTATTCAACAACTAGCAGAACAATTCAATATACTTCAAGCAGCTTTTGCTTCTAGTGAAAGAATATTTGGAATTCTAGATGACAAACCACAAGTAGTAGATGAAGATAATGCTATTACTCTTGAAAACATCAAAGGAAATATTGAATTTAGAAATGTTTGGTTCTCATACATTGAAGGAGAATGGATTTTAAAAGATGTTTCTTTTAAAGTAAACGCCAAAGAAAGCGTTGCTTTTGTTGGGGCCACTGGCGCTGGAAAAACAACTATTCTATCATTAATTGTTAGAAATTACGATATCCAAAAAGGACAAATACTAATAGATGGAATAGATATTAAAAAAATAAAGATTAGTTCACTGCGTTCATTCATTGGACAAATGCTTCAAGAAGTATTTATGTTTAGTGGAACTATTGCATCAAATATCAAACTTAAAGAAGATTCAATAACTGACTCAGAAATGATAGAGTCAGCTAACTATGTTAATGCAGACAAGTTTATTAACAAACTAGATAATAAATATGAAGAAAAAGTTCGAGAAAGAGGAAATAATTTTTCTTCAGGACAAAGGCAGTTACTATCTTTTTCAAGAACTCTAGTTCATAAGCCGAGTGTAATGATTTTAGATGAAGCTACAGCCAATATAGATACTGAAACCGAACAGTTAATTCAAGATTCCTTAGAGAAAATGATGACTATTGGAACGATGCTTATAGTTGCTCATAGATTATCTACTATTCAACATGTGAATCAAATTATAGTACTACACAAAGGTGAAATAGTTGAACGCGGAAATCATCAAACATTACTAAAACAAAAAGGAATGTATTATGATTTGTATAAACTTCAATATCAGGAGAAAACAGTTTAAATAGTAAATATAGTATAATATATTCATGTAAATCCAGTATTAGAGGTGCATAATGAAACTAAAAGGACTATTTCTAGTCCTTTTACTTTGTTTTATTTATTAAAAAGTTTTGTAGTTATTAGAAATTAATTATCCAAAATGAATATAGAAGACCATAATGCTACCTAATAACATAAGTACAAATTGAATAATTACCAATATCTGATAATAAAGTTTAAATACTGATTTTTCCTTGTATTTAATATATAATCCTATCGAACATGGTAAGAAAATTATAAATAATGAATCCTTAAGTGTTTGTTTATCATAAATAGCTTTTCCAGTTCGCATAAATAATAAAATTATGCTAAGTCCAACAAAACTAATCCAGAACGCCCAAAGAGAAACAGCGACTATTAAATTAAGCATTGCGTCTACCTCCCACAAAAATGTATAGGAGTCCAAAAATTGGTAAAACATAAAAATATATTAAACCAAAGAACCAAAACAGTAAAGTAGCACACACAAATAATGAAAACATAATTAAAATTCGTTCT
>JAGLYJ010000095.1 GCA_023132365.1 Mycoplasmatota bacterium
AGCAGCTTTTGGGACAGTTCTTGGAAAACAATATGCTTATGATGATTCGTATCCATTAGCTGGGCAAGGGATTTTTTACAATATTTCCTTATTGGAAGAATTACTTGGTGAAGGTATGGGAACTCTACCTAGCGACTTGTGGTTAGAGGGCGAATGGGATTGGGATGCATTTACGACCATTAGCAATCAATTATTACCTGGAATTTCTGCCAAAGACATTGAAGGAGCAGCTGTAATAGGTGGTAGACCATATAACTGGGCTTATCAAATGTTAGGGGCTAACGGGGTTCATGTAGTTACGATGGATTTAAAATCTGAGTTAAGTACACAAGTAGCAATTGATACTCTACTATATATGCATACATTGGTAGATACAGTGGGCATGTGGGAATATACAAGTGCTTCATTGTCAAATGCCACTGCACCTCAGTTTAAAGCTGGAAATATAGCATTCCATAATGGTGAGCCATATTGGATTTATGATAGTACAAAATGGTTAGGATATGAATTCGAAATGGGATTTGTTCCTTATCCTGTAGGTCCAAATATTGAATCAGATTTGAGTAACTATTATATCAATGAAGTATATGGGAAAACTTCCTATGTTGTGTCTTCATCATACTCATTAGATAAAGTAGAACCTGGTTATGAAAACATTGCTTTCCATGAAGAAACAATTTTTAGAATTTGGGCTGATTTACAATATTTTCCTGAAATAGACTCTTCGACTGGGTATGTTTCAACTGATGAAATTGTAGAGGAATGGAGTTTTAATACATTAGAATTATATTATAGTCCTGAAAGTGATAATGCTTCACTAGAAGCTCATAAAAGTGTTATGTTTAAAGGCTATCCTGATTATTTTTATAGCTTATATTATGCAAGAAGTCAAGATGAAACAAAATCATTTATGTTAGATATCCAAGCCTCAATAATTAGTGGCAACGTAAGAGATGGAATGATTGATTTAGTATCAAGAATTCATCAAGAATATATCGATACATATCAAAATTTAGGTTTAACTGAAGATTATTACAACGATTAAAGTTTCTGGGAGGTAACGCCTGATGAAAAAAACAATTTTAATTTTCCAATTTCTAGTTATTTTAGCTATGCTGGGGTGTTCAAACACCACCACAATAGAAACCACTACAGAAACTTCAACTATTCAAACAACAAGTAGAAGTGACCAGGAAGTTTTAGATTTGATTCTTGAGAGTGTAGTAATACCTCAAGAAACAGCGGAAGACATTGTTTTACTAGATAGTTATTCAGTTGGGGAATATACAGCGACTGCAACCTGGACATCTACAGCTTCAAATGTCATAAATTCAGCTGGAGTTATTACTCCAAATATAGCATCTAAACAAGCAGTTTTAGTTTTAACCTTAAACTATAACGACGAGATTCTTAAACATAACTTTGATATAACAGTTTTAGGAAATGATGATTACTTAGTGTTGTATTTGGTAGCAAACAATTTGGTAGAAGTTCCTGTTGGAACTATTTATGAGGATATAGTACTTCCAAGTGAATATATATATGATAATAAAGTTATTCAAGCAGAATGGCTTTCAAGCAATGAAAATATAGTAACTTCAGATGGCACGGTTACTCTAGGTAGTTCTATTGAAACTGTGGAGTTCGAGTTAACTTTGGAATACAATAATCTTACTAGAATTGAGTATTATACATTCACAATTGGTCAAGATGAAAATTTGCTTCCAATAAATTGGTGGCATACAGCAGATGTGTATCAAGGAGTTATTGAGAATGAGGCATCAAAACCTTATACACCATCATGTTTTAGCGGTGCAGTCTATCGTAAAGTAGTATCAAGTGAAGATTATTGGTTAGGAATTGAAGCAACACTTACTATACCTGAGTTTACCCCAGATCCATTAAGGTATGATGATACTAAAATAAGTTATTTTCTAGATAACGCTTCAATTTATATGGGGGGTAATGCATATAATGAAAGTGATGTTGGTCTTACATGGAGTATTGGTTATAGTCCAGATAATCCTTATCAAGTTTCAACCCAAGGGATTGCTTTTAGGCCATTTTGGAGATATATAACAAGTGCTGAAAGTTGTACCAATAATAATTGTTATAGAAACGCCGACCCATTTGAATACGAGTATTACTATTATCCTGGAGATACTATTAAAATGAGTGTGGTATCACCTCAACCTGGATATTTACAACTTAGAATCGAATTGATTGCAGAAACAGAGAATCCTGCTTACGCTAACATAAGAGATGAGTATGGATTAGGGGATGATTTCAATAAAATATTTGTTACAGAAATGTTTCCATCAGCCGGAATGGGTGTGCAAAAAGCAGAATTTAAAAGAGTAAATGCAATTGATCAGGTTTCCAATGAAGGAAAACCTACATTAAATACAAATGCAACAGTACTAGATGCTATCTGGCATGAAGTATATTTGTATAGAACAATTGATGATGTTATATATAGAGTGCCAATGACTTCAGAAAGAACAGCGACAATGGTTTGTCCTCTTGGTGTAAATGAGAATGGAGATTTTTCAGATGCTTTTGGAATTTCTTATGAAGGGGTAGATCCAAGCTTAGGTGGAGAAGTAATTTCACTGCATCCTAATAATGGAGATGGAACACTTTACAATGTCCACATGTATATTCAAAGAAAAGAAGAATATTTTAATTTATAAACGAAACTTTATATTAAATATTAATTTATTATTATAAAAATTTTAAATAATTAAACTAAAAATAGATTAGATAGAGTCGTTATACAAAATAGTTTTCGATTTTAATATTATTCTAATCATTTAGAAAAGGAAGAATTCTCAAAACAGCAAATTGCTAGTTTATGAGTATATGAGGTAAATATGAAAAAAAGACCGATTTATCAAATAATTGAACAAGACTTAAGAGTAGCGATTTTAGAAGGCAGACTTAAGCAAGGCGATTTAATACCATCAGAAACAGAACTATGTGCAGAGTATGGCGTAGCTAGAATGACGGTTAGGCAAGCAATTAATAATCTATTAGTAGATGGTTATATCTATCGTCACAAAGGAAGAGGAACCTTTGTTACTTTTAATAAGAAAGAAATTAAGAAGCAAGATAGTAGTTTCTTATCTTTTACTAATGAAATGAAGTTACTTGATTCACCAGTTAAAACACGTTTGCTAAAAAAGGTTAAATCTGTAGCTGACGAGGTAACTGCTACTAGACTACAAATTAAAGTTGGGGATCCTATCTATTATATTGAACGGTTAAGATTATCTGAAGATATGCCTCTTGCTTTTGAGCGATTGTATTTGCCTTACAAGATGTATGATGATATAAGTGATGAAATCTTAAGTAGTTCTTTTTATAGATATGTTCAAGAAGACTTGAAGTGGAGGATAAGAAATTGTGAATATGCAATTGAAGCTAGAGGTGTTACTAAAAGAGTAGCTGAATTTCTTAACCAAGTAGAAGGTGAACCAGCATTATATCTAAGTAGTGTT
>JAGLYJ010000096.1 GCA_023132365.1 Mycoplasmatota bacterium
AAGCGGATGTCCACAAGCTTCATGGAATATTACACCACCAAATCCATTGTGAATTACAACTGGCATTACACCACTTGGGCATTCTTCCGCATTTAGCATAGTCATAGCTATTTCAGCAGCTGACTTTGCATACTCTTCTATATTAATTTCTTCAAATAAATACTCGTAACCTTTTCCGGCTCCTGGTCCTTCACTGCCGGTTTGCATAGTTCCCTCTTTAGATGCAACAGCGTTAATACCACATCTTACTCTAACTCTTTTATCAGAGACAAATCTTCCTTCCGAGTTAGCAATCAATACATTTTATTCTACATAAATTAAGTTAACAATAACTTGCTTAATTGCTTCGTTGTAATCTTTAGCTACCTTAAATGCTTTTTTCATAAAAGCAACTTTGTCTTCTAAAGTAACTTCACTTGGTAATATTTTTGCATTATGTCTTTTTCCAACTTCAAGATCATTTAATGGTGTGCTTCTTGTTAACTTATCATCGTTAAAAGACTTTGATAAATCTTCAGCTAACTTTAATAAGTCTTTTGGATTATTACTATTTGTATATCCATAAACTGTATTAAATTTCTTGGCAACACGAATACCAACTCCAAATAATTTATTACTATTAACCTTTTCTAATCTTCCTGAAAGTGATTGAAGTGTTGTAGATAGAGTGCTCTCTACAAATACTTCTGCAAAGTCTGCACCTCTTGATAAACTCGCATTTATTAATCTCTCAATCAATTTTTTTTCTAATAACATGCATTTCCTCCTTATAACTTGCTATATAGATTTTAACATAAGTTCATTTATTTTTAAAGAATAAAAAAAGCAGCTTAATTTAAGCCGCTTTTTTCAAATCATTAAAAATATATTTTTGAATATTTTTCTATCAAATATTTTACATAATATTTAGGGTTAAACTCTTCCCCTGTAACTTCTACCAACAATTCCTTTGGAGTTTTACTTGATCCATATTTATGGATTTTGTTTTTAAGCCATTCGTTGATTATTTCCATTTTATTATCAGTTATAATTTGATCTAAGTCTAAATCATTAATCATCGTAAAATATAACTGTGCTGAGTAAGCTGATCCTAAAGCATATGTTGGAAAATACCCCATAAGTCCCGCACTCCAGTGAACATCTTGCAATACACCATCACTATCGGAATTCGGCCTAACTCCTAGATATTCATCCATTAAGTCATTCCATAATTGTGGCAAATCATCTACAGATACATCGCCGTTCATTAATTTTCTTTCAATATCATACCTTAACATAATATGCATTGGATAAGTTAATTCATCTGCTTCAACTCTGACTAGTGAAGCTTCCACTTTATTAACTGCTTTAAACATGTCAATGGGTTCAATATTCTTTGTTTGTTCCGGAAATAATTCTTTAAATTTCTTTAAATGAGTTTCCCAAAAGGCCAAACTTCTACCTACTGTGTTTTCGTAAAATCTTGATTGCGATTCATGAACTCCCATTGAAGTTCCACCCGTTAATAATGTTCCATCAAAATCAGTGGATACTTGTTGTTCATATGTTGCATGTCCTAACTCATGAATAGCGGCGAAAATACTTGAGAAAACATAGTTTTCCAAATATCTTGTAGTAAACCTAACATCCTCAGGTGATGTATTCCAAGTAAATGGGTGAACTGATTTTTTCATCAATCCTTTATCTGTATCAAATTTAAATACATTAATTAAATAATTACAAAACTCCTCTTGTTTTTTAGGGTCATATGAATCGTTTATAAACTTATCATATTCATTATTTTTTTCTTCTAGTACTTTTTTTACAAAAGGAACTAATTCTTTTCTTAAATAATTAAAAAATTCATCATACTCTATAGTTGACATCCCTTCCTCATAATCATCTAATAAAGTGTCATATGGGTTTCTTTTGGGAGCGTAATATAAAGCAAACTTCTTATTAAACTCAATTATTTTTTCTAAGTTGTTTTTAAAGGCTTCATAATTATTGTTTTCCTTTGCATCTTCCCAAACTTGTTGAGAAAGTTGCAATAACTCTTGATACTCCACAAATTCATCTTCTGGAATATTAATAATTTTCTTTAATTCTTTATTAGCCTTCCTAACTTCTCTTTGGAAACTATCATCAAATGTATCAATATTAGAATAAAGTTCTTCAACAACACTTTGATATTCTTTTGAAACTTGCAAAGTGAATAGCTCTCTTGATACTATTCCTAACATTTCCGCTCTTCTTCTGAAAGATTTTCTTGGTGCTTCGGTTCCAGAGTCCCAGCCTACTATTGATAAAACATAGTTATATGCTTCCATTTTCTTATTCATATCTCTGAATTTATTTACTAATTGCATTTTATCACCTCTAGTAATTATTATACACCATTAATAATATTTATATATTAATTAATGCTGATTTCTCCAGATACAGATCTTCTTGTTTTAACTTTAATTTTTTTGCTTTTGTCTCTATTATTAATGTCTATATCTCCAGACACAGATTTTAGAGATACTACTTCCGGATAGAATTCATTACCTTCAAGGTCCCCTGATACGGTCTTTAAAGTAGCTTCGGCACATGTTGAATCATTAATCTCTATATCTCCAGAAACTGTATTCATATATATATCATTTTTACAAGTCATATCTGATATTTCAATATCACCACTGACAACTGAAGCAACAAATTCTTCACAAGATACATGATTAACCTCTATATCACCGTTCACTGTAGTTACTTTAAAGTCAACTGATTGAAGATTATCTATTTCTAGATCTCCGTTTGTAGCTTGAATTTCAACTTGATTAGCCGATAAACCTTCAACTTCTAAGTCTCCATTAACAGTTTTTAACTTGAATTCATGAGCGTTTACCCCTTTAGGTAAATATACATTGAATTCTGCACCATTGTCTCTAGAAAACATCTCAATATTCAAGCCTTTAGGTCTTTCTATAGTAAGTTTGTTGTCAACAAATTCAATAGTATAACGTTTGAAGTCTCTTTTTCCAAAATATTGAACTTTAATTTCATTTGCTTTATGAATATAAAATCCAACATCTTCATTTACTAATTTTACTGAAACATCGTAGTTTTTTTTAACATCAGCAAATATTTTTTCTTCTGTTGGTTCTTCTGAATCTTTTTCCTCAGAAAACTGTGAAAGTTCTTCTGCTAAATGTTTCGGATCACCAAATTTTTCTATTACTTCTTCATCTGTCAAACCTTCACTTATAGCTGAATTAATCATTTCTTCATGATCAGCCAATATTTCTTCAATTTCGCCCTCATTTAAATTACATTTGTTCAATTCTTCTTCTAATCGTTTCATAAACTTCTTCATTCTTTTTTCCTCCCTTATTTAATATAACATATACACCGCCAATAAATTGATCCCATTCATCTCTTAGGTTAATGTAATGCTCAAAACCTTTTTTAGTGATGCGATAATATTTTCTTGGCGCTC
>JAGLYJ010000097.1 GCA_023132365.1 Mycoplasmatota bacterium
TGATATATATGATTACCAGTTAGTTTTAACTAGTTTAAATATTTTAAAAGAAAAGAAGATTGGCTTGATTGGAACTAATTTTGTAGAAATGCTAAATGTTACTCAATTAGATATGTTTAAGTATCTAGATTATCTAATTCTTGAGTTTTCTGATTTATGCAATGATAACCTTAAACACTTTTTGCCTGTTTTAAATCAGTTTGGTGTTAAATATATATTGAATCATGCTAGTAACACACTAAAAAGAAGTGAATTAGAACAGTTTGATATTAAATTTGTTTATGGAGATAAATTTAGCAAATATGAAAACGTTAACGCATTAAAATAGCGATTTCTATAGGGATATATATGCTATAATGTACATACATGGAGTGTGAGATTATGAACAAGGATTGGTGGAAATCAACAATTATTTATCAGATTACTTTAAGTAGTTTTTTGATGGTAATAATGATGGTATTGGTGATTTTCTTGGTGTTACTAATAAATTACCATATTTAAGAGATTTAGGGGTAGAAACTATTTGGATATCTCCTCATTATGCATCTCCGATGGATGATAATGGCTATGATGTCAGTGATTTTTATAGTACTAATCCAAAATTTGGGACAATTGAAGAGTTCAAAACAATGATAGACACAGCACATAGATTAGGATTAAAGTTAATTACAGATTTAGTATTAAATCATACATCAGATGAGCATGAATGGTTTCAAATAGCAAGAAACCCTAATCATAAGGATTTTAATAAGTATCATGATTTTTATATTTGGCAAAAGCCAAATTATGATAATTCAGGGAACAGGACAAGACCAACTAGATGGTTAAGCTGGTTTGGAGGCCCTACTTGGAATTATGAAGAAGCTGTTGATGAATATTATTTACATATTTTTTCCAAAAAAATGCCTGATTTAAATTGGCGCAATCCATTATTAAGAGAAGCAATGGGTAATGTTATCCAATATTGGTTAGATTTAGGCGTAGATGGGTTTAGAGTTGACGCTGCTAATCACTTAGAGAAAGACTGGAATTTTCCTGATGGATATCCTGGTTATGAATTTTTCTCTTCACTACCTAAACATCATGATTACATTAAAGCTATTGCAGACAAATATTTTATTCCTAATAATCTAATTACAATTGGAGAATCAGGCGCAGCTAAACAAGAAGAAGCTCTGAAATATGTTGGTTATGATTCAGGTGAATTCAATTTATTAATTCACTTTAGTCACGTTTGGGCTGATAGTGGTAATAATAGCGATATTTTTCAAGGCAAATGGTGTAAAGATAAGTTAAGAGTTAGTGACATTAAGAAATCATTTAATCATTGGTTTAAAATGTTAGATAATTTGGGATGGAACTTAATTTATTGGCATAACCATGATCATCCTAGAATTGTGTCTCATTATGGTAATGATTCAGAGTATCGTGTTATGTCAGCTAAAATGCTTGCTATAGCACTATATAACATGCCTGGAACATCTATTACTTATCAGGGTGAAGAAATAGGGATGACTAATGTTTTATATGAAGATTTAGAAGACTTCAGAGATATTGAAGTATTCACTGAGTACAAAAATTTTATTGAACGAGGTGCTAGTAAATTAGAAGCTATGCAAGCACTCAGAGACCGTTCTCGTGATAATTCAAGAAGTCCGATGCAATGGGATGATTCCCTGAATGCCGGATTTACTAAAAATACTCCTTTCATGAAAGTTAATTTTAATTATCCAGATATTAATGTTTCAAAGGATCAACTAGATAGTAATTCAATTTTAAATACATATAAATATTTACTTAAAAACCGCAAAAAAGATAAAGAGAATATCATTTTTGGTAAAATTGATTTCATTGATATTGAAAGTCAAGAAAGCTTTGCATACGTAAATTCAGGAGTCACTAAAAATTACTTGGTATTATGTAATTTTAAAGATTATAATATTGAGATAAATCTAAGTGATTATCAAATTACTGATTACCAATATTTATATAGTAATTCATCTGAAAGAGACTTATGTGAAATCTTTATATTAAGACCTTTTGAGGCATTTATATTTACAAAAAATAAATAGTTATATTAAAAGCGAAGTTTAATGCTTCGCTTTTGTTATTTCTAGGGGCTAAAAATCTTTTATTATTTATATATATGTGATAAAATATATATAATTGAGAGTTGGTGATGTTATTTGAGAAGAACAGAATTTAGAGAAATTGTTATTAAATTATTGTATGCGCATTCTATGAGTGGAGATTTTAATTCAGAAGAAAATGAAAAGGATATTGTAGACCGTTTTAAAGGTGTGATTTCACACATTAATGAAATCGATGAGATCATAATTAAAAACCTAGCTAGATATACTATAGATCGTCTTAATTATGTTGATAAAGCGATTATTAGAAATGCAGTATATGAAATGGTTTATACTGATTTACCTTCGAACATAGCTATTAATGAAGCTATAAATCTTACTAAGAAGTTTTCTAATCTAGAAGATGATCAGGCAAAACGATTTAATAATAAGCTCTTAGATAATATTAGAAAGTCTTTAAAATAGAAGATGGAAAGAAAATATTTGACAATTACAGCTTTGAATCGGTATTTAAAGTATAAATTTGACAACGATCAAAATTTACAGAAAATACTTATAAAAGCTGAGATATCAAATTTTAAGCATCATTCTAGAGGACACATGTATTTAACTCTTAAAGATGATAAAGCCCAAATCTCAGCAGTTATATTTGCTTCAAACACTAAATCATTGAACTTTAAACCCAAAGATGGGGATAAAGTTATCGTCGAAGGACATATCAGTGTCTACGAACCTTATGGAACCTATCAAGTATATATTAGAAAAATGGACTTAGATGGAATTGGCGATTTATATTTAGCATATGAACTTTTAAAGGAAAAATTAGAAAAATTAGGGTTATTTGAGATAGAACATAAACAGCCCTTACCAAAATACCCAAAAAGCATTGGGGTTGTAACAAGCCCAACAGGTGCGGCTGTTAAGGATATAATTAATGTATTATCATTAAGGTATCCATTAGCTAGAATTATAATTTACCCAGCGCTAGTACAAGGAATTAATTCAAAGAAATCTATATCAGACCAAATAAATCAAGCAAATAGAGATAATTTAGTAGATGTTTTAATTATTGGTAGAGGTGGAGGGTCAATTGAAGACCTCTGGCCTTTCAATGAAGAAGTTGTAGCTAGAAGTATTTATGCTTCTAAAATACCTATTGTTTCTGCGGTTGGTCATGAAACTGACTTTACTATTTCTGACTTTGTCAGCGATGTTAGGGCTTCAACACCTTCACATGCAGATGAACTATGCGTTCCAAATAAAATTGATATATTAGAAACAATTAATAATTCAGAAGATAGATTGAAAGCTTCCCTATCAAATTCATATGAC
>JAGLYJ010000098.1 GCA_023132365.1 Mycoplasmatota bacterium
CAATACTAATAGAAATGTTTTGTTTTAAAGTTGTAAGCTTATCTTTATTAATTACCATATTTGAGTATTCAAAATGAGAATATGATAAACCATGACCAAATGGAAATAATACATTCATATTATTAGACATATAGTAACGATAACCAACATAGATGCTTTCTTGATAGTACACGTTATTATTACCCGTTTTATAATACTTATCAGAAGGGACATCATGATAGTTCTTAGGGAATGTTTCAGCTAGTCTTCCGCTAGGATTAACTTTACTAAATAAAACTTGATCTAATGCTAAACCTAGTCCTTCTCCAGATAAATAACAGTTCAATATGGCTTTTACATTATGAATGAATGGCATTACTACTGGTGAACCCATTTGCATAACTAAAATAATGTTTTCATTTAGTTTTGAAACTTGATTAATTATATATTCTTGATTTTTTGGGATAGATAAATGTTCTCTATCATACCCTTCTGATTCATACTGTTCAGTTAGCCCACAAACAATAATGATTTTACTGTAATTAGGAGCGAGATTTTTTATTTGATACAGTAATTCATCATCTGATTCATTGCTGTTATCACTGTAACCTTGAATATAATCTATGTTCTCATGTTTAGTTAGATAATCATAAATAGTATCTACTTTATGAGAATTTATATGTGATGAACCTCCACCTTGATACCTGATATTCTTCGTCATGTCTCCAATTAATAGTACATGATCTTCATTTTTTAGTGGTAACAGGTCATCAGAATTCTTTAATAGAACCATTGATTCAGCAGCTATATTACTTGATACATTATGATTCTTATCTAGATTTGATTTCTTTATTTCTTGGTTTTTAAATTTATCAATCAAAGTTAATATTCTTCTAACTGAAGCATCTATTGTCTTTAAGTTAATATATCCTTTTTTGTAATCATGTACTAATTGATTAATATTACTTTGGTGACCAGGCATTTCAAGGTCAAGACTAGCAATTAAGGCTTTAGTTCTAACATTGACAGCACCCCAGTCACTGACTATAACACCTTTAAATCCAAATTCATCTCTTAAGACTTCTTGTAAAAGGTTAAAATTTTCACTTGCGTAGATACCATCTACTTTGTTATATGAACACATAACCATTTCTGGCTCTAATTTCACAAGCTCCATAAAACTTTTATAATATATTTCATATTTTGCACGCTTATCAACTATTGAACTTGAAGTCATTCTATAGTCTTCTTGAGAATTAAGTGCATAATGTTTTATACAAACACCAATATTTTGTGATTTAACTCCCTTAATAAATCCTTCAGCCATTTTAGTTGTGACAACCGGGTCTTCAGAAAAGTATTCAAAGTTTCTTCCACAAAAAGGATGTCTCTTAATATTGATTCCTGGACCAAGTATGACATTAACCCCCTGAGCATTACATTCTTTCCCAATACTCTCTCCCATTCTAAATGCTAATTTTGGATCAAATGAAGATGCTAAAGTAACTAAAGACGGGTAACATACAGCTTTAGAAATAGTTTCAACAGTATTATTTAAATCAACAACCTTCCTAAGCCCATGTGGGCCATCTGCCATAAATATAGAAGGAATACTAAGTCTATCAATATTATTTGTTTCCCAAATATTCTTGCCTACTAGAAGTGAACATTTCTCTTCAATTGAAAGTTCACTAATTAATTCATTAATATTCATTCTACCCACCTCTATTACATTATATATGAAACTAAGCCGTGTTTCTATATTACTTATAAAAATAATAAGGAAATAATTAACTTACTATTAGATATACAGTATAAAAAAAAGCCACAAATTAGTGGCTAATTATTTTGGCGACTCGAAGAGGACTTGAACCCCCGACCTAAAGCTCCGGAAGCTTTTGCTCTATCCAGCTGAGCTATCGAGTCGTAAGTAAAATAAAAAAGGATAAAAAACTCCTCATGTGGCGACCCGGAAGGGATTCGAACTCCCGACCGACGGCATAGGAAGCCAATTAGTAATCACGTATAGAGAGTCTAAAAATTATATAAATGCAAATATGATTGCTCATAATTATAAAAAACGTATTGGTTGTTCTTCTTGTTGATAATCACATCAAATAATGATTAATCAATTTCTATAAGAATATCATCATCAAATAGATTAATAAATGTGACTAATCTATCTTTATTACTTGTATAACCTTCATCTCCAAATATTAAATCAAATGTAATTAGGCTTTCAATATTATTATACAATTCATACAAGCTTCCACTAAAACAATCTATAGATCCTGCAAAGAATATATCTCTACTTTCCAATGTAAATATATTAACGAATATTATATGACTTGAGGAAAAACCATTATCACTAATTATCACTTCAAGAAAATACTCGTCTAAACTATCATATGTTATCAGGATATCACCATCTATAGAACTAGCAGAGACAAAGTGTATTTCATTAAAAATACCTGCAGTAAAATCCTCAGTATTCATATTACCAACGAAAAGTTCATTTATCATATCATTAACATTATAAATTAAAACATCTTCAGAATATATTGTTTCGTTCTCAGTATGAACGTTGAATATTTTTAAAAATTCAGAAAAGTTACCATCTACCATATGGTATATCATTACATTAAATTCATTTTCAGCCGTTTTGTATATTAGATATTCCAAATCAAAGTCATCATATTCTTTGATAAAATATAACTTACTATCCGGGTTTGCTTGTCTTAAATCGAATGGATTATAACTTGTCTCATATGGATGACAGATTAGGTTGAATTCAGCTAGTGCATTAGAAAACAGGTAATCATCGTCACGAAAAATATAATATTTATCATCTAAATTAGAGCTTACGATATAGTGGTCCAAAAATATAAACATATCTCCATAGTCAAGACTCTTATTAACAAGTGTATGATTTTCAAAAACATCATAGATTTGAATCAATTCTTGTTCCGTCATTGACATACCACTAAATTCAAATGAACTCATTTTTTCAGATGCAATTTCATCATTTATTATTTCAATGGTTGTTGTGGTTGTAGTTGTTTGACATGCAGATAAAAACGTTATTGAACATGATAAAATTAAAATTAAAATTTTCTTCATACATTTAACCTTCCTTCATAATTCTATAAGACTTAGAACATGTGTTAAAGCAAAAGTGATTTTTCATCTTCTATATTATACTATTTAAATTGTGATGAGTAAATAGATTTTTTCTAATATAACTTAGTTTCTTTATACGAAACTAGATATTAGACATTTTAAATAAAAGTATATAGCCATAAAAAAATACAACCATAATGGCTGTATAGCTACATAAAGTGGCGACCCGGAAGGGATTCGAACCCCCGACCGACGGCTTAGGAAGCCGTTGCTCTATCCTGCTGAGCTACCGGG
>JAGLYJ010000099.1 GCA_023132365.1 Mycoplasmatota bacterium
TGGGTTGGAAATTCAATGGGTGGAGTAATAGGTTATGAAATACTAAAAGTAGCTCCTGAAAAAATAGAAATGATAATTACTAATGGAACTACTCCAGAACTAAAAATGTCTAAATGGACAGCTAAACTCATATGTTTTTTTGATAAACTGTTAATTAAGTTAATGAAGTTTGATGGATATATAAGATTTGCATCAAAACACTCTTCAAAAATTAAATCTGCTCAAGAAGAAATATATAGTGTATTTAAAAAGGCATCACCAAAAGCCATTATTGATTCACATTACATGTTAGCAAATTATAGTTATATTGATTTGATAAATAAAACAGATGTTCCCGTTATAATAATTAAGGCTCAATATGATAAAGAAATCAATAAGCATATTAAGAAGATCTCTGAAGCACTTCAAAAAAATAAAAATGTTAAATTCATTGAATTTGCAAATGTTGGACATATAGCAAACTTAGAAAAACCAAAAGAATACAATCAGATACTCGAGAAATTAATAAACAGTGAGTTGAATATGTAGCATATCATACAATAATAATTTGCAGTTTAGAGAGTTACAACGAGATGTACCAAAATAAATATATAATGTTTATAAACAATATCTTTAAGCGTAATGTGAAGATACTTAGCTTTAATTCTATTAAAACCAAGAAACGCAGTTTATAGTGAGGTTTTAAAAAGAAAACACAAAACTTAAATACAATTCATAGGTATATTTAAGAATTTACAAATATTGATAAGAAACTATAGTTTTTCGAATTGATTATCTATAAATACGTACTTAGGAACAATAAATTATTTTTAGTATAATCTCCTAAAAAGGAGGTTATTATGAATCAAGCAATCTTAGTAGGTAGATTAGTAGCTGATCCAGAGCTAACAGTACTAGACAGTGGACTAAAAGTAACAACAATAACAATAGCTATTAAAAGAAACTTTAAGAGCGGTGCTACAAATGAATATGAAACAGATTTTCTGAAATGTACATTATGGAGTGGTATTGCTGAAGCAACTGTTAACTACTGTAAGAAAGGTTATACAGTAGGCATAAAAGCAAGGCTTCAACAAAAGTATTTTATTCAAGGTGAGAAGAAGATATTTTCATATCCGGAAATTATAGCTGAACAAGTAACTTTTATTAATAAAGTGAAGGAAAAATGATGGTTTGATTTAAAAACTATGTTAATTCATAGTTTTTTTATTTTAATCTTTTTATACAAACCAAATAATGATATAATTTTTACTAGGTGATGAAGATGAAACAATATTTAGAATTTTTAGACCATATCCTTGAAAAAGGATCAAATAAACCTGATCGCACTAATACCGGTATTATCTCTACATTCGGTTATCAGATGCGATTTGATTTAAGTGAAGGGTTTCCATTGCTAACAACTAAGAAAGTTCATTTAAAATCGATTATTCATGAACTGCTTTGGTTTGTTAAAGGAGATACTAATCTTAAGTATTTGGCTGATAATAAAGTAAGAATTTGGAATGAATGGCCATATAGAAAATTTATTAATTCTCCAGATTATAATAATGAAACAATGAAAGAATATATAGAACTAATTAAGAGTGATGATGATTTCGCTAAAAAACATGGTGATTTAGGTCCAGTTTATGGTAAACAATGGCGTGATTTTTCAGGTTATGATCAATTGGGTAACGTCATTAGTGAGATAAAAAACAATCCTAATAGCCGCCGCTTAATTGTTTCGGCTTGGAATCCACCACAGTTAAAAGACATGGCGTTACCGCCTTGTCATTTATTATTTCAATTTTATGTTAATGATGGTAAGTTATCTCTTCAACTATATCAAAGATCTGGGGATGCATTTCTAGGTGTACCTTTTAACATTGCATCATATGCACTGCTTTTAATGATGGTAGCTGAGGTGTGTAATTTAGAAGTTGGTGACTTTGTTCACACTGTTGGAGATGCACATATTTACTTGAATCATCTTGAACAAGTAAATTTACAACTTTCAAGAACCCCAAGAAAGTTACCTAGAATGATTATTAAACATCATGATAATATTGAAGATTATCAGTTTGATGATTTTGTGCTTACTGATTATAATCCTCATCCAGTTATAAAAGGGAAGGTGGCAATATAATGATTTCTTTAATATTTGCAACAGATCCAAATCATCTTATCGGGAAAGATAATGATTTGCCTTGGAATTATTCAGAAGACTTAAAATATTTTAAAGCTAAAACCCTTAATAAAACCGTATTAATGGGATTGGAGACATTTAATTCAATTTTGTCTATTAATGGGAAACCATTACCTAGAAGAAATCTAGTGGTTGCTTCATTAGAACCGTTTTCATATCCTAATGTTACTGTTATTGATGATTTATTTAAGTATCTTAAACAACCACATGAAGAGGAAATATTTATAATAGGTGGAAAGACTATTTACGAATTGTCTTTTCCATATGCTGATAGATTGTATATTACACATATCAAGAAAGAGCACAAGGGAAATGTATATTTGAATTTTAACTTAGATGAGTTCACTTTGGTTAGTGAAGATATACGTGAGAACTTAATATTTGCTGTATATGAGAGGTTAAAGTAATTATGTTAGGTTTAATACAAATAGTACTATCAATTGTACTCACAGTTATATTTGGCATCAATAATGCGATAGCATTTACCTTTTTTGGAGTTTCCAAAGTTATTTTATTTTTCCTAATATGTAATATTGTCATAACGTTTATATTCTTATTTTTATTTGTTATATTTGTATATACAACTGAAAAGATAGATTATCGTAAACTATGGAAACATAAAATTGCTAATTTAATTTCGATGTATGGTTTTAGATTTTATAATAGGGTTAGGTTAGTTACTACGGGTCAGGAAAATCTGCCAAAAGATAGAAATTTTGTAGTGTATTCAAATCATATTGAATATACTGATCCGATATTTATAATGCAAGTTTATAAAAAACATCCACTTGCGTTCATTGGTAAAGAACCATTGTTCAAGATTATTGGGTTAAAGAACCTTTTACATGGATTAGGTAATCTACCACTCAATAAACATGCTAATAAAAGCGCGCTGGAAACAATTATACAAGCTATTAAGCAGGTAAAAGGCGGAATGCCTATG